>NZ_JAKMSX010000006.1:0-138216 GCF_025772865.1 Campylobacter sp. CNRCH_2014_2452
ATGCCCTATAGCTAAAACATCTTTAGAAAAAGTATGTAAATTATAGTCACCTCCAACTACCGCTAAGAGTTTTCCATTAGCATAAACAGGAATGGCATAAGTAATTCCTATTTCTCCTGTTGTTACAGATTTATATGGATCAGTTGTTATAAATTTTCTAGCTGCTTTAGCTTCTTTATACCAACCTCTATTTTTAGTATCATAACCCTTTGATAAATCAAGTACTTGACCATCTGATTGATAATTTTTGCCACTATCTTCAAAACCAACATAAACTAGCTCAAAACCAGAAGTTTTTGCGGCTAGTTTGAGATTTTGCATAATTTGTTCTGAAGGCATATTTAAATTACTAGAAAATTGTTCTGCTAAAGATTCTATAGCTAATCTTTTAGTTGTTCCATAAAAATCATACAGAGCATTTGTATCCATCATATTGTTTATTTGCATTTCTGTTAGTAAATCAAAAGTACTATTTTTTGAATTAAAATAACTGACTAAGTTAATCAGTATTACAATAGAAACTACACCTACACACATTATCCATATAAGCTTTGAAGATAAGCTCTTAGAAAATGAAAAAACCATAACAGCTCCTTAAAATTTTGTAGTAAATTTTTATACAACGATTATCATGCTATTAATACAATAAAATAACAACAAAATAATAAATATATAAAATAAAAAGTAAATTATTTATTACAATGATGTCCTAGTTATAATATTTTAAAAGCATTTATCAAAAATGTATATTAATCAGTATATTTTGAGAGTATTGTAACTTTATAACACAATTTATACTAAGCTGAAAGAAAAACTTTCAGCTTAAAAAATTATAATTTATTTTCGTTTTTACTTAGATAATCAGCAACACCTTTAGGGTCAGCCTTCATACCTTCATCGCCTTTATTCCAACCAGCTGGGCAAACTTCACCATGTTCATTAGTAAATAGCATAGTATCAACCATTCTAATCATTTCATCAATGTTTCTTCCAAGTGGTAAGTCATTTATAACTGCATGGCGGATTGTTCCATCAGCATCAAGCAAGAAAGAACCTCTTAAAGCAACTGCTTCTTCAAATAAAACATCAAAATTTCTAGCAATTTGTTTTGTTAAGTCAGCTACTAAAGGAAATTTAACTTGACCTATACCACCTTGATTTACAGGCATATTTTTCCAAGCAAAGTGAGAGAATTCGTTATCGCAAGATACACCAATTACTTCAATACCTCTATCTTTAAAATCTTGATATCTTTTATCAAAAGCAATAATTTCAGAAGGGCAAACAAAAGTAAAATCTTTTGGATAGAAAAATACTACTGCACCTTTTGGTCCTATATTTTTATAAAGATTAAAATCTCCAACTATTTCATTATTACCTAATACAGCAGGTGCTGTAAAATCAATAGCTTTTTTAGTTACTATCATCGTTTATCTCCTAATTAATAAATTTTATTTGTAACAAAATAATATCATTTGTAAATTTAAAAATTTATTAATTGTGTAAATTTGTATGTAAATTAATTTTATTATCAAAATTAAAAGATTTTAAGAATAAAATTAAGACAATTTTGATAATCTTATATTAAACTTTTAATATTTAAGGAGTAAAAAATGGCAGTTAAAATTACTGATATTTGTATAGCATGTGGTTCTTGTATAGATGAATGCCCAGTAAGTGCAATCGTAGATGATGCAAATAACCCTGAGGGCGAAGATAGATATTATGTTTACGCTGATAAATGTGTTGAATGTGTAGGACATAATGATCAGCCAGCATGTGCAAGTGCATGTCCAACCGATGGCTGTATTGTATGGAGCGATGTAGTTAGTGGTCAACCAAGTCGTGATAATATCGGAAGCGATTTAAGAGATGGCTCAACTCCGGTATTTGCTTAATTAATACCCAATACAAGCATCTTTCTAGTATTTAAGATGCTTGTAGCTTCTTCATTTTATAACTCAAAATTACAATTTTTATATAATTTTAAAGCATTTTTTGATATAATTAGCTCTTTTATAAATATAAAACTTATCTAAATTAAGGGGACGATTTTGGAAAAAACACTTTCTATTATTAAACCTGATGCAGTAAAAAAAGGCGTTATTGGTCAAATTTTAACACGCTTTGAAAGCAATGGTCTAAGAATAGCGGCTACAAAAAAAATACAGCTTTCAGAAAAAGAAGCACAAGAATTTTATGCTGTACACAAAGATAGACCATTTTTTAAAGACTTAGTTGAATTTATGATCAGTGGTCCGGTTGTGGTTTCTGTTTTAGAAGGCGAAAATGCTGTGTTAAAAAACAGAGAATTAATGGGTGCTACAAATCCAAAAGAAGCGGCTCCTGGTACTATCAGAGCAGATTTTGCAGATAGTATTGATGCAAACGCGGTTCATGGAAGCGATAGCTTGGAAAATGCAAAAATTGAAATAGAATTTTTCTTTTCAAAAACTGAAATTTTATAATGAAAATTGCCTTTGCAAAACTTAGCTCTGTAGCTTATCCTTTTAAACTAGATCTTGATAATATAGTTTTTGAAGGAACTATTACAAAAGTTAATCCAAAATTAGCTAAAATAACAGCTAATTTTAAAGGATTTACTTATAGAAATTGCGATCGATGTGGTGATGAAATGGAACTTGAAATCGATCAAAATATAGAGCTTTTTGCAAGCGATGGAATTTTTAAAGATGAAAATAATACTTTAAGTGATACTATGGAGTTTTTTGACTCTCATATTGACTTAATAGAGCTTGCTACAAGTGAATTACAATCTTACTTAAGTGATTATTTTTATTGTAATAAATGTTTAAATTAATAAAGGAGTAAAAAATGGCAGTACCTAAGAGAAGAGTGAGCAAAACTCGCGCAGCAAAACGCAGAACTCATTACAAAGTTACCCTACCTATGCCTATTAAGGATAAAGATGGTAGCTACAAAATGCCTCATCGTGTAAATCCTGTAACTAAGGAATATTAAGAACAATGACGAGCATTGCTATTGATGCAATGGGTGGTGATTTTGGGGAAAAGCCTATTATAGAAGGTGTAATTCAAGCTCTAAAAGAGCGAAAATTTAAAGCCATCTTAGTAGGAGATCCTCAAAAGCTTAAAACCTTAATCCCTCAAGAATTAAACTCATATATAGAATATGAAGAGGCTTTTGATGTATTTGCTATGGAAGAAAATTCTACAGATGCATTAAAACGAAAAGATAGTACAATCTACAAAGCCATAGATTTAGTAAGAAATCAAAAAGCAAAAGCTGTTGTGTCAGCTGGACATAGTGGAGCTACTATGAGTTTGGCTACTTTAAGACTTGGAAGATTAGCCAATATCGCTAGACCTGCAATAGCCACTTTAATGCCAAATATCCATTCAAGAACATTAGTGCTAGATGTTGGTGCAAATGTTGATTGCAAAAGTGAACATTTGTTTCAATTTGCCATTATGGGTGAAGCCTATGCTAAAGAAATTTTAAAAATTGCTAAGCCTAGAGTTGCTTTGCTTTCAAATGGTGAAGAAGAATGCAAAGGAAATGAGCTTACTAAAGAAACCCATCAACTTTTAAAGCAACTTCCAAATTTTGTCGGAAATGCTGAAGGAAGAGATATATTTAATGGCACGATAGATGTATTAGTATGCGATGGTTTTAATGGAAATATCTTACTTAAAACCGGCGAAGGCGTAGCAAGTGTTATTACAAAACTTTTAAAACAAGAAATTCAAAAATCTTTTTTATCAAAACTTGGCTATCTTTTAGCAAAACCTGCTTTTAATGAATTAAAAACCCACATTGATTATGAAGAATATGGAGGGGCTCCACTTCTAGGTGTGAAAGAATGTGTCATTATAAGTCATGGTAAAAGCGGTCCAAAAGCTATTAAAAATGCTATTTTTCAAGCATTAAATTTTACACAATCAAATATAAATCAAACTATAGAAAAAGAACTTGCCAATTATGAAATCAACTAAAGCTTCATTAAAAAGTATAGCTTCTTACATTCCCGAAAAAATACTTAGCAATAAAGAATTAGAATCTATGGTGCAAACTAGTGATGAGTGGATATTAAGAAGAACAGGAATAGAACAAAGACGCATAGCAAATGATGATGAAAACACAAGTGATCTTGGTACTAAAGCAGCTATCAAAGCTATACAAAGAGCGAATTTAAAACCTCAAGACATAGATGCTATTATTGTTGCTACTTTAAGTCCTGATTGCTTTACTATGCCATCAACTGCATGTAAAATTGCTCATAATCTTGGATTAAAAAACATCACTGCTTTTGACATTTCTGCAGCATGTTCAGGGTTTATTTATCTTTTAGAACTTGCTAAATCTATGGTTGAAAGCAAAACAAAGAAAAATGTTTTAATTATTGGAGCTGAAAAAATTAGCTCTATTATAGACTATACAGATAGAAGTATTTGTGTTTTATTTGGCGATGGAGCTGGTGCTGGAATTGTATCTTTAGATGATAATTATCCGATTATAGATACTCATACAGCAAGTGATGGGGAGTTTGGAGATTTATTAATAACTCAAAGATCTCAAAAAAGTAGCATTTGCTCTCCTCTTTCTATGCAAATGAAAGGAAATGAAGTATTTAAAATTGCAGTAAATACTCTAAGTAATGATGTTGTTGATATTCTTGCAAAAAATAATATAAAAAGTGAAGAAATTGATCTTTTTATACCTCATCAGGCTAATTTAAGAATTATTAAAGCCGTGCAAGAAAAATTAAATTTTGCAGATGAACAATGCGTGGTTACAGTGCAAAAATACGGCAATACTTCAGCAGCCTCAATACCTATGGCAATGAATGATGCTTATGAACAAGGTCGTTTAAAACAAGGCTCACTAATATTGCTTGATGCTTTTGGTGGTGGATTTACTTGGGGTTCAGCATTGCTTCGTTTTGGCGGAGAAAATAACAAATAAGTTTATAAAGCTTATTTGTTATTTAAAAGTTTCTATTTGATCTAATACTGACTTTCTAACTTGATTGTCTGAAGAATCTACACGAATATAAAACTCTACCCTATTATTTATTTCATCTTCTTTATTTGCACTTAAAGGATAATTATCACCAAAACTTACAACTATAAGTTGAGTTGGATCGATTCCTTTAGCTATTAAATAATCAGCTACAACTTGAGATCTTTTACTAGCTAAATCAAAATTTCTCTTAGGATCCCGATCGCTTGCATCAGTATAACCTCTAAGTTCTATTTGAGCTTGTTTTGGCATTTTCTTAAGCACTTCACTAATACGCTTTAAAAAATCTTGTACATCAGCAGAATCAATCTGAATACTACCCCTAGCAAATTCAACTCTAGCTGGTAAATTTAAAACTATATTATTTTCTCTTTGATCTAATGCTGCTTTTAATTTTTCTATATTTTCTTGTTGAGTAATACTTAATTTCTTAAGTTTTTCAAGCTCTTCTACATTTGCATTTGAAGGTGCGCTATATTTATTATGCACTTCACTTTCTTTTTCTAAAGGACTAGAAGCAGTGAATTCAAAAATTTTAACAAATTCAGTTTTCAAGGCTTCAGTTTTTGCAGGATTACTTTCAGAAATCGCCCAAAGAGCAATAAAAAGTGCCAAAAGCAAACTTAAAAAGTCTGCATAAGGCACTGCCCATTTTTCACCTGCTGGACATTCTGGACATTTATGTTTTTTTCCCATTTTTAACTCTTATTTATCAAATTGAGAAATTCTAGGCTCATCATGACTTAAATAGTTAAATAACTTTGCCTCCAAATCTCTTGGATTAGCTCCTTCTGCAATGCTTACAATAGCGTGAGAAATAACTATTCTTTCCTTAATTAAATCATGTGAATTAGCTTTCATTTTATTACCCCAAGGCCCAAATAAAGCATAAGCACCAAAAATTCCCGTAACAGTTGCTGTAAAAGCTCCTGAAATACCCGCTGCCATAGCCTGTGGATCATCAAGTAGTTTAAGTGCCAAAATCAATCCAAAAACAGCGCCAACAAGCCCCATAGTAGGACAAGTTTCACCAAAGCGTATCCAATATTCTGCACATTCTTTATAATATTCTTCCATTTCTTCTACTTGAATTTCCATACTTTCTTTAATTTCTTCTACGCTCTTACCATCTACCATCATCATCATAGCTTCTTTTAAGAACTCATTGTCAATTTCATTAGTTTTTGACTCTAAAGCCAAAAGTCCATCTCTTCTTGCTATAACAGAGTATTCTACAAGCTCAGCTATTCTTTGACTTAAATTTACCCCCGAACCTTTAAAAACTACCTTTAATTCCTTATATGCACCTTTAACAATTTTTTTATGTGTAGAAGTCATTGCGCAAAAAGCTGCTGTAGGCACCACGATAATAAAAGACGCTAAGTGTAAAACATGCAAAGGGTTACCACCCTCTAAAATATCCCCTACAGAAATACTAACAACAGCTAATACCATCCCAAGTATGGTTGAAAGATCCATTAAACATTCTCCTTATTTTAATATACCCCAATTTTTGGCAATACTTGATGAAGTTTTTAATTTAACTTTTAATTTTACAATATTTTCCATAATATCACTAGCTTTTTTTGCAAAATCCTCACAAAGTTCATCTTTTACTTCAAAAATAAGCTCATCATGAATTTGTAAAATTAAGCGTTTATTTTCATCCAAATTTCTACTTATTTCTATCATTGCCAATTTTATTATATCGGCAGCTGAACCTTGAAGTATAGAGTTAATACTCTCTCTTTCATGCATTGCAATTTGCATAGGCTTTGCATTTTCAAAATCAAAATAACGCTTACGACCTAGCAAAGTACTTATAAAGCCATTTTGCTTAGCTTCATTTTTTACCTTTTCAAAATAAGTTTTAATACTAGTAAAATTCTCAAAATATTTTTCAATATATTCTTTAGCCAACTTTGCTTCTATTTTTAAATTTTGACTCAAAGTCTTATAACCCATACCATAAATAAGACCAAAATTTATACTTTTAGCAATACTTCTTGTCTCATAATCACTATGGCCAAAAATCATAATAGCAGTTTTTGCATGAATATCCTCATCGTTTGAAAACGCTTCTAATAATTTCTCATCTTCACTAAAATGTGCTAGCATTCTAAGCTCAATTTGTGAATAATCAAGTGAGATAAAACTAAATCCTTCTTTTGCAATAAAGCAAGATTTATAATCTTTAGCATATTGACCATGTGCAGGGATATTTTGCAAATTTGGATCTTTTGATGAAAGGCGTCCAGTAGCTGTTCCTGTTTGCAAAAAACTTGAATAAATTCTTGAATTTTCATCTTTTTTAGCTAATTTTAACAAAGGTTCACAATAAGTAGAAACTAATTTTGCAAGCTCTCTATAAGCTAAAATTTCTTTTACAATCAAATGTTCATCTAAAATAGTATTTAAAACCTTTTCATCAGTAGAATAACCTGTCTTACCTTTTTTACCACTTGGTAGTTTTAATTTTTCAAATAAAATATCCCCTACTTGTTTAGGAGAGTTAATATTAAATTTTTCACCCGCTAAATCATATATTTTTTCACTTAGTATTTTAATATCTTGATTAAAACTTTGCATTAAGTTTTCAAGCTTTTGAGTGTCGAGTTTAATGCCATTATTTTCCATCATAATAAGCACTTTGATAAATTCAAACTCACTTTTTTGTGCAAGTTCAAATAAAGGCTTTTCTAAATTTTTTAAAAAATACAAATAAAATCTTAAAGTAATATAAGCATCTTCAGCAGCATATTTACAAGCTTTTTCTACATCCACTCCTGTAAAGTTTTCTCCTTTTTTTACCAAGTCTTCAAAATGTAAAGTCTCATAAGCAAACAATCTTTTTGCCAAATCATCCATATTTACACGCAAACTTGGCTCTTTAAGCCATGCAAGTATCATAGTATCAGCATAGTTTTTTGGAGGAAGTAAATTAAAATTATTTTTTATAATTTCAAAGTCATATTTAAGATTATGGCCTATAACCGTGCTTTGATATATTTTTTCTATACCCTTTTTAGCTACTTGCATAGAAATTTGCTTACAAACTCCTAAATAATCATGTGCAAGTGGCACATAAAAGGCTTCACTTTCATGAAAACAAAAACTAAACCCTACTATCTTAGCTTCTTTAGTATCTAAGCCCGTAGTTTCGGTGTCAAAAGCAACAATACTTTGATCATCAATTTTTTCTAAAATTTCAAATAATTCTTTCTCATCTAAAATTAATCTTGCATTAAATCCTAAATTTTTATCTTTATTAGTAGGATTAGTGCGTAGTTTTTTTAACAAAGCATTTAATTCATAATGCTCTAAAATATCCATAATCTTAAGCAAAGGCTCATCTTTTGGATACTCACAATTTAAAAGCATATCTTTTACATCTAAATCCTCATACAAAGAAGCAAGTTTTTTGCTTAAAAAGGCATTTTCTTTGCCTTCAAGCAACAAATTACGACTTCTCTCATTACGCACTAGTGTTAAGTTTTCATAAATTCCCTCAATACTTTCAAACTCATCAAGTAAATTCTTAGCACCCTTAGCACCAATTCCTTTTACCCCTGGGATATTATCTGAACTATCTCCGCATAGAGCTAAAAAATCTCTTATTTGGCTAGGTTTTACCCCATATTTTTCCAAACACCCTGCTTCATTATAATCATTTTTTGAAATAGGACTATAAATACTAACTTTATCATCTTTTATAAGTTGATATAAATCTTTATCTTGAGTGATAATTCTTATAAAAATATCCTTACTTTCACACTCTTTAACTAAAGATGCGATGATATCATCAGCCTCATATCCTTCGCAAGAAAAACTTGAAAAACCCATTTTTTCTATCATTTGAATGCAAATTGGAATTTGAGCTAATAAATCAGGTGGAGGTGGAGTGCGGTTGATTTTATAATTTGGATCAATTTCACTTCTAAAAGTTTTTCCTTTACTATCAAGAGCAAAAATAATCATATCACTAGGATGTTCATTTTTCAAACTATAAATAAAATTAGCAAAACCACTAATCATATTACTAGGCTCACCTTTTGAATTTTTCAAACCCTTTAAAGCATAAAAAAGTCTAAAGAAAAAGCCAAAAGTATCAATTATTGTTAAAGTTTTCATTTTTTTCCTATATTAAAAAATAATAATAATTATCGCCCAAAATTATTTAAAAGTCGGTAAAAAGTATTAAATTTCCATTTTAAGCATTTTAGTTACAATTATATTTTAAATTTAAAACAAAGGTTTAATCTTGCAAACAAAATCAATCGCGGATGAAAATTTTCAAACTCCACAAGGAAAAAAGGTATTTAAAAAGGCTGTGTTTTCATGCTGGCTAGGAACTGCCATGGAATATGCAGATTTTGCACTTTATGGCTTAGCTGTAGCTACTGTTTTTTCAGAAGTTTTCTTTCCTGAACAAACTCCTGTTATAGCATTATTGCTTAGTTTTGTTACTTATGGTATAGGTTTTATTGCTAGACCTATTGGAGCTTTATTTTTTGGATATTTAGGAGATAAATACGGAAGAAAAAATGTATTAATGAGCACCATTGCATTAATGGGTATTTCAACTACTTTAATTGGTTTTATACCAAGTTATGCAGTAATTGGAATTTGGGCTCCTATATGTTTGGTTATCTTGCGTTTTATGCAAGGCTTTGGAGCAGGTGCTGAGCTTTCAGGTGGGACTGTCATGCTTGGAGAATATGCTCCTAGCAAACATAGAGGTTTAATCTCTTCTGTTATAGCACTTGGATCAAACAGCGGAACCTTACTTGCAGCTTTCGTGTGGCTTTTAGTTACAAGTATGGATGATGCTAGTTTTAAAGAATGGGGATGGAGAATTCCTTTTATAGGAAGTATTTTTATAGCACTTTTTGCTGTTTATATGCGTTTAAATGTAAAAGAAACTCCTGTTTTTGAAAAACAAAAAGAATTAATGCTAAAAATTCGTCATGAAAATGAAGCACATATGAAAAAAGATGAAAGAACTTTTTGGCAGAAAAGTCGTGCATTTTGGACTATGGTGGGCATAAGAATAGGGGAAAATGGACCATCTTATCTTGCACAAGGCTTTATAGTAGGTTATGTAACTAAAATTTTACTTCTTGATAAATCAGTAGCCACAACTGCTGTCGTTATCGCTTCTTTGGTGGGATTTTTGGTTATACCTTTAGCAGGATATTTAAGCGATAAATTTGGAAGGCGTATTACTTATAGAACCTTTTGCTTGCTTTTAATGCTTTATGCTTTCCCTGCTTTTATGCTACTTGATAGTAAAAATGAAATTATTGTAATTTTAACTATCATCGTAGGTATGTCTTTGGCATCTTTAGGAATTTTTGGCGTACAAGCTGCGTGGGGTGTGGAGCTTTTTGGAGCAAAAAATCGCTATACCAAAATGGCACTAGCAAAAGAATTTGGCTCTATACTTTCAGGAGGAACCGCTCCTATGATAGCTTCAGCTTTGCTTGCTTATTATGACACTTGGTGGCCAATAGCCTTGTATTTTGTTATCACTGCAGGAATTGGTTTTATCACAACTTTCTTTGCACCAGAAACTAGAGGCAGGGATTTAAATTTAATAGAAGATGCGATATGATACGCCTTATTTTAGATACTGATATAGGCAATGGAATAGCAGGGGCTAATACTGATGATGGTTTAGCCCTTGGACTTATTTTAGCCTCCAAAGAAATCAAACTTGAAATGATTAGCACTTTAAGTGGTAATGTGCAAGCTTTAACCGCTTATAGTGTTGCTAAAGATTTATTAAATAAGCTTAATCTAGATATACCTTTGTATTTAGGTGCTCATGAAGCTTTATGTGAAGATAGTCATTTTTGGAGACAAAGACTAGATAAAGGCGTAGAAGAGTTTAAGCTTACTCATCTTTGGGATCATATAAAACCTATAAAAATCCTAGAAAACATAAACCCAAATGCTTGTATGAAAATGGGTGAGCTTATTATGCAAAACCCAGGTGAAATTTCAATTTGCGCTATAGGGCCTTTAACAAATATAGCCATAGCGATGAAACTTTTTAAAGATTTTGATAAAAATGTAAAAGAAATTTTTATCATGGGTGGAAGTTTTGATATGCCTTATCATATCAAAGATACAAATTTTGGCTTTGATCCTGAAGCTGCTAGTATAGTTTTAAACTCAAGAGCTAAAATCACACTTGTTCCTTATAATGCAACAATGCAAACTATGCTCACGCATGAAGATTTAAATACTTTAGAAAATCAAAATCCACTTTGTGATTTTTTAGTGCAGACTTTAAGAGTTTGGATTGATTATGCAAGCAAAACAAGAGGCACAAATGGCACATGGATACACGATGCATTAACTATTGCTTATATGCTTGATCCAAATTTAGCAAATTTTGATGAGTATTTAGTAGATGTCATTTGTGATAGTACTTTTGCTAGAGGAAGCACGATAAGGTGTTTTAAAGATGCAAAAATGCCTATGAAAAATCATGAATTAAAAAACACCATAAAAGTTTTAAAAGATGTTGATAATGCTAGACTTTTAAATCTTTTAAAATCAAGGCTTTTAAATGGAATTTGCTATGAAAATTACAAAAGCATAACGACTTAATTTACCCAAGGCTATAAAAATACTTGCTTTTAAAAAAGAATACTTAGCAAATCCAAGCCCTAGTGCAAAAAGATCTCCCACTATGGGTAAAAAAGTAAAAAAAGCATACAAAGAGCCAAATTTTTTAAAGTTTGCATTGATTTTTTCTAATTTACATAAAGAGTTTTTAAAATATTTTTCCAAAATTTGACTCTCTCCAAAATAAGCTAACGCATAGGTACTTAAACTACCCAAAGTATTCCCCAAGCTTGCTATAAATAAAACCATATAAGCATTAAAATCTAATTTCACAAAAACAAGCACAAAAGCCTCGCTAGCCATAGGCAAAAGAGTGCTAGAGAGAAAACATACTACAAAAAGCCCTATATAGCTTATATCATTATATAAAAAATCAAACATTATAAATTTTCTTAGTATTTATTTTCTAAACTATCATTTTAAAGAATTTTTAATAATAATTATCTTAGAATGTAAAGCAATTTGGCAATTTTTTAAAAGGAAAAATTATGGAAAGGAAAAAATTTTCTAAACTAAATTTAGAATACTCATTTAACAGAGCTTCTTTTTCTTGGCGTTAAGCCTGCTACTACATTTTCAATCATTTTTTATTTTACATTTTTAGTTTTAGTTGATCATTTTTGATTTTAAATTATTAATCATTTTAAGGAAATACTATGAAAAAATATTATGGAAAATTTGGTGGGCAATTTGTGCCAAATGAAGTAAAAATAGCATTAGATGAAGTAGAAAAAGCTTTTTTAAAACTCAAAAAAGATAAAGATTTTAACACAGAATTAAAAGAACTCTTAGCTAATTATGTGGGAAGACCCACACCTTTATACCATGCTAAAAATTTAAGCAAGCTTTATAATCATGAAATTTATTTAAAAAGAGAAGACTTAACTCACACAGGAGCTCATAAGATCAACAATGCCATAGCTCAAGCCTTAATGGCAAAGAAAATGAATAAGAAAAAAATTATTGCAGAAACCGGAGCAGGACAACACGGACTTGCAACAGCTACTGCAGCAGCACTTTTGGGACTTGAATGTGAGATATTTATGGGAGCTATTGATGTAAAAAGACAAGCCTTAAATGTCTATAAAATGGAGCTTTTAGGAGCAAAAGTTCATGCGGTAGAAAGTGGAAGTAAAACTTTAAGTGATGCGGTAGATGAGGCTTTAAAGTTTTGGGTTAAAAATACCAAAGAAGTATTTTATGTAGTAGGAAGTGCAGTGGGGCCTTATCCTTATCCACAAATTGTTACGCATTTTCAAAGTATTATAGGTAAAGAATGCAAAATGCAACTTAGAAAATTAAATAAAAAAGTAGATTACATCATAGCAGCAGCTGGAGGTGGTAGCAATGCTGCTGGAATTTTTCATGCATTTTTAAAAGATGAAAAAGTTAAGCTTATAGGTGTTGAAGCAGCAGGTTTAGGCAAAGATACACCTTATCATGCAGCCACACTTACTAAAGGCGAAGAAGGTATTATCCATGGTATGAAAACTAAAGTTTTACAAGATGATAAAGGCAACATTGCTCATACTTTTAGTATTTCTGCTGGGCTTGATTACCCTGGCATAGGGCCTTTGCACGCATATTTGCAAGAAAGTAAAAGAGCAAGTTATCATGCTATTAGTGATGATGAGTGTATTAATGCTTTAAAATTATTATGTAAAGAAGAAGGTATTATACCCGCTATTGAAAGCTCACATGCATTAGCTTATTTAGAAAAACTTTGTCCGACTTTAAAGAAAAAAAGTGTGATAGTTGTAAATCTTTCAGGAAGAGGCGATAAAGATATGCAAAGTATTTATGAGTATAAAAAAGGTGAAATTTATGGTTGAAGGATAACTTCAACCAATTTATTTTTTTATGCTTTTTAGCTCTAAATTTAGATAATACCCTGTATAAGAACCACTTTTTTTATGATTTTTAGCAAGCTCTTCAACGCTACCTTTAGCTATAACCTTACCACCTTTAACTCCACCTTCAGGTCCCATATCGATGATATAATCAGCATTTTTAATCACATCTAAATTATGCTCTATCACAAACACACTATTTCCAAGATCAACTAAATGTTGCAAAACTACAATAAGTTTATTAACATCTTCAAAATGAAGTCCTGTTGTAGGTTCATCTAAAATATAAAGAGTTTTTCCTGTATCGCTTCTGCTTAATTCTTTAGCTAGCTTAATACGCTGAGCCTCCCCGCCACTTAAAGTAGTTGCATTTTGTCCTAAGGTAAGATAATCAAGCCCAACTTTTACCAAAGTATCAAGCTTTTGTTTTATCTTTGGTACAGAAGTAAAAAACTCGCTTGCTTCAATAATACTCATATTTAAAACATCAGCTATGCTTTTACCTTTATATTTAATCTCTAAAGTTGCATCATTATATCTTTTACCATTACAAACATCACAAGTTACCATCACATCAGGCAAAAAGTGCATTTCTATTTTAATTTCACCATCTCCACTACACTTTTCACATCTTCCACCTTTAACATTAAAAGAAAAACGCCCTGCTTTATAACCTCGCATTTTAGCTTCTTTGGTAGCTGCAAAAAGATTACGAATTTCATCCATAGCACCTGTATAAGTAGCGGGATTTGAACGAGGAGTCCTTCCTATAGGACTTTGATCAAGATAAATTACCTTATCAAGTTTTTCCAAACCTTCTATCTTAGCCCCACTTAGTTTTTTAACTTTTTTAGCACGGTTAAGCTCTTCTTTTGCAAATGGAAGCAAAGTTTGCAAGATTAGCGAGCTTTTACCACTTCCTGAAACACCTGTAATTGCTACTAAATTATGCAATGGAAAATCTACACTTAAATTTTGAATATTATTAATACTCACATCTTTTAAACTAATAAAATCTTTTTGTTCTCTGTGTTTTTGATGGGCAATTTGCTTTTTACCACTCATATAAAGGGCAGTTTGGCTTTTACTTTTTAATAATTCTTTATAAGTTCCACTAAATACAACTTCACCACCAAATTTACCAGCATTTGGACCAATATCTACGATAAAATCTGCTTCTTCTATTGTCATTTTATCATGCTCAACCACGATTAAAGTATTACCCTTTTGCTGAAGATTTCTTAAAGTTTTAATGAGTTTTGCTGTATCTCGCTCATGCAAACCAATGCTAGGCTCATCTAAAACATACATCACCCCACTTAAACCACTACCAATTTGAGATGCTATACGAATTCTTTGAGCTTCACCTCCACTAATTGTTCTTGCATCACGCCCTAAGGATAAATACCCAAGTCCTACATCATAAAGAAAAAACAATCTTTCATTAATTTCTTTAAAAATAGGCTTAGCTATCAATCTTTCTTGCTCACTCAAATATGCAAAATTAGCTTCTTTTGAAAAAAATGCAGTGGTATTTTCTATGCTCATATCTAAAATTTCACCCAAATTTTTCTCAGCTACTTTTACAGCTAAACTTTCAGCTCTTAAACGATGACCATTGCAATCTTTACAAGTTTTTTCGCTCATATACTCGCTTAAATCTTTTTCATCTTTTAGCATTTCATAAGCATATTTAACTGCACCTTCAAATTTGCGATTTAAGCGATGTCTTTTCCATAAAAAGTTAATTTCCTTGGCATTACCATAAAGTACTAGACGCTTTTCTTCTTCGCTTAGCTCATTATATGGAATTTTTACCCTTATATCATTTTGCTCGCAAAAGGCCATTAAAAACTTATAGTAATAACTTTTATTAAACCCATATAATAGCTTTACAGCTCCTGCTTCTAAGCTTAATTCTTCATTGATAAGCTTTTTCATATCTAGCGTATATCTTATACCAAGACCATCACAACTTGGACAAGCACCTTTTGGAGAATTAAAAGAAAAACTCAAAGGCTCAAGCAAAGGAAAAGAAATTTTACAATCAAAACAAGCATTATGCTCACTATAATGAAAATGTTTTGCTATGTTTAATTCTTCATTATTTAAAACTTCAATTTCCACTTCACCAAAGCTCTCACTAAGACCTTTTTCTATATCGCTTGCAAGTCTTGCCAACATATCATCTTGCACTTGGAGTCTATCTATCACAAGCTTTATTGTATGTTTTTTAGTTTTAGCAAGCTCAATATCCTCATCAAGACGCGTTAAAACCCCATCAATTTGCGCTCTAACATAACCTTTTGCGACTAAATTTTCCAAAAGATCTGCAAAAGCTCCCTTCTTTTCTTTGATCAAAGGAGCATAAATGATGATTTTTGCCCCTTTTGGAAGCTTTAAGATTTCACCTACGATATCTGCTGCACTCATAGATGAGATTTTTTGGCCACATTGATGACAATGTTGTGAGCCAATCCTTGCGTATAAAAGTCTTAGATAATCATAAATTTCAGTAATAGTTCCAACGGTTGATCGAGGATTTTTAGAAGTTGTTTTTTGATCAATAGCAATAGCAGGAGTTAAACCTTCTATTTTATCAACATTTGGCTTACCCACTTTATCTAAAAACTGCCTTGCATAAGCACTTAAACTCTCAATATAGCGGCGTTGTCCTTCTGCATAAAGTGTACCAAAAGCCAAGGTGGATTTACCACTTCCACTAAGTCCTGTAAAAACTATAAGCTTATTTTTAGGAATTTCTAGGTTGATATTTTTAAGATTATTCTCTTTAGCACCAATTATATTAATAGTATCATTCATAACTTTTCCTAAATATTTAAAAATAAATTTATGATTTTAACATAAGAAAAATTAAAATATTTTTCTTTTTTATAAAGGAAAAATTAAAATACATCCTTAAGTTTTATATAAATAAAAATATATATAATGATTATCAAAATTATTTTAAAGGAGAAAAAATGAAATTTTCAAAAATGGTGTTTTTGAGTTTTTTTATAGCAAGTTCTGCTTTAGCTCATCAATTCTTTCCTATGCAAACTAGCAATGGATATGAAGTAGGTTTTTGGGCTGATGATCACTGGGGACAATATCAACCTGATAGGGTTTTTGGTATAAGTGCAAAAGATTCTCAAGGAAAAAATTTAAAAGCTGGCTATGACTACGAAAATAACAAAATATTTATTGAAGGAAAACCTGCTGTTGCAAGTGTTAATTATGATTTTGGATATTACACATTTACAAAAGATGGAAAACATTATGCACAAAAAAGATCTGATATTACAGATATTACTGGTGCAAATGAAGTCACTCAAACAAGAAAAATTTTCAAAATGGGAAAAAGTATTTTTTCTTGGGATGAAGGTTCAAAAAAACCATTAGGATTAAAATTTGAAATAGTTCCTTTACAAAATCCTTTAACACTACATGAAGGAGATAAATTAAAACTCCAAGTTTTACTAGATGGAAGACCCGTAAAAGGAGTTGAATTTGAAGATCAAAATGATGATATCGACAACATAGCAACAAATGAAAAAGGTATAGCAACAATCACACTCACAAAACCAAAAGATGGTTTACAAATAATAGCTGCAAACATCAAACTACCATACAATCTAGACAGATATGGCGATACTTTACAATTGACAGCGACACTAAGTTTTAAATCTAAATAATTTCAAATTCTTAGTCAATAAAATTAATTTTTAATTGACTAAGAAATATGTTACATTTTGTAATATATTAATTTTTTATTTATCCTATATAGCAATAAAATATAATTCTACGATACACTAAATAAATTCACTAAAGCAAAGGAATTAAATGAATATTACTAACAAAATATTATGGTTTTTTGTTACCATTGTCGGTGCTGTTTGTTTTGGCATATTAGCACTCCAAAATGGCGAAAGTATTTCAGCGATTTATCTTGTTATTGCTGCTTTATGTATTTATATCATAGGGTATAGATTTTATGGTAGATATATTGCCTATAAGGTGCTAGAGCTAGATAAAAACAGAGCAACTCCTGCTGTAGTTAAAAATGACGGATGTGATTTTGTCCCTACAAACAAAATTGTACTTTTTGGACATCATTTTGCCGCTATCGCAGGAGCTGGTCCTTTGGTAGGTCCTATACTTGCTGCACAAATGGGTTATTTACCCTCTATGCTTTGGATATTAATAGGCGGTGTTTTAGCAGGTGCGGTACATGATTTTGTAGTTTTATTTATATCTACGCGTCGTAATGGAAAATCTTTAGGAGAGATGATAAAAGATGAATTAGGACAATTTATCGGCGCAATAGCAATGATTGCTATATTTGGAATTATGCTTATAATTATTGCGATTTTAGCTATGGTTGTTGTAAAAGCTTTAGCAGAATCTCCATGGGGATTATTTACCATCGCAATGACCATTCCTATTGCTGTTTTTATGGGAATTTATATGAGATTTTTAAGACCTGGTAGGGTTGGTGAAGCTTCTATTATAGGTTTTATACTGCTCGTATTAGCCATACATTATGGAAGTGAAATAGCTGCTGATCCTTATTGGGCGAAAATATTTACCTTTGATGCACCAACTTTAGCGCTTATTATGATGGCTTATGGTTTTATAGCTGCAATTTTACCTGTTTGGTTTTTACTTGCTCCAAGAGATTATTTATCAACTTTTTTAAAAATCGGTGTTATTGTGGTTATGGCTTTAGCTATTGTATTTGTAGCACCTGATCTTCAAATGCCAAAAATTAATTCTCAATATTTAGATGGAAGTGGGCCTGTATTTGCTGGAGCAATTTTTCCATTTTTATTTATTACCATTGCATGCGGAGCTATTAGTGGTTTTCATGCATTAATTTCAAGTGGCACAACTCCTAAAATGCTTGAAAATGAAACTCATGCATTAGCTGTTGGATATGGCTCTATGCTTATGGAAAGTGCTGTAGCTATCATGGCTTTAATTTGTGCTTGTATTTTACACCCTGGTCTTTACTTTGCCATCAATGCGCCTGCTGCTACTATAGGTGTAGATGTTGCAAATGCAGCTGCTGCTATTTCTAGCTGGGGTTTTAAAATAACTCCTGAAGAAATCACTACTTTAACTACAAATATAGGCGAACAAAGCATATTATCAAGAACTGGTGGGGCACCAACATTTGCTGTAGGTGTTGCTTTAATTTTACATGAATTATTTGGTGGAGTGAATTTAATGGGCTTTTGGTATCACTTTGCTATTTTATTTGAAGCCTTATTTATTTTAACTGCAGTTGATGCTGGGACAAGAGCTTGTAGATTTATGGCTCAAGATATATTGGGTAATGTTTATAAACCTTTAGGAAATATCAATAATACCTTAGCAGGAATTTTTGCAACAGCTTTAAGTGTTGGTGGATGGGGGTATTTTCTCTATCAAGGAGCGATAGATCCAAAAGGCGGAATTTACTCATTATGGCCACTTTTTGGAGTGAGTAATCAAATGCTTGCTGGTATGGCATTGCTTTTAGCAAGTGCGATTTTATTTAAAATGGGGAAAGCAAGATATACTTGGATTACTCTCATACCTGCTTGTTTTGTTTTAATCGCAACACTTTATGGAGGTATTCAAAAAATTCTTCCTTACAAAGAAGGAGATCCAATCCATAATGCTATAAGTCATGTTGCTGCTGTACAAATAAATACACAAAAAATACAAGAATTTAATTTAAAACTTTCTCAAACACAAGATGAAGCAATAATCGAGCAAATCAAAAAAGATATAAAATTAGCATCTCAAGCTAAAAATTCCAATTTAATAAATGCAATTTTATGTGTGTTTTTCATGATTACCACTTTGCTTGTTATACTTTCTTGTTTTGGAATTTTTATCAAAAAATTAAACATTCCTTTAAAAGAAAGCCCTTATATAGCATTAAAAAAGGAAAAAACATGATAAAAAAACTTAAATTATGGTATGAAAGATCCGAAAGGTTTTTTCATCCCTTAGTTGGAGTTGCAAGCTATGATAAATATCTTGAACATATGAGAGAAAAACATCCTAAAGCACCTTGTAAAAGTAGAAAAGAATTTTTCAAAGATTTTCTTGAAAAAAAATACAATAGTGGCTTAGGAAAATGCTGATAAATATTAAAGAGTAAAGTTTTTACTATACAAATGATTTTTGGTGAAAATCACCAAAAATCAAGCATGTTTTTTTGTAAAAGCTTTCATAAATTCACTTAACTTTTGAACCTTTTCAATGCTGATAGAATTATAAATACTAGCACGAATTCCACCTAAAATTTTATGTCCTTTAAGACCTATCATACCATTTTCTTCAGCTTCTTTTACGAAAACTGGCTCTAAGTTTTTATCATAAGCTATATTAAAACTAACATTCATTAATGATCTATCCTCTTTTTTGGCATGACCTTTATAAAAACCATTACTCTCATCAATCACATCGTATAAAATTTTGGCTTTTTGTATATTTTGCTCATTGATTTTGTCTAATCCACCTTGATTTAAAAGCCATTTCATTTCAAGATTAAACATATATATAGCAAAGGTTGCTGGAGTATTAAATAAAGAATTATTTTCAGCATAAACGCTATATTTTAACATACTAGGTATATTTTTGTTTTTACTACGCTCTATCATATCTTTACGCACAAAAGCACAAGCAAGCCCTGAAATTCCTGCATTTTTTTGCACCCCACCAAAAAGCATAGCAATATTAGAAAAATCTATCTTTTTAGAGAAAAAATCACTAGAAGCATCAATTATCAAAGGACTTTTAGTCTTTGGATAGCTTTTATATTGGGTTCCATAAATGGTATTATTAGAGCATATATAAGCATAATCTGCATTATCGCTAAATTCAAATTGTGGAATATGATCAAACTCACTTTCTTGGCTACTTGCTACTATTTTTGTATTTACTCCTAAAATTTCAGCTTCTTTAATAGCCTTTTTAGTCCAAACTCCTGTATTAGCAAATTCACAAACTCCACCTATATATAAATTCATAGGTATCATAGCAAATTGCAAACTAGCCCCACCTTGCATTAAAAGCACTTCATAATCATCATTTACACCATAAAGCTCTTTTGCCATTTTAATAGCTTCAAAATGCACTTCTTCAAAAACCTTTCCACGATGAGAAACTTCCATAATAGAAAAGCCTTTGCCATGATAATCAAACAAATACTCCTGTGCTTCTTTTAAAACCTCATCAGGCAGATTTGAAGGACCTGCACTAAAATTCATCACTCTCATTTTATCTCCTTTTTATAGTATTTGAGCTTCTTTACTCTCATTTATTGAGCAAAGCTTTATAATATCCCCTTTTTTTAGCTTTTCAAGAGAGATATTTTTGCCATCTTTTTGTAAATTTATCAAATTTTTACTTTTATCAAAGAAATTTTTATGCTGAGTTAAAAGTTCCTCAAAATTATCAAGCTTATTTTCATAATTTAATAATTTTAAATTTAAAACACTCTTTAGTTGGCTTTGTAAAAAATCAAGCTTTTGTTTTCTAAGAAAAAAAGCATTTTCTAAAGACTTAGCTTTGGCTAAATTTTGCAAGTGATCGATTTTGTTTTGATAAAACTTAAGATGATTTAACATTTGGTTTTTAAAACGCATAGCAAGCTCATCAAGTCCTTGTTCTAAGCTTAGTTTATTTGGAAAAATCATATCAATAGCTGCACTTGGAGTTGGTGCTCTTAAATCTGCTACAAAATCACTAATAACATAATCAATCTCATGTCCAATAGCAGAAACAATAGGCGTTTTTAAAGAAAAAATACATCTTGCAAGTTCTTCATCGTTAAAACAAAACAAATCTTCTCTGCTTCCACCACCTCTTGCCAAAATAATCGCATCTAAATTATACTCATTGGCTTTTTTTAAAGCATGTATTAAAGAATTTGGGGCACTTTGTCCTTGGGTAAGGGCATTAAAAATAGTTATTTTGCAAAGATTGTATTCTTTTTGTGAAATTAGCTTTAACATATCTTGCAAAGCAGCTGAAGTAAAAGAAGTAACTATGCCTATTTTTTTAGGAAATTTAATAATGCTTTTTTTAACATTTGTATCAAACAAACCTTCTTTTTCAAGCTTTTCTTTTAGAGCTAAAAATTTAGCTTCTAAATCTCCAAGACTTGTTTTTTGCATACTTTTGGTGATAAATTGATACCTGCCACTTGCTTCATATAAACTTACATAACCTCTAAGTTCAAGCATATCGCCAACTTTAGGTTTAGCTTGGACAAACTGATTAAAACCTTTAAACATCACACAAGCTATACTTGATTTTTCATCTTTTAAATCAAAATACCAATGTCCTGAACTATGAATGGTAATTTTAGAAATTTCTCCACTAAGCTCTATATCATCAAGATGAAATTCTAATAAACTTTTAGCTTTTAAATTAAGTTCTGAAACTTTCATTTTTTTCTTGCAATAAACATAGAACAAACACCAAAACTAAAGCTTTTATACTCTAGCATTTCAAAATACTCACTCAATTCTTTAATAAATTCTTCTTTGCTTAAAAAATCTTCTATCGAATTTGGTAAATACTCATAAGCACTATAATTTTTACTGATAAATCCACCCACTTTTGGTAAAATATTTTTTAAGTAAAAATCTCTACAAGCAGCTATAAAACCACCCTGCTCTCTTTTAGTAAATTCAAGCACAAGTAAAATCCCATCCTTTTTTAACACTCTTGCAAATTCTTTTATAGCTTCTTTCCTATCTACCACATTGCGTATGCCATAACTTATACTTATGATATTTGCACTTTCACTTTCAAGTGGAAGTTCTTGTGCTTTTGCTTGCACAAAAGTCGCATCAGGAATTTTTTTCTTAGCCACTTCAAGCATGCCCGCACTTGGATCAACCCCTTTTATACTAATGATATTTTTATTTGTCCTTAAGGCTTGATTTTGCCATTCTATAATCATATCGCCTGTACCACAAGCCACATCGATAATATCAAGTTCATTGTTAGAAAATTTAAAAACATCTAAACAAGCTTTTTTTCTCCAACTCACATCACTTCCAAAACTTAAAATTCTATTAGCCTTATCATAAGTTGGTGCTATATCATCAAACATTTTGACTATTTTTTCTTGTTTTTGCATGTTTTTCCTAACTATATATTTTTAATTTTTTAATGCTTTTTTCAATTTGTTTTACTGCATTTTCATCATACGAAATTTGTTCTAAATGATTATGTTCAAAATAATTTTTTAGTTTTTCAATACTTTTTTCTTCAAACATAGTTGCAAAATAGCATAATAAAAATTTTATTCTTTCTAATTCTTCTTCATGATTTGTTTGAGATTTTACAATTTTTTTCTTTAAAAAAACTAATTCTTTTCTTAGTTTAAAAGCCACTAAAGACTTTAAAATTTGATTTTTCTCTCCTTGATAAAAACTACAATCATTCTTTAAAATAAAATCCATATCAAGAAAAATATCATTGATTTTTTCATCACTTAAAATAAAAATATACTTTTCTAATTCAAATTTACAAATTTTATCATTACAAATTTGTTTTTCCAAATTCAAAATATAATCTTGAAGTTTATTTTGAATACTCTTTTCAAAAAGAGTGCTAAAAAGCTCAAAGAAAATGCATATTTGCCTAAGACTTGCAAAAAATTGCTCAAAACTTTCAAAATTTAATTTTTGTAAAAAATTCAATCTGTCATTTTTTAATCTTTTTAAAAGCACAAAAAGTAAAATTTTACCCGCTTCAAAACTTTGAATTTGATTTGGAAAATGTAAGCTAATATCTTCTTGCTTATCTAAAATTTTAATACATCTAGCACTATCAAAAATTTTAGAAAAATCTCCATATAATGCTAAATTTTTGCTGTAGAAATTTTCATCATCTGAAATCTCTTTATAGCTTTTAAAAAAGTGAGGTAAATTAAATTGCTTTGCTTTTTCAAAAGTAGGAAAAACAACTTTCAAAATGACCAAATCTTGCAGATTATTTTTAAACTTATAAAGTAAAAATCGAGCACTATTAATCTCAAAACTAATTCTAGTTTTCTTAATAACACTTCCTATAAGTTTTTTACTTTGCTGTTTAAATTCTTTTTTAGAAAGTTTATGATTTTTTTTATCTAAAATATCATGTAGTTTATAAAGTGAAAATCGATAATAATTTTTATTAATTTTTTTATATTTAACATCACAAAAAGGACTTATACGCGTAAAGAAAACGCGTATTTTATCCTTAGAATATATAATTTTTTCTTCTTTTAAAATTTTTATAAAGTCATCATTTTTGAGTAAAAAGCGTCTTTGGACTTCACAAACCATTTTATTTTTTACAAGCTTTACAACCATTCACATAAGCAAATACGCCAAGATAATCAATGATATTGCCAATTTTTTTCTCAAGATCTTCTTGGTATTTATTTATCCCACTATCTTCATAACATACATCTTCTATATGATTGCATTTGCTACAAATTACATGTATATGAGGATATTCATAAATATCATAACAAGTTTTTTGATTTGGAGTGTTGATTTCTACAACCAAACCTTGTTCTTTTAAAGTATTTAAATTTTTATACACTGTAGCTAAAGAGATAGAAGGATATTCTTCCTTAATGCTTTCGTATAAAGATTCTATATTAGGATGTTCATGGCGTTTTAAAATTTTTAAAATACAAAGTCTTTGAGGAGTAGCTTTTAAATCACAATTTTTAAGCAATTGAATAAGTTCCATTATTAATTCTCCGATATTTTTTATATAGTATAACGCTTTTTTTATAAAAAAATGATTATATTAAAGGATATTTTTTATCTTTTAATAAATTTTAATCTTTTTACACAAAGATTCAACATCAATTTCTAGAAATTTTTCTACTTCATTTGTTTTACCATGAGTTATAAATTGATCTTCAAATTCAAAACTTACTAGTTTTATATGATAAAGATTTTCTTTTTGCAAGAAAGTTGCAATCAAACTTCCCACTCCACCTATCTTAGCACTATCTGAAAAAACAAACCAAGTTTTTGTATCTTTTGCCAATTCTTTTAAAAGCTCTTCATCTAAAGGTTTTGCAAAAATCAAATCTATTAAGCTTGCATAATCTAAACCAAGTTTATCTAAAGCTAGTTTTGCCTTAGCCACACCCTGACCAAAACCTAAAAATACTTTATCGCTTTGCACTTTAGATAAAATTTGAGCTTTTGCAAGTTTTATCTCACATGGATTAAAATTTTCATCTAATAAAAAATTACCTCTAGGATAACGAAAAGCAAAAACACCTTGATGAAAATAAGCATACTCCATAATTTTTTCCATCATAGCCTCATCTCTTGGAGCCGCTAAAGTAATATTTGGTATAGCACTTAAAAAACTAACATCAAAAGCACCTTGATGAGTTTCCCCATCTTCTCCTACTATGCCAGCTCTATCCATAGCAATAACTACATTTAAATTCATAATAGCACAATCATGGATAACTTGATCATAAGCTCTTTGCATAAAAGTGCTATAAATTGCTATAAAAGGCTTAAAACCTTCTTTAGCCATAGCTGCCATAGAAGTAACTGCATGTTGTTCTGCAATTGCTACATCCCAAAAACGCTCAGGATATTTTTCCATTAGCTTATCTATTCCAGTTCCACTTGGCATAGCAGCAGTTACACCTACTATATTTTCATATTTTTGAGCTAAATTTAAAAGTGTATTTGAAAAAATTTCTGTCGCACTTTTTTTGTTCATATTAGCCTTTAAACTCTCTCCGCTACTTCTATCAAAAGCACCTACTCCATGCCATTTGGCATTTTTACCTTCAGCTAATGTATAACCTTTGCCTTTGATAGTTTGCGCATGCACTACACAAGGTTTATTCATAGCTTTAGCTTGATTTAGCGCATTTATAACTTCATTTAAATTATGTCCATCAATAGGCCCTATATATTCAAGTCCTAATTCTTCAAATAAAAGTCCAGGTGTAATAAGTCTTAAACCCTCTTCAAAACGCTTTGCCATATAAGATGCGCCTTGAGGAAAATACTCTAAAAGATTTTCTATGCGTTTTTTAAACTTTTGATAAAACTGCGTTGCCATTGCTTGAGAAAGGTATTTTGAAATAGCTCCAATTGGCCTTGAAATACTCATTTCATTATCATTTAAAATAATCACACAAGGATATTCTCTATCGCCAAGCTCATTTAAAGCTTCATAAGCCATACCTGCACTTAACGCTCCATCACCTATTAATACAACAGGTAAGCGATCTTCTTTTTTTAATCTTATAGCCTTACAAGCTCCAACTGCTAAAGATATAGAAGTGCTTGAATGTCCTGCTACAAAATAATCCCCCTCATCAGGCTTTGTATATCCACTCAAGCCATTAAATTGTCTTAAAGTATGAAAATTATCTATCTTACCACTTAAAAGCTTATGTGGATAAGATTGGTGTGAAACATCAAAAATAAAAGGATCTTTTCGCACATCAAAAACATAATGCATTCCTATACTAAGTTCAACTACACCTAAATTTGAACTTAAATGTCCACCATTTTTACTCACTGTATCTATGATAACTTCACGCAAATTACTAGCTAAATTTTCCAGTTCTTTAATTTGCATATTTTTAATATTTAAGTTATTTAAATCTATCATTCATTAACCATGTTTTTGATTTTTTGCAAACGATTGTTAAGGTTTGACTCTATATTACCCGCATCACTTAATATTAAAATACTTCCCTTATTAATCGCATCATCAAGACTAAATTTAATATTGCTTTGTTCTTGCAAGTGTGCTTTTACATATTCAAAATCATCAGGACTTAACTTTAATTCTATCTTAGTAGCATTTTTAAGTTCACTCATAAGTTCTTTTGCTAAATTTAATGCTATAAGTGATGAATTTTCTTCGAGCTCTTTTGCAATCACTTCCTTTGCAATAATTACAGCTGTATCGGCTAATTCTTTTTCATTTTTAGATAAAAACTCATTTAAATTTTGCACTGTATTTTCAAGCTTTTCTACGCTTTTTAAGTATTTTTCCTTCAAGGCTTCTAATTCACTTTCAAAATTCTTTTGTGCTTGTTCATAACCTTCTTTAGTAAATTTTTCCTTTGCATGTTCTAATTCTGTATTTAAACGATTGTTAAATTCAGCCTCTTGGCTTTCTATCTGCATTTGCAACTTAATGATATTTCCTGACATTTCATCAGTTTTTTTAAGTAAATCTTCAACAAAATCAGGTTGAATTTGTGGTTGTGGGGTTTGTGGAGTAGCTTCTATTGTTTGATTTTCTACTGCTTGTTGTGTGTTTTGGACAGGAGAGACTTGATTTATAGTTTGAATTTCTTCTTGTTTTTGTTCTTCACTAGAGGGCATTTCACTCATAACTTTAAAATGATAACCCTCAACTACATGAGCAGAAATATTTTCAGGTGAAATTACATTGGTTAATTTTGCCATAATCTTACTCTATCATCTCATCAGCCTCACCCACTTGGATAAGACCTTGTTCTGCAAGTTTTTGCACCACTTCTACAACTTTTCTTTGTGCTTCTTCTACATCTTTAACACGCACAGCACCCAAAAAGCCCATTTCTTCTACAAAAGCTTCAGCAGCACGCGTAGACATATTGGACATAAATTTTTGTTTTAAATCCTCGCTTGCGCCCTTTAAACCTATCATCAAATCACGCTTGTCAGCAGCTTTTAAAACTTCTCTAATCGCATTAGTACTAAGTTGAGAAATATCATCAAAGGTAAACATTAAATCTTTAATGGTTGTAGCAAGTTTTTCATCACTTTGCTCAATATAAGAAAGTGTTGTTTTAGAGGCTTTTTGACCCAAGCGATTAAGCACTTCAGCAACTGCTCTTGGACCACCCACTTCAACTTTATAAGAAGTAAGACTTTCAAGCTTACTTTCAAGCACAGCAGATACTCTTTTGATAATTGAAGGAGATATATCTCCAAGATTTGCCATTCTTATTACAACTTCAGCTCTTAATTCATCGCTAAAATATTCCAAAGTTTCAGCAGCTTGAGTAGTATCCATATGAGCTAAAATCAAAGCTATAGTTTGCGGGTGTTCTTTAATAATAAAGTCTGCAAGTTGTTGTGGTTTAATTTGTGAAAGATAAGCAAAATTTTGATTATTTTCCATACTTTTGGTAAGTTTTTCCAAAATTTTATTGGCAATTTCAGGACCAAAAGTTCTAAATAAAATTTCTTTTGCATATTCCAAACCACCACTTTTTAAGTATTGATTTGATTGTAATAAAGTATAAAATTCCTCAAGCACTGCAGTAGCAACTGGCTTATCAACATTTTTTGCTAAAGCAATATAGCGAGAAATTTCGGTAATAACATTAATATCCATATGAGAAAATAAAACTGTCGTTACATCTTCTCCAAGTTGGATTAAAAATATGGCAACCTTTTCTGGCATAGAAAGGTCATCATAGACCATTTTTTGTTCTTCGCTAAGCTTTATCACTAGATATCCTTCTCACCAAATTCAGCTTCATTTTCAACAAGTTTTTGCAACAATAATGCCACTTCTTCGCCTTTTTCATTAGCTACTGCTCTTAATTTTTCAAGTAAAACATCATATTGTAATGCATCCTCATCAAAACTATCTCCAAAACCAAGCTGTTCTTCAACTTTTCTACGAGCAGCATTGAATTTTTCAATAGCATCTTCAGCCTCATCAATAATCTGCCCATCCTTACCTTCCATCTCTTCTTCAAGTCTAATATCTGCAAGCATTTTTTGAGAAAATGGCACAATAATTTTTTTGTAAAAGATAAAAAGCAAAATCGCGGCAAATACATACTTAACAGGTGGAATAAAAGGCTCAACAAATCTTGAATAAAAAGTTTGAACCTTATTTTCAACTTTAGCTGTTCTATGAAATTCCAAATTATTTACTTCAACCGCATCACCTCTAGCAAGATTAAATCCTATGGCACCTTTAGTAAGATTTTCAATCGCTTTAATTTCTTTATCACTCAAAGGAATATATTCATTAGTAATATTTCCCTGATCATCAGTAATTACTTTATACTTTCCATCTACCACAACAGCTGCAGAAATTCTTTTAATGGTTGCAAATTGCTTAGTGGTGTTGGTAATTTTTTTAGAAATTTCATTATTGGTTGTAGTTTGATTTTTAGTATAAACCTCGCGCGCACCTTTATCATCCAAACCTTCCACAGGACCGATGTTTGAAACAGCACCTGGTACACCTTGAATTTCTTTATCTTTATAACCTTCTCTATGCTCTTCCAAGGTTTGCTCACTACGCACAACAGTATTTGGATCATATACTTCACTTTGTGATTCTTCTTTAGAAAAATCATAATCAATACTAACCTTTGCTACTACCCTATCATAGCCACCTGCAAATGGAGCAATAGAAGCAACAATTTTTTGCTCTAATTCATATTCTTGATCTCTTTTATATTTAATTTGAGCAGCAATTAAATCACTTTCAAAAGCACCCTCATCATCTAAAGGAATACCTTTTTGATCCATAATTTTTACATTTTCTGGAGTAAGTTTTGTTACTGAAGAAGCGATTAAGTTTTTAATCCCCATAATTTGCTTTTTATTAAGCTTTAAACCTTCTTTTATAGTCAAAGCTACTGAAGCAGTTGGTGGAACTTGTTGTTGGGTAAAAAGTGTATCTTTAGCAAAAGCAATATGAACCGTAGCACTATGAATAGGCTCTAAACTTTCAATCGTTCTAGCAAGCTCACCTTCTAATGCTCTTTGGTATTTTACCTTTTGCTCAGCTTCTGTGGCTCCAAATTCTTGTTTATCAAAAAGCTCAAAGCCTACTTTATTATCTTTTGGCAATAATCCTGCAGAAGCAATAGCTAAACGCTGTTTATATACTTGTTCATTAGGAACCAAAATCGTTCCTTCATTACGCAAAATATAAGGAACTCCACTTTTTTCAAGTTGAGTTACTATCATCGCTGAATCACTAGTATTAGCATTTTCAAATAATACTGAATATCCAGCTTCGCTAGCTACTGTAGAGCCACTTCTAAAAAGGGTTAAAAATACTAAAAATCCAACTACAACAACAATAGAAGCAGCAATAATAATACGCTGTCTTAAACTTAAATTTTGATAAAGCTGACCTACTTGGTGCAGTATAGTTTTATAATCCATTTATTTCCTACAAACTAAAAATTTTTAGAAAACTCTTCAAAAAACCTTGAATTTTCATACTCTGTACCTATACTTATACGCACAGCATTTAAACCATAACTTTGTAAATTTCTTATTATTATACCGTTTTTAAGCAGTTTTTCAGATAAATCTGTGCTATTTTTTTCATCAAAAAAATAGGTAATAAAATTTGTATAGCTTGGAATGTATCGAATTTTATAATTTTTAGCAAAATCTTCATAAAGTTTCATTTGTGAAAAATTATTTTCTAAGGTTTTTTGCACAAACTCATCATCATCTAATGCAGCAACAGCAGCTTTTAAACTCAAATTAGTCACATTAAAAGGTGCTCGTAATTTATAAAATGCATTGATAATTTCCTTGCAAGCTATACCATAACCCACTCTCATACCGCCCAAACCATAAAGCTTAGAAAAGGTTCCTAGATATACTGCATTTTGAAATTTATGGATTAATTCTTTAGGATTAATATGCTTTTTGCTATCTTTAAATGAAGCAAATTCATTATAAGCTCCATCAATGGCCACCAAACAATCTTCATCAATTTTCTCTAAAAACTCAAAAACCTCACTTGCGTCTAAACACTCACCCAAAGGATTGTTAGGTAAGCATAAAAAAATTACTTTGATTTCATTTTTATGCTTTTGATATAACTCATATAACTCATTTAAATCATGGGTTAAACTTGGAGTTTTATAAATCTTAACTCCTAGTTGTTTTGCATAAATTTCATACATAGCAAAACTAACCCCACATTGCAAATAAGCCTTAGAATGATCAAGTTTTGCATGTACTATATATTCTATGATTTGATCACTCCCACTACCTATGATGAGATTTTCTTTTAAAATATCATATTTTTGTGCTAGAGCTTGTTTTAATTCACTCATAGTATCATCAGGATATAAATGAGCTAAATGTGCATTATTTATGATGGCTTCTTTAGCTTTTTTGCTTGTGCCATAAGGATTTTCATTACTTGCTAGTTTAATAACTTCTTTTAAACCATATTCTTTAGCAACTAAATCCATATCCTTGCCACTTTCATAAGTTTTAATAGCTTCTAAAAAAGGATTAAATTTCATTGCTTTCTCCTGATAAATATGATCCAAGCCATTTTATATGCTCAGCTTTTTTTAATACTCTTTGGACATTTTCATCATCAATATGTCCTTCAAAATCTATATAAAAACTATGCACAAATTCTCTTGTTTTTATAGGGCGTGATTCAAGTTTTGTTAAATTTATCCCCTCTTTTTTAAACTCATACAACAAATCGCTAAGCCCACCTGGTTTGTGTGCAGCAAGTGCTAAGATAGAAGTTTTACAATGAGGCATTTGAGGTATTTTTATATCACTTAAAATCAAAAACCTAGTGCGATTTGCCAAATTATCCTCAATCGTTTCAAATAATATAGGTATATTATAAAGTTTTGCTGCAATTTTAGAGCAAATCGCAGCTGAAGTAACATCTTGAGAAGCTAAGTAAGCCGCATGAGCTGTGGATTTGCTTGCTACAAATTCTACTTCACTTAAATCATGACTTTCTAAAAAATTTCTACATTGATTATAGCCTTGTGGATGAGAATATATGCGTTTAATATCTTTTAAATTTTCACTCATACTTACAAAAGAATGATGAATGTCCATATAAATTTCAGCAAAAATCTTTACATCTTCATATTTTCCAAGACAATCAAGCGTCACACCCACTGCACCTGCTGTATTATTTTCTATAGGTACTACTCCATATTTTGCTTCTTTGTGAGCTAATTCTTTAAAAACATCTTCTATATTTGCAAGTGGAGTATAACGACTCATAGCACCAAAACGCGTTCTTGCTACTTGATGCGTATAACTTCCTTCAGGCCCTAAATAAGCTATGCTTTGAGGCATTTCTAAATTTCTTGATACAGCAAAAATTTCTTGATAAATTGCTTCGATTGCATTTTGATCTAATAAACCATGATTATAATTTTTAAGTCTATTTATAATAGCTCTTTCACGCTCAGGTCTATAAATACTTCCACCTAAATTTTGTTTAATAACTCCTATATCTTTAACATGAAGCATTCTTTCATTAAGCAAAGCCAAAATTTTATCATCGATAGTATCGATTTTATTGCGTAATTTTTCTATATCTTTCATTTAAACCTCGATATGTAGTAATCCTTAATACTATCATATACAAAATTAAGTTTAGTTGTATCAAGACCTTGAGTGTTAGAAATTTTACCACTTAAAACTAAGCCTGTTTGCATACCAAGCTCATAAGCACCAAGCAAATCGCCTTTAAAATCATCACTAATAATCAAAGTCTTTTTAAAACTCACATTACAATCTTGCTGTTTTAATAATTTTAAAGCACTTTCATAAAAAGCCTTACTAGGTTTTCCTATCACTTTATAATCAAACTCGCATACATTTTTAAGCATAGACATGATGCTTCCAACGCCTGGATAAAGCCTTGAGTTTTTCTTATAAATACTACCCTCATGCATTGCTATAGCTTGCACGCCATCTTTAATATACTCTATCATATTAGCAAAATCTTGAAATTTAAAATCATCATAACTTGCTAGTAAAAATGCTTTTGGATTTTTATAATCAAGCTCATAACCTAACTCTTGAAGTGAATCTAAAAATTCTTTTGCCCCAAAAGCTGCTATTTTACAAGGTTTTAAATAATCTTTTAAAACACAAAAAGGATCAATATAAACCTTTTCATTAATTTCAAAACCCAAATTTTGCAAGTAATTTAAAAAATCTAATTTTTTGGTATTATTAGTAATAATTACATAAGGAATTTTTTCTTTATTTAAAGATTTAATGAGTTCTAAAGCACCATTTATAGGACTTTTATCATGATCTGAAATCAAAGTTCCTTGCACATCTAAAAACAACATTTTAATCCTTTAAAAAATCAAGCTCTAAAGCAATTTGATCCTCATAACTTTCTCTTTTTCTAATCATTCTTACCTTGCCATTTTCACAAGCTAGCTCACATACTCTATTACGAGTATTGTAATTACTACTCATGCTAAAACCATATGCACCTGCACTTTTAACTATGATCAAATCTCCTGCTTTTGTTTTAGCTAGTTTTCTATCTTTAGCTAAAAAATCTCCACTCTCACAAACCCCACCAACAATATCACAAAGGCTTTCTTCTTTATTTTCACTCAAAAGCTTGATTTCATGATAAGCACTATATAAACTTGGACGCAATAAATCATTCATCGCCCCATCAATAATCACAAAACGCTTTTTATCATTAAATTTTTCATATAAAACTTTAGTAACAAACTCACCTGCATTTGCTACCAAAAACCTGCCAGGTTCCATACCTATACACACATCAAGACCTTGCAAACTTGCTAAAATTCCTTGAGCATAATCATATAAATTTGGCTCTTGTTCATCTTTATAACAAACCCCTAAACCCCCGCCTATATCAAAGAATTTAATATTAATTTTCAAAGCTAAAAGTTCTTTTACTAATTTTGCAACAATCGCTGAGGCCTCATGGATACTACTTATATCAAGAATTTGTGAACCTATGTGAAAATGCACTCCAACTGGCTCTAAAAATTGTGAGTTTTTAGCATAAAGATACATTTTTTTAGCACTTTCTATATCTACACCAAATTTATTTTCATGCAAACCTGTAGAAATATAAGGATGTGTTTTAGCATCTACATTTGGATTTACCCTTATGCTTATACGAGCTATCTTTTGACTTTCTTTAGCAATTTGCTCCAAAAGAAGCATTTCTTCATAACTTTCTAAATTTACATAAAGTATGTTTTGCTCTAAAGCATATTTTAATTCATCAGTACTTTTACCTACCCCGCTAAAAATAATTTTATAATTTTTAGCCCCTGCTTTTAAAGCTCTATAAATCTCACCCGCACTAACACAATCAAACCCACTATCTAAAGAAGCTAAAAGCTTTAAAACACTTAAATTAGAATTTGCTTTGACTGCATAAAAAATTTGTGATTTTCTTGCCTTAAAAGCATCTTTTAACATTGTAAAACGCTCTTTAATTTTATCAAAATCATAAATATAAAATGGTGTGTTGTATTCTTTTGCTAGTTTTAAATAATCCATAAAAACCTCACTTGTAGTTATTTGTGTTTAAAATAATAAAAACTTCCTATACTTATTAAAATAAATACTGGTAGCATTATACCAAGCTCTGGAAGTAAAATTTCATTTTCACTCAATCTTGTTAATAAAAACAACAAACCCCAAACTAAAAGTATGCACACAAAAAACACAAAAGCTAAAAGTGCGAGATTAAAAAATCTTGCTGTTAAAGGAAAATAATAATACACAATAAGCATTAAAAATGGCGCAAAAAATGGTGTAAGAACTAAAGAATATAAACTTGTTCTAAGTGTATTAGTAGAAATATTTTGTTTTGCGAAAATTGCCATACTTTCTAGCGCGTCTAAAATAGAATAAGAAGGATTGCTCTCTACCAAAGAAATTCTTTCTAAGATTTTTGGAGAAAAATCTTCTAAGCCTTTGATATTTTTAAATTCTTCTACGCTTAAACCCTCTTTTGAAACAATCAAATTTTGTGGTACATTAGTAGCTTTAGCGTCATTTAAGTTCCAAGAATCTCCATCAAATTTAGCAGTTTTTGCATGGATTGTGCTTTGAATGTCTAAATTTTTTACATCAAAGATTTTTATATTATATAAGGTTTGAGAACTTGTTTTTTGTATATAAATAAATTTATCATTATATTTAATCAAAACTTCCCCACCCTCTCTATCTACAACGCCACGCTTGAGAATATTACTTTTATATTCATCTGCATAAGCAAAGGCACTAAAATTAAGTCCTACATAAACACAACAAAAAAACATAGCCCATAAAAAAGGATAAAAAATCACTTGATTTTTACTTAAACCCAAAGCATATAAGCTAACAAATTCATTCGAGCGTATCATATTAAAAATACATAAAACCAAAGCAAGGACTATAGCTAAAGGTAGTATATAAGAAGCTGCTGAACATGTTAAGAAAAATATATATAAAAGCTCTAAATTTGCACTTTTTGGCAGTCTATTGAAATTGAGTAAAAAATCAATCGCTACGAAGAAAAAAGTCAAAGAAAAAAATAAAATAAAAAATGATTTTAAATACAAAGATGAAATATAGCGAAAAAATATACTCATCGTTTAACTTTTTAAAGAATATTTTGAAGCGATTTTTTCTATATCAGAATTTAAAAGCTCAAGTAAGGCTTTTTTACTATGTTCTAAAACCTTAGTTAAGCTTTCTTGTTCTTCTTGTTTAAATTTTCCCAAAACATGAGAAATTACATCTTGTCCTTTTCCTACTCCTATCCGTACCCTCTCATAAGCATTGCCACAAAGATTATCTATACTTTTAAGCCCATTATGTCCACCGCTTGATCCACCCATTTTAAATTTCAATGCACCCAAATTTAAATCTATATCATCATGGATTACAATGATTCTATCACATTTATAATATTCACTAACAGCTTTTACACTTTCTCCTGATAAATTCATATAAGTGGAAGGTTTTAAAAAAAGAGTAGAAGAGCCTTTAAAAAGCTCTCCTTTAAATTTGGCATTTGAAAGCTTTGCTGTTTGCAAATCTTTCAAAATTAAGTCAATTAGCATAAACCCTACATTGTGACGGGTTTGGGCGTATTGTTCTCCTATATTACCAAGTCCTACGACTAAGGTCATTTTATCTTGCTTTTTCTACGCCAACTACAGCTACTCTATCAGCATCAACCATAGTTACACCCTCAGGTACAACTACATCGCGGATTAAAAGTGCATCACCAACATCAAGTTTAGTTACATCTAATTCAAAATAATTTGGTAAGTTTTCAGCTGCACATTTTACTTTCAATCTTCTTTTTGATTGGATTAAAACACCTTTATTTTTAAGACCCATAGCTGTTCCTACAATCTTTACAGGAACCATATATTTAGAAATAACACCTTTTTGTGCTACTTTTAAATCTACGTGTTTTAATTCTGCAGTTACAGGATCTTTTTGATAATCAACTACCACAACATTTAATACTTTATCTGCTACTTTTACATCAAAAGCTAAAGTAGTTTTTTTGCGTACTTCTTTAATAAATTCATTTACTTTAAAAGCAGCATTGATGTTTTCTAATCCTTTTCCGTAGATGTTTGCGATTAGATAACCATCTCTTTTTAAAGCTTTAGCAGCTTTTCTACCGATACTCTCTCTAACGATACCTTCTAACATCTGTTTCCTTTCTAAAAAAATAAACGCTAATTATAGCCAAATAAGTTTATAAAGATTTTAAAATATCTTCATAAGCTATGCAAAATTGCTCCAAACCATCATCAAGCAAATCTTTACAAGCTTTACTTAAAGCATCTTTTGAAATATTTGCATTTAATTTTTTCTCTATACATTCATCTTTCAAAGGCTCTTTAAATATAATTTGCTTACCTTTAAAAGCCTTAATAGCATCTAGTGGTGCAGTATTAATAGCTTTATCATAGAGTAATTCTTTAATATAATAATCTTTTTCTAAATCATCACCCTTAACACCTGTACTTGCAAATAAAGCTCTAATATTTGTTTCATTTTGTTTAATGATATAATTATAAGCCTTTGTTGCAGTAAGAATTCCTATATAATTTTTATCTAAAACTTGATTATTTAATAATCTATCAAAACGGCTTACAAAAATACTAATAACTGCTCGAGGCTCTTTTTTAGCTGCGGTATTATTTTTTCTAAATTCTTTTAAACCTAAATTTAAAGCTTCAAAGCATTTTTTAGTTTGCTCAAAATCAAAAATCAAAGTAGCGTTAACATTAATACCATTTTTCATTAATTCTTGCATTACTTCATAAGAAGCTTCTGTAGCAGGAATTTTCATCATCACATTTTCTTTTGCAATTTGCATGTATAATCTTTTTGCTTCGGCCAAAGATAGGCTAGTATTATCTTTTAATCTTGGGTCAATTTCAATACTAATAAAACCATCATTATTTTCATAATAATTAATAGCTAATTTATCCGCAGCCTTAGCTATATCTTCTATCGCAAGATACTCATATAAAGCTTTTTTATCTTTAAGATTTGATTTTTTGATTTTTTCTTTATAAATAGCTGAGTTTAAAATCGCATTTTTAAAAATAGCAGGATTTGAGGTAGCACCATTGATTGTTTTTGAGTAAATTAAATCTAAAAATTCATGATCTAAAAATTCATTTTCTATAAAATCACACCATAGCGAAAATTTTTTCATTGTATTACCTTTATTATTTCTTTTAAATCTTTCTTATCTATACAAATATCTGCATGAGATTTTAAAATTTCTTTGGCACAAAAAGCTATTTTTAATCCACATTCTTTAAACATAGAAATATCATTAGCTCCATCGCCTACACACATAATTTCTTCTGTTTTTAAATTTAAAAATTTCTTAAGTCTTTGTAGTATAATACCTTTTGAGTTATTAAACATAATTTCTCCGCCAACTTTTCCTGTTAAAAAACCATTTTTACTATGTAAAAAGTTAGCAAAACCAAAATCAAAATGAAGTTTATTTTGTATTAAATCAATTCCTTCATGAAATCCGCCACTAAAAACGATTATTTTTATATTCTTACTTTTTAAATATTCACATAATTCTTTAGCGCCATTCATCAAAGGTAAATTTTCACAGCATTTCTTTACCTGCTCTATAGGCATACCTTCAAGCAAAGCTACTCTAGCACTTAAGCTTTCAAAAAAATCAAGCTCACCATTCATTGCTTTGTTGGTGATTGCTTTTACAGCATCACCAACATTATATTCTTGCGCTAAAATATCGATAGTTTCCCCATCCATTAGCGTAGAATCAAAGTCAAAGGCACAAAGCTTTATCATTAAAACTCACGCTTTAATAAAGCTTCAGCTTTTAATATAGTCAAGATATTTTCTTCTCTTTTGCCTATACCAAAAATCATACCTTTTTCTTTTAGTAAAGTTTCAGGTGGTGGATCAATCCTGCTTCTGTGAATTTTAATAGCTTCTGTTAATCTATCTATCACAAAGCCTGCATTACCTGCAGGAGTTTGATTGCCATTTGCTATACCTTTTAAAACAATATATCTTGTTTGAGGAGTCATTTTAGAACTACCTTGATTAAATCTTTTAGCAAGATCAATCAAAGGCATAACATTACCCCTCATATTAAACACACCTAAAACATAATCAGGTACACTTGGAACCCTAGTATATTCTATAGGTTTAATAATTTCTTGGATATTAAGAATTGGAATAGCGTATTCCTCATCTCCTACCACAAAGCCAACAAGCTGAATAATATCCTCTTCTTTATCTACATCAGGTTCTGCAATTTGCGCTTGTTGTTTTTGCAAAACCTGGTTTAATTTATCATTCATCTTCTTATCCTAGTTTTAAATTTTTTCTAACTACATTTTCTAAGTACTCTGGAGAGTAAGGCTTAGTAATATACTCAGTCATTCCTACTTCCACACCTCTTAAGCGGTCTGATTTACTAGTTCTTGAAGTTACTGCAACAAGTGGGAGGTTTTTATATTTAGAATATTTTCTAATTTCACCTGCTAAGGTATAACCATCCATTCTTGGCATTTCAATATCAATCAACACAGCATCAATATCATGCTCGCCTGATTTAATTGTATTTAATGCTTCAACACCATTAGTTGCTTCTATAATACTTACACCTAGTGGCTCTAATGATTTTTGCATGATATTTCTATCCATTTTAGAATCATCCACTATAAGCACTGTATAATCACTTGGTTTTTCTTTAGTTGTTTTTTTAGATTGCGATTCAATTTGTGCTTTAATATCAACTTTAATTTCTTTAGCTATATCCATCATAGCAGCAACATCAATAATCAAAGTTACTCTACCATCACCACGGATAGTTGCTCCTGCTATACCTTGGATATTTTGCAAATACTCACCCATAGACTTGATAACAATTTCTTCTTGACCTACTAAAGTATCTACTATAATACCAAGCTTACTTTCTGCCACACCTATAACAACTACATAAGTTTGATCAGTATTTTCAAGCACTTGTTTTACGCCAAATACATCTGAAAGTCTTACTAAAGATAAAACCTCATCTCTTAAGCGAAGTACATTTTTACCTTCAATGGTATAAATATCATCAATTGGCACTCTAACTGTTTCAAGAACACTTGCAAGTGGAATAGCATAAAATTCTTCTTGAGTTCCCACAAGTAAAGATTGAATAATCGCCAAAGTAAGTGGAATTTTAAGCTTCATCACAGTGCCTTTTCCAAGCTCACTATCGATTTCAATCACACCATTTAATTTTTCAATATTAGTTTTAACAACATCCATTCCAACACCACGCCCTGAAACATTGGTGATTTTTGCAGCGGTTGAAAAACCTGGTTTGAAAATCAATGCAAATGCTTCTTTATCACTCATTTGATCAGCTTCACGCTCTGTGATTAAGTTTTTCTCTATTGCTTTTGATTTTAACACATCAGCATCTAAACCTTTACCATCATCGGCAATTTCAACAACGATATGATTTCCTTCATTATATGCTTTAAGATTAACCGTTCCTTTTTCTGGTTTACCATTAGCTATACGCGTTGCTGGATCTTCTATACCATGATCACAAGAATTTCTAATCATATGCATAATAGGATCGCCAATTTCTTCTACAATAGACTTATCAAGTTCAGTTTCTTCCCCTGAAATTTCAAGCTCCATTTGTTTACCAAGTTCACGGCCTAAATCACGCACAACTCTTGGGAATTTATTAAATACTTTCGCAATAGGTTGCATTCTTGTTTTCATAACCGCAAGTTGAATATCTGTAGTGACAATGCTAAGTTGAGAAACAACTTGATTTAATTCTTCTAAGAATTTTTCTCCATCATATCTTTCTTCAACATCATCATAAATTTTTAACAAGCGGTTTTTACCTAATACAAGCTCGCCAATTAAGTTCATTAAATGATCAAGTCTTTTAACTTCAACCCTAATTGTTTGATCCATATTTGCACCGCTGCTTCCACCACCTGCTGCAGGGACCTTTTTCTCAGCTGCTGCATTTTGTGCTTGTGGAGCTGGTTTACTTGGAGTTGGAGTTGATTCTTGAGTTTTTTTCTTTTCAGCGCGTCTTGCTTGATCTTCAGCTTTTCTTACTTTTAAAAGTCTTTCAATTTCAGCTTCAACCTCATCATCACTAAGTTTATTTACATCAACTTCAGGTTCTTCAGCTTTTGGCTCTTCTTTAACTTCTTCTTTTGGCTCTTCAGCCTTAGCCGGAGTAATTGATTCTAAACTTTCTCCTTCTGAAATTGCGGTTAATCTTGCACAAATTGGAGCTATATCAAGTCCGATTGCTGTATCATTTCCATTATCTCTAATAGAATTTAATAAAGTCTTCATCATATCAATAGATTCTAAAACTACATCCATTACTTCAGGAGTAATTTTAAGCTCATTATGTCTTGCTTTATTTAAAACATCTTCCATATGATGAGTAAGTTTTGTTAAAACATCAAAATTTAAAAAGCTTGATGATCCTTTAACAGTATGCGCAACGCGGAAAATTCTATTTAATAATTCTAAATCTTCAGGATTTGCTTCTAATTCAACCAAATCATGATCAATTTGCTCGACTAATTCAAAGGCTTCAACTAAAAAATCCTCAAGTATTTCTTGAATATCTTCCATTTTTACTCCTCACCTTTTTCATGTTTTGCTATGATACGAGAAATTTCAGCAAAGAAATCACTTGCATTAAATTTAACTAAATACCCATCTCCACCTGCTTCTTTAACACCTTTATCACTCATAAATTCATTTGATAAAGAAGAGTTAAATACGATAGGAATATTTTTAAATCTCTCATCATCTCTAACTTTTGCTGCAAAATGGAATCCATCCATTTGTGGCATTTCAACATCACTTACAATAATTTTTAAATGTTTATTTAAATCACTGCCATAAGTACTATAAAGCTCTTCTAGTTTATGTAAACCTTCAACACCATCTTTAGCTTCAATTACTTTAAGACCAATTTTATTTAGTAAATCTTTAACAAGTTTTCTTGCAGTTGAACTATCATCAAGTGCTAAAGCCATACCTTCGATTTTTTGAATTTTATCATCGTCAATATCAGTTTGCGGGGTATAAATTCCAAGTTCTTGTACTATACTTTCTAAATCTAGGATAAGTAAAACCTCATCTCCTTCGATCTTAGTTACACCAGTAATTTTACCCTTATCTAAACTACCCGCACTTGTTGCAAAAGTAGCTGGCTCAATATTTTTCCAGTTAATTCTACGAATTCTTTTCGCCTCATGGACAATAAAACCGATTAAAACATTACTAAATTCAGTAATGATAACTCTAGGTTTTATATTTGTCATTTCTGGTTCTTGAATTTGCATCCATTTTGCTAGGTTGATTACAGGAATCACCACGCCACGAAGATCAAAAATACCTTCTACATATTCAGGTACTCCTGGAATTTCAGTCAAAAAAGGAATTTTAATGATTTCTCTAACCTTAGAAACATTTACACCATAAATTCCCTCATAGACTTTATCGTGGCCTTGCTTAAAGATGCGAAAATCAACAAGTTCCATTTCATTTGAACCTGTTTTAACGACATTCTCATCAAACATTATGCCTCCTTAAGTTCTATTTTGTGAAATCTGATTTCTAGCTCATATTTTACTATAAAAAAACTTTCCTTGTATGCAAAAGTAGCTAAATTTAGATATTTTATATCTTCATTTTTTAAAAATACATCTTGATGATAATGACCTTCTATTACAAAGCCTATATTATAGTGCTTTAAACGCTCTTTTACTAAAGCAGAAAAATGGGGAATTTTTCTAATAAGTTGTTTTTTGTTTTGATTTTTTAGAATTTTTTGAGTAATTCTTTCTTTACTAATAACATTTAAAAAATTTAAAAAAAGTAGCAAATAATGATTTCTCAAACTCTTTAAGCAAAACTGCAAAAAAGGTTTTAAAAAAATATCCCCATGGGCTAATTTTACTAAGGTTTTATCTTGAAATTCGCAAAGCAAGGGTTGTTGTTTTATACTAAAAACTTTCACTTTTTTAAAAAATTTAGCTAAATTAAAATCATGATTGCCTTCTAAATAAATGATTTCAATTTCATACGCAAGTTCTTCAAGTAAGTCTATATAAGCTTTTGCAAAATCATGCGTGGCCTTTACTTCATAAATTAAAAGATCAAATATATCACCCATTAAAAAAAGCTGTGGAGTTTGAATTTTTTTATTTTTTAAGGCTTGCAAAAACTCCCAAAAACCATGCCTATTTTTATTTTCATGCGCATCGGCAATAAAAATAGCATTTTCTTTTATAATTATTTTTTGCAAAAATTAAAATTCCAAAGCTTTGTATTCTATAGAAATGATTTCAAATTCACTCTCGCCTTTTGGCAAACGCACTTTAAAATCATCCCCTTCTTTTTTACCAAGCATTGCTTTAGCAATAGGTGAGCTAATGGAAATATAGCCTTTTTCTAAATTTCCTTCATTTACCCCTACCAAAGTATAAGTGCTTTGTTTTTCACTTTCTAAATCCTCTACAACAACAGTTGAGCCAAATTTCACACTATCATGCTCATAAGAAGATGGATCGATGATTTGTGCTCTTGAGATCAAATCTCCAAGTTCAGCAATCTTTCCTTCTATAAAAGCTTGTTTTTCTCTAGCCGCGTGATATTCTGCATTTTCTTTTAAATCTCCATGGCTTCTTGCTATGTCTATTTCTTCTACTACTTTTGGGCGTTCAACTTTTTTTAAATGCTCTAATTCTTTTTCTAATTTCTCATAGCCGTATTTACTCATAGGTTCTTTTTGCATGATTTATCCTTATTTGATTTCATAAAGTATTTTAGCTAAATTTTTTGCACTTGCAAATTGCAAATATTCTTTTAAAAAATCTACTTTATCAAAAAATGCCTTATAATCGTATTTAAGATAAGCTTGATATAAATTTTCCACATTCACTTGCTCTTGTAAAAATTCAGGATTAAGCTCGCTTTTTCCTGCAAAATCCAAAAAGATATTTGCAAGGCCTATATGTTTGAGTTTTACAAAACATCTTGCGATAAATACGTCAATAGCTTTAGCCTTATAAGCAAGCACAAAAGGCGTGCCAACCAAAGCTGCTTCAAGTGTAGCTGTGCCACTACAAATAAAAGCAAAATCAGCATTTTTTAGCACCTTTGGGGTATTAGTTTGAATTTCAAAATTACTCATTTCTCCGTAAATTTCTAATCTTTTTAAATTAAACTCGGGTACGCAAAGGATTTTTTTACCTTTAAATTTAGCGCTTAGCTCTCTAAAAATAGGCATCAAACGCTTTATTTCACTTTTTCTTGAGCCCGGTAAGAAAGCGATGATTTTTTCATCATCTTTTTTTGAAAGTATAGAATTTATATCTTCTTGATTTTTAAATTCTTTTATCTCATCTAAAAGCGGATGTCCCACATAAGTGCTTTTACTAAAAAACTCACTATCAAAAGGTAAAATAGAAGCTAACACATCAAAATGACTTTCTATGATAGGAATGCGTCCTTTTTTCCATGCCCAAACTTGAGGTAAAATATAATAAATTCTTTTTACTTTGGAATTTGCTTTTTTTAAAGCCTTTGCAAAAGGTAAGTTAAAGGCAGGAGAATCTATACATAAAATCGCATCAATTTTTTGAGCAAAACTTAAACTCGCTAGCTCTTTTATGGCTCTTTTAGCTTTTAAAATGAGCGGCAAAACCTCTATAAAACCCATAGCACTAAACTCATGTGAGCTATAAAGTGGCTTGGAATTTAAACTAAATTCTTCACATAAATTCTCATCATAAATTCCCATTAAATCAAATTCTTTATACTCATTTTTATAAGCTTTTAAAACTTCTTTTAAATGTAAATTTGCTGAAGGCTCTAAGGCGCAAACTAAAAAGGTTTTCATTTGAAAATATCCTCTATTGTAGATTTAACAAAGTCTTTTAATTCGTCTGAAAAAGTATAATTTTTATTATAAAAAAACAAATTAACTTTTATACTTTTATCTTCATAACTTAAATTTTTATTTTCAAATATTGCTTTAAAGCCTTTTAATTTAAATCTAGGATTATCTTCTATTTTTAAGCCTTTTGGATCTATAAAATATATAAAAAAATCTCCACTTTGTTTATTTTTTAACCAAAATATAAAATCAGGATAAAATTTTCTTTCTTTTTGTTGTTCTTCATCAAAATAAGGGATATAAATTTCATCTTGATTTTCTACCAATTTAGAAAAATACCATTCATATTGTTCAAAAAAAGATGATTTTAAATTACTTTCTAAATCTTCTAAAAATTCTTTTTCACTTTTATTAGAAATGGCAAAATTAATCTTATTTTCTTTATCATTTTTATTGTAAATGATTAAAGGGCTATAATAATGCTTGCTAAGTTTTGCACTAATTATATAGTTTTGCACCTCCTTGCTTTTTTGACTTTCTTTTATACCTTGCATTAGCTCATCTAAATTTATTTTTTTATTTTCAAAATCTGCTTTTAATTCATCTTCACTTTTTGCATTCAAAACATCTTTTATAGTCTTATTGATTTTTTTAACTGTTTCAAAATCTAACTTTGCTTGTATATTTTTATGGTGCGTTATTTCTTCCTTTAACTTTACAAATTTATCCAAAACTTTGGCATTAGAATTTAACACGCTATTGATTGTTTTTAATGTTGTTTTTTCATTAAATTCTACATTGCCTCCTGATTGTATTTTACTTTCTTTGTCATCGCTAAATTTATAAAATTCTTCTAATGTGGAATATTTAAAATTTTTATACAAACACTGCTCTAAAATCAAAACATCCTCATCGTAAGATTTTATAAATTCTTTTAAAGATTTTGCTTCTTTTTCTGAAATTCTATAGATACTATTTAGTTTATTTTCATTTTTATATTTTGGCACAGGTAAATTAAACGACAATTTTGAATTAATATCTTTAAATCCTTTTAAATGCCTACTTTCCATAAATTCGCATTCTATACCCTCTATGATAGCTTTTATGGCTTCATTATCACTTGCCATTACAAAAAGAGTTTCTAAACCGCATGCTAAATTTACACATCGCTCATCGATTTTAAACATCTCTTTTAAAGCATTTAATCTCTTTCTTATATTTAAAAAAGGTTCTATTCTGACACCTCTTCCTATAGTTTGCAAAACATATTTTTTAGCATTAATGCTTCCTATATTGATAAAAGAAATTAAATTTACGCGGTTGCTATCCCAACCTTCTGAAAAAACCTTACTTCCTAACATTATATTGATAGAAGATTGTGAGCTATTGATGTTTTCAAAATGACTTTGTGATATATCACTTATGCTTTCTACCCCAAGCTCAAGTAAAAAATCTTTTTCCCATTCTTTTGCATTTGAAATATTTAAAAGCATGAAAGGTTTGTTTGAATTTTTACTCTTAAAAGCTAATTCTTTATCATTTCCTTTAATGCTATAACATTCTAATTTTGCATTTGCATTTGCATAAAAAATATTTTCTCTAAGTTCATCGTTATTTGCATTTTTTATATATTTTAAAAAATCATCGCTTAGTGTATTTATACCAAAATACAAATTTTGATTTTGAAGTTTTTCATAAAGCTCTAAAGCTATATTGCCTACATCTACTTTATTTTTTAATACATTATACACTGCCTTAAAATACGCTTTTATACCCGCATCTTGAGTATTTACTTTATCAGAAACTGCTATGATTAAAGGATTGTGATATATAAAATCTTGTCTTTTTAAAAATAATTCTTCTTTTGATTTTACAATAGCATTGAATATTATAAAACTTTCTAAAATCGTTTTAATTTTTGCTTCTTCGTTATTTTCACTTTTAAAATCTAAATTCTCATTTAAAACTGCTATATTTTTACCATATCCTTCTTGATTGAATTTTTGAAGATTATAATTATAAGCACAAGTTATAAAATCTATTTCATCTTCAAAAGTAGCAGAAAAATTAAAAACAAAGCCTTTTGGAAATTCATCTTCTTTGATAAAACCTCTAGCAAGCTCATGATAATAGTTTTTTCTTAGTGATGTTTTACTATCGCCTCTATGAGCTTCATCTAACAATATATACCAACCATCTTTATTAAGATAATTTTTATAGTTTAATCTTTTTGCTTTTTTATCTTTGCCTACATTTTCTTCACTCTCAAGTAAATCACTTCTTGCAAAATACACCACCGCTTCATTTAACAAACTAGCTTCTTTTTCTATGCTTTCAAAATCTTTTAAATCTTTTATTTTGATAAAATTGCTGTGATGATTGTTGTATTTAGCTATATTTGCTTTGAATTGATTTAAAATCTTATCATTTGGTGCTAAAAGCATGATAGGCTTTTTAGGTAATTGATTATTTTTAATAAATTCATGTATCAAAGCTATAAGTTTAATCATAACTATAGTTTTACCACTTCCTGTAGCCATCCAAAATGAAGCTCTTGCGATATGTTCTTTTTGTAATTTTAAATTCTCGCTTTCATCTTGATAAAATTCTAAAAGCTTTCTACGTTCTTGATTGTATTCATGTGAATTTAATTCATCTTTCATATAAAAAGAAAGTATGGCTAAAGCATTTTTAACACTTTCTTGCTGATAAAATTGTAAATTTATAGCTTGAGAAAAATTACTAAAATCATAACTTTCATCAAGCTTTTGCACTAGTGATTTATCATGGATAAATTTATTTAACAATAAATGTGTTCTTGTGTTTTGTTTTGCTTTAGCCATTATTTTCCTTTAAAGCTTTAATTGTTTTTATCATTTTCAGTATGTAAGAATTTTTTACATACTGAAAATTCTTGCAACCGCTTATCTTGCAAGTGATATAAAGGATGATGTTATTTTGCACTTTCATTCACCATGTTTACCAAAATCAAATCCAAAGAGTTTGTGTTTTTCACTAAGCTTAACACAAACATGCTCTTCCAAATTAAAATTATTTTCAATTGCATATTTATTTGCTTCGTTAAATTTTGTATCATGTATGGAACAAATATATTGATCTAAATTATCGTTTACATATTTTAAAGCTATGGCAATCTGCCTTTCATCTATAGAATCAAACAAAAGATTATCATGACCCACAAATCCAATCAATTTTGGATTCAACTTATAAATTAACATATCATAAATAAATACTTTCATATTGTTAACACCATTGCTTTTATCTGCATCTATCCTTGCATTAATATCATACAAACGCTCTGTTTTAAAACTATTATTAATTTTAATATCTAAATATCCTTTATTATTTGTATAAAAATTAGATGAAATTTCTCTAAATAAAAGTCCTAGTTTATTTATCTGAATATCAATTTCATTTTCAAAATTTAAAAGCTCTCTCTTAAAAATATCTATTTCCAACTTGATGTCCGCTTGCTTTTGTTTTAAATCAACTACCAACTTTTTAATTCTTTGAGTTTTTTCTAGTTGCTCTATAATTTTTTCCTTTTCTTTTAATAAAGATTGATATTCATTTAAAGCACCTTTGTTTTCCAATTCTTTATAAAGAATAGATCTTTCATCGTCCATTTTTTTAATATCTTCCGCTAAAATACTAATTTCAATTTGCAAAGCCTTTTTATCTCGTTCAGCTTTTGCTCTCCTATTATAAAAAAGCTCATCGTGAAATTTTTTAACAGCTTCAATATGCTCTATGGTTGATTTTTCAAAGAAAAACTGAACCTCTCTATAAACATTACTAATTCTATCAATATCAATATCAAACTGCTTATTTAAATCAATAATTTTTTGTTTATTTTTTAATTGCCTTTCTTTAAATAGTTTTTCGTTTCGCATTTGTTCAATGGTATAAGTAATGTCATTGAGTTTTTTCTCTAGATCATAATAATTTTCTGCAATCTTAAAATTTGACAAGTTGCTAGTTAACTCTTTAAGTCTCTCTTGTAACTCCAATTCATTTTCTTTATTATTCTCTTGTTCATATTCATTTAATTGCTGAATAATCTTATTATTTTCCTCTTGCTTTATCTTCAATTTGGATTTCTGATTTAAATAATCCAAATTTAACTTTAATAAAAAAGCATTTACATAATTATTTTGAAAAACTTTTTCTTTTTCTATTTGTTCTATAGGGTTTTTAAAAGATTGTATTCTGAAAAACCTTGAAAATATATTCCTAAAACTCAAAATAGAATCACTACTTGGTATTATATTTTGCAAATTTAATTTATAAAGTATTTCTGTATACTCTTTCAGGCTAATTTCTTTTTCATCAAAAAAAATCTTATCATAACTTCTTTCTACAAAATGTATTTTTTCATTTTGCGAAAACGATAAATTTAAAACTATATCTTTTTGCTGTAAAATATTTTTTATTTCGTCAACATTTTTATCTTTACCAAATAAAAAATCTATACATCGCAATGAAAGACTTTTCCCGACACCATTGCTTGTTTCTTTATTATTTTTTGTTTTCTCTCCAACTATAATATTCAAACCATCTTTAAAGTCAATAGGTTGAAATGTACTACAATTGCTACTAAGTCTTAAAAGTTTCATATAATAATCTCCAAAATATCTTCTTTGATTATTCTTAATTTTTTAATCATATATAAAAAATCTATTGCATACATAAAGGTTTCAAAACTAATTTTTTTAGGATAAATACGACTAAACTCACTATATAAATCATCTATAGCTTTTTTTTCTTGCAAAAGAATTTCTAAAATATATCCCCCAATTACAAATAAAGAATCTTCTATTTTAGTTAATTTATTTCCCATTACATTCATATTTATCTCCTATGTCACAAATATCAAAGAAATAAGCAATTACAATCCATAAAGCCAACCTAGAATTTTGATCAATTTTACAATTATTATCGCAAAAATAGTCGATAGTTTTTTTCAAAGATTCTTCTGCATCATATTTCTCTCTAAAAAACATAAATTTTTCCTTTATAATTCTTCCAGTTTCTTCAAAATTATCGATTTTATTTTTATATTCTTCGATAATTTCATGTGATTTTCCTATACAAGTACCAAATAATTTTATAAAATCAGCATTTTTTATATTAATTTTTATTTTTTCTTGCACATTTGTATTAAATTTTTCCAATGCAAAATTCATATACGCATCATTAGCATCAAATTTCCGTAACTTAGTATTTTGTACTATAAAATCAACTGCTTTAAACAATGCATCTAAATTATTAAAATTAACAACATCATACTCATAATACAAAAGATTATAAACCTTATGCTTATCAGTATTAGAGATGTTCAAAACTTGATTCAAAAGCATTTTTGTATCTATTAGTTTTATTTCTATTTGCTGATTTTGTGCATTTAACTTATCAATAGCTTGCGATATTTCTGGAAAAATACCTTTAAAATCATCATTGACAACAAAATGCCATTCTTTAAAATTCCAATTAGAATTTTTAGCTCTTTCAAAATTAGTTTGGATTTTTGCAATCGTAGTTTTGGCATTAATATTTTCTGGTGCATAGCATTGTAAAACCAACTCACCAGGAACATATCCATCATTGCCACCATCTCCTTTTTGCCCCTGCGGTTTAATATCTTGAATATATGGATATCTCATTCTATAAATTTCAATAACAAATTTTTCAAATTCGGTAGTTTTTTTATAATGTACTGCTAATTTAAATCTATTTTCTATATCTAAATTAGTCATATTGCTACTTCTCCCACCAAATTAGATTTTTTAGTTTTGGATATTTAATTAAGTCTATATTTTCTAAATTTATAATCTCATCGTTTTCAAATTTGCAAGATTTTATGCCATTTTCATCTATAAAAATATTTTTGATTTGAAGTCCTAAAAGATTTGACGTCGTTAAAAATATATCAAATTCTTTGTCATAAGCTTTCATATCAAGACATATATTTTCGCCTTTTTTGAGTGCTTTTATGAGCTTGCGTGATTTTCTGTAATCTATAAGTGAGTTTTTATCAAGCTCATACTCACAATTTTCCAAGCTCTCTTCATAGCTTTCAAGTTCATAGTATCTAAAAGCGCCACCACCTTTAAATTCTGCTTCTTTGCTTATACCACAAACAAAACCATTTAAAACTTTTTTCATTCTTGGGATGATGACTTTGTAAAAATGCTCTCCCATTTCCACTCCAAGCCATTTGCGTTTTAGCTTATGTGCAGTAGCTATTGTCGTGCCACTTCCTAAATGATAATCAAAAACTATAGAATTTTCATTACTGCTTGCTTTTATTATTCTTTGAAGTAAAGCTTCAGGTTTTTGAGTTAGATTAAAATCTGATTTGATAATTTCACTTAAATGGGCTTGATCTGCCTTATAAGCTCTTGGATCAGCATATACCTGCTTTATATCACTCCATACGCTTGATAAAGGTATTCCTTTGCTTTCGTCTAAATATTGTTTTTCCCATATTATATTTCCATTTTCATCTTTACCTCTCATTCTTCGCTGATATTGTCTTCCGTTATCATCAACAAATTTAAACCAATCTTTGATATATTTTTCGCTGTATGGAATATATATTTTATTTTGCAATCTACTTTCATAGTTAAAGGTATAATGAAAAATATTATCATGTATTCCTACAGGCTTTGCACTTGCAGAACGCCCACCACTTGGAGAGCCATAAGCCCATATCAGTTCATTTATAAAATTCTCTTCTCCAAAAACTTCATTTAAAAGTTCTCTACCACGATAATTTGCATTGTGATCCAAATGTAAATAAAAACTTCCTTTATCGCTTAAAAATTCTTTTGCCAATTCCAAGCGATTATGCATCAAAGAAAGCCAAGTGCTATCTTGAAATTTATCTTTGTAATCAAAGTCACTTCCTGTGTTAAATGGTGGATCTATGTAAATTAAATCTATTTTGCCTTGGTATTTTGGCATTAGAGAATTAAGTGCTTGAAAATTATCTGCTTTTACAAGCTCTCCGTTTAAAATTTCATCTAAATTTTCAAAACTTTGCAAAAGTTTATAATAATTTTCCTCGCTTAAATACTTTGTATCAAGCGGTAAGAATTTGTATTTTTCATCATTTATAGCCTTTATATCAAACTCATCATTTATGAAATTTAATTCTTTCCATTCTGTGATTTGCTTATTAAATTTTACATCTTTGCAGATGGATTTTAAAATTTCATCAGCGTTGTTTGAATGTGATTTAATAGTATCTAAGCTAAATACATAGTGAGCATTTTTAGCAAATTTTGGCTTTAACCATATAGCTTTTAACTCATTTTCAAAGTCAGCTATCAAGTCGATAATAGCAAAAGCAATTTGTTTTAAAGTGTTGATCTCATCTATCTTTTCTTTAGTCCAATCAGTAATGCTATCATTCACATAAGAAAACAACCACAAATCAAATTGTTCTTTTAAAAATTCTTTCGCATTTTTATGGATAAAAAAATCTACTTCATTTTGTTTTTTATAAGTTTTAAAAAGCTTTTTTAGCTCTTCTTCTCTTATGTTTATTTGTGCATTTTTTAAAGTCTTTAAAAAAACATCGCTAAATTCACTTGAGTTTTGTTTAAAAACATTTGCGCCATCATTATTTTTAGAATTTATCACTTTTATATTTATATTATCATCTTGTATATTTTGCAAATAAAAATTGATTTTACTTTTATTATTATCAGCATTTTGCTCATACTCATCGGTAAGAAAATTTAAAGTATATTTTTTATCTTCACTTTGCAAGCTTAAAGGATTGTAAATAGTATCTGATTTTACATAGTATAAATTTTGTGTTTTATAAAAAAGACTTGTATCTTTTGAATTTGAATATACCCTTGCATAGATATTTTTATACATAGGTGTATCGTAAAAAAACGGCGTTCCTGTTTCGTTTAAATAAGTGCTAAAAAAATTATAAAGTTTATTATAAGTATCTGTATAAAGATTTTGTGTGTCTAAATAGTCTTTGATTTTTTGAAAATATTTTTCTTTTATAACGAGTAAATTTGTAAAACCATTTTTAGCTTGATTTTGCGAGTTTTTGATTTTCGCACCTAAATAACAATCCTCTAACTTTGAATAAAATGCTTTTTTATAATCCATACTTTACCTTTAAATTTATAAGTTAAAATAATATCTTTTTTTGACTTAAAAAAATGAATAGATATTGCGTAGAAAAGTAAAATTTACTTGCTAAAATAGCAAGTAAATTTAATAAATCGGAGTTGCTTCAACAATAGCAGGAGCAAAGAAAAATAACTCTTTTAACTCTATCGGCACAGAAGGATTTACAGTGCAATCATCTAAGCCAAAACGATTTTCTATAGGCACGCGCGCTTCATAAAAGGTACTCATGCATTTTACCCCGCCATGAGTTAAAGATCTAATTTGCACAGCTGAACTTGTAGTAGGCATGATAGAAAAAACCGTTTGCATTTGCCCATCTTGCAAATCTTGCTTGCAAGATTTCACTCCAAAAGATTTTTCACTTAAGACAGCTAAACATACATCAGCACCTCTAGGGTTTATAAACTGCACATAGCCAAAAGGGCGTTGCACGGCATATCTATCTTTTTGTTTCAATTCTTTGCTAAGTATTATTTCCCTTAAAAACCAATTTTGCTCTTCTAATTTTTCAGAGCTATATCTAAAAGGACTAAGTGAAATTCCCGTTTCTAAAGATCTTATCGCGAACATAGGTGTAAAATCTTCTAAATCATCAAATAAAACTTCAGCTTTTAAAAAACTTAAAATAAAGCAAAATAAAATACAAATTTTTCTCATCATCTTCTCCTAAGGTCTTCTAAAATTTACAGGAAAATGATCCGAAGCTAAAAAAGTCCTAAGTCCTGCTACAGCTAAGATTGCAAGAATTCTAGGCGGACTATATAAAGATGTAGTGCTTGAATTTCCCGTAATCGCATAATCAATTGTATTGCCACCTGTTTGTGTAAAAGAAGGAGGTGCGACTATATTAATGCGAGATCTTAAATCCGGATCAATTAAATTTACAATAGTCCCAGGAGGTCTGTTAAAATCCCCTAAAATCATCCAATTAACCTGTGGCATATTCCTAAAGTGCATATCCACAGCACTTATAATAGCCCCTGCATCATTACCACCTCTTGATAAAGCGTGTATGCTAAAAAACGCATCATTTCCTATACGAATTCCTATAATAGGCCTTGAAGCAACGGTTGGAGGTGGTAAAACTATCACCTCATCAGCTCGCGTTCTACTCACAATAGCCATATTTACGCGATTTGCCCCAACATCAACTCTTGAGTAGTATATATAAACTGAATTTGGACGACTTGATGAGCCCAAATTCCACTCATACTCATGAATAGGAATGCCAACTCCCACGGGTTGAACTTGTCTTGGCGTCATTATAGCAGTACTTGGTAAAACTCCTGCTTCTTGAACAGCCAAAATATCCATAGGATTAGCACCGGTTACAAGCTGTCTTATACTAATATTCCACTTACTTTCAGTAGAAGCTGATGCACCTTGTAAATTCCAAGTACCACTATTATAATTTTCCAAAGCAGCAAATAATAAATTAAAACTAAAAATCAAAAATACTATCTTTTTCATCATCACTCTCCCGTATAAGCATAAGGCGATCTTGTTTGAAAAGCAGGCGCACTAATGCTCCATTGTCTATCTAAATTTTTTTCTTTTGATTTCAAACAAGGTGTCAAATAAATACTATAATAGTCAAAATAAAATTCCTCCATTACATTTCCAACTGTCGTTTGTATACATTGTTGTGTTGCAAAATTTTGAATTTGATAAGCACCATTACTCATAGGATATAATCTCCAAAATTGTGCAAAATTTGTCTGATCGCAAGGATAATGTACTATACCATTACCATAAGCATTTAAGCAAGTTAAAGTTTTTGCATTTTTAATCATCACAGTATTATTTGGAAATTCAATGAGTTGCCACACTCTTGCATCACCAAAAGATTTACTATCAAATAAATTATACCCCCATATCCAATTGCCTGGATTTAAAGCCCAAACCGTTAATGCAGCTCCATTTGGGTTCATAATAGTTACAAAATCGCTTACAAATCCTATATTTTCATACAAAGCATTTGAAGTAAATCCATTGCTTGATGTAAGCCTTGGTAATGGTCCTTTTACAGCATTATCTCCTTTAAAAGTATTGACTTTCATAAGAGGTGGCTCAAGTGGTATAGCTGGGATTTTCTTACCTTCCACTAAAGTTGGTGTTTTTTGTTTAGCCGGTGGAGTTGGATTTTTACCTATTTTCAAAGGATCTCCATCGCTAAATTCCCCAAAAGAACGCCCTAAAGGATTGATTTCTTTAGAAGAACATCCAACAAAAAAAGTTATAAATACACTCAATATCATCATAAATCTAAGTTTTTGCATATTCTCTCCTTAAAAAATATAAATTTAAATATATTATCATAATTTTAAATAAATTTTGATAGAAAATATCATTTAATAAAATCTTCTTAGATTAATCAAATATTTTAAAAATGAATTGTTATAATTTTATTAATTTTAATCTAAAAAGGAAAAATTATGGATATTGTACAAAGATTTATAAATTACACTAAGATTAATACCACTACAAGTAGAGAAAATGGCGCCAAAGGCATTATGCCATCAAGTCCTAATCAAATGGAGCTTGCAAAATTACTTGAAAAAGAATTACAAGAACTAGGTTTAAAAGACATCAAAAGAAGAGAAAACACCATCACCACAGCTCTTTTACCAGCAAACACTCCAAATGCTCCTAAAATAGCCTTTTTTGCGCATTTAGATACAAGTATGGAACAAACTAATGACACCAAAGCACAAATCACTAAGTATCAAGGTGGAGATATATGCTTAAATAAAAACTTAGATCTTTATTTGAAAGAAAGTGAATTTAAAGAGCTTAAAAACTACATAGGAGATGATATTATCCACACTGATGGCACAAGCTTGCTTGGAGCTGATGATAAAGCAGCTATTGCAGCTATTATGGATATGCTTGAATTTTTTGTTAAAAATCCTGATATTAAGCATGGTGATATTTATGCTTGCTTTTTACCTGATGAAGAACAAGGTTTAAGAGGGGCAAAAGCTTTTGATATAAAAGAAATTAATGCTGACTTTGGATATTGTTTAGATTGTTGTGAGATAGGAGAGTTTATTTATGAAAATTGGAATGCAGGAGATTGTGAAGTAGAATTTATAGGAAAATCTGCTCATCCTATGAGTGCTAAAGGAAAATTAGTTAATTCTTTACTTTTAGCACATAAATTTATCTCTATGCTTCCAAATGGCGAAGCACCTGAATACACAGAAAATAAAGAAGGATATTTTTGGGTTAAAGAACTCAAAGGAAATAGCGCTAAAACTATTTTAAAAATAGATATTAGAGAATTTGATGATGAAAAATACAAACAAAGAATGCAATTTTTACAAGATTTAAACGATAGTTTTAAAAAGCTATATGGAGAAGAAAGAATTAACATTAAGCTTAACGATCGTTATAAAAATGTCTTTAATAGTCTAAAAACAACCAAATCTTTGCCTATTAAACTTGCTTTACAAGCTTATGAAAATTTAAATATCAAAACTAAAATCATTCCTATGCGTGGAGGATACGATGGAGCGGTGCTTTCGGAAAAAGGCCTGCCTTGTCCAAATATCTTTACTGGAGCACATAATTTTCACTCTATTTATGAGTATTTACCTGTTAAATCTTTAAAAGCGGCAAGCAAAGTTATACAAGAAATCATCATCCTAGCCGCGAAATAAATTTAAGCCTTTTAAGGCTTAAAATTATAATAACACAAAAGCAATTACAACCACCGAAACAACACAACCTAAAGCAGTTCTTTTAACAATTTCTAAAGGACTAACCCCGGCTATAGCTGAAACGATGATACAAGCTCCTAAAATAGGCGAAAGGTATCTTCCAAGCACTGCTGACATTGCCACTGCAGTACCAAGTTTAACTTGATCAAAACCAAGATCTTGAGCATGAATAGTTACAGCCTTGTTAAATGCCATAGCAGCAGCATCACCGCTACCTGTAATCATAGCCATTAAAAATGGTATAAAAGTTCCACCAAAACGCACATAATGCTGTTCATTTTTAAGCCATTCTATGATAATATCAATTACACCACATGCTTTTAAACCCGCAACAAAAACACTAGCAGCTATGATAATCCCTATAATCTCTGCATAAGATTTTCCCATGCCATTGAAAAACTCTTTAAAAATATTATCAGGCTTACTCATAGTTACTACCAAAGCTATAATCGCCCCTAAAAGCATGGCTTCAGCAACCCCAACTTGTTTTGTCCATGTTAAAAACTCATAATCATTTAAAGGACTTGCGCCTATGATTAGTACAATCAAAGGCACTAAAGGCATAAGCGCATAAAATGCATTTACTTTTTCAATATTATCTTCAGTCTTGTTTTGATTAGCCACTTCAAAAACTTGCCCTTTTTGATAATCTTTAAAAATCACTGCCATAATCATCAAAGAAATCATCACTATCACTCCTGCTGTTAATGCATTTGGAGTTTGAGTTAAAACAATTTCTTGTATATTTTTCCCTGAAATTTCAGAAATCAAAGCCGTATGAGAAACACCTGGACTTAAAATTCCTCCTATAGTTCCACAAAGCACTGTTGCTGCTGCCATGGCAGGTTTTATACCCGAAGCCATTAAAAGTGGTATTAAAGTCGCACCAACTGCAGCTGAACATCCTGCCGCTGAAGGTATAGCTATAGCAATAAAAAAAGTCACCATAAAAGCAAGTGGGATTAAGAAAAATCCTACATTTTTCAAAGGTGTTGTAAGTAATCTAACCAAATGTTTATCGCATTTAGTCACTTTCATCACAAAAGCAAAACCCATACTCGCACAAATTGCCTTAATCAAGGCAGGTTGCACCATAGCATGCGTAAAAGCACTCAAAGCTTCAATGGGCTTAAGTGAAATCAAACATAAAATAAAACCAACACTAATTAAAGCTGTTTTTGTTTCCACTTTTTTAATAAGCAAATAAACCACAGCCACAATACCAAAAATCGCAGCTAAAAGATAAAAAGTTTGCATTTTTCTCCTTTAGATTTTAGTTGTTTGATTGACTTTTAAATATTCCACATTAAAAGGATGACTTAGCTTTAACACATCATGATGACCTATGATTTTTAAGCTATCATCTTGCACTTTTAATGCAGAACCCTCCGGTATAGCATAAACAATGTCTTTTGGATTAGTTAATAAAAACTCTTCCAAACGTTCCTCTCTACTTTCTCCATTATGGCCAGGAATTTTCCCGCCAATAAAATGTGGGTTGATTTGATAAGGAAAAACCCCTAAACTATCAAAACTTTTTGGCATAACAATAGGCATATCATTAGTTGTTTTTATGCTAAGGCCTGCTATGTTTGAGCCTGCACTCCAACCTATATAACAAGCCCCTTTTTCAATACACTCTTTTAACACTTCAAGCAAATCGTTTTCATATAATTTATGCAAAAGCATAAAACTATTGCCACCACCTACTAAAAAAACCCTTGCATTTAAAATCGCTTCTTTTAAATTTTCAAAATGGTGTAATGATTTGATATTATCTTTTTTCAAGCCTTCTTTTACTCTAGCTTCATAAGCATCATAAGTCCTTCTAACACCCGCATAAGGTATAAAAAGAATTTCTTCATCTTTCATGGAATTTTCTTTTAAAAAATCATCTATAAATTCTCTAGTATGACTTAAATAAGCGCTATCTTTATAGCCAGAAGCACTAAAAAGTAAAAGTTTTGACATCATTCTTTCCTTTAAAAAATTAATCAAAACTATAATTTTAATATTTAAAAAATGAAAAAACAATTTAGTAATAAAAAAATATTGTATTACTTGTGTTAGAATTTAAAAAAAGGAAAAAACATGAAAGAAATTTTAATAACAAACGATGATGGCTATGAAAGTGAGGGTTTAAAAAAGCTTATAAAAATGCTAAGAAAGCATTTTAAAGCTAAAATTACCATAGTAGCTCCTGCTAGTGAAAAATCAGCATGCTCGCACTCCATAACACTAACTAAGCCTTTAAGATTTCATAAGGTTGGAAAAAGATTTTACAAGCTTGATGATGGCACGCCTGCAGATTGTATTTATCTAGCTTTACATGCTTTATATAAAAAGCGTTTGCCTGATCTTGTCATAAGTGGAATTAACAAAGGTGCTAATGTAGGCGAGGATATAACCTACTCAGGAACTTGCGCAGGTGCTATGGAAGCAGTGCTTCATGGAATTCCTGCCATTGCTTTATCGCAATTTTACAAAGATAATCAAAAAGAGCTTGATTATAAACTTGCTTTAAAACTTACTAAAAAAATAGTCAAAAATATCTTTGAAAAGGGCTTTCCTTTAGATAAAAAAGAATTTTTAAATATCAACTTTCCTTCTAGCAAAACAGCCTTTCAAGGCTTAAAAATTTGCAAAGTGGGTAAAAGAATTTATAGCTATAAAGCACATTCTAATACAAATCCAAGAGGTGTAGAATACTACTGGCTAGCTGCTGCTAATCTTGATCATGAAAATGAAAAAGATTCAGACATAGCACTTTTAAAACAAGGCTATGCCACAATAACCCCTATAATGCTTGACCTAACAGCTTATAAACAAATGAAAAATCTCAAAAAATGGATGAAAAATGGATAGATACACGCGTATAAAATGGCTTATTAATGAAGAAAATTTTATCAAAATTCAAAACACTAAAGTTTTAGTTTGTGGGCTTGGTGGAGTTGGTGGAATTTGTGTTGATGCGCTTTTTAGAAGTGGCTTTAGTAATCTAACTTTAATTGATGCGGATAAATTTGAAACTACTAATCAAAACCGCCAGCTTCATAGTGAAAATATAGGCGAAGAAAAAGCTAAGGTTTTTGAGCGTATTTACAATGCTAAAGGTATAGTCAGTAAAATCGATGATGAGTTTTTGAAAAGTTTTAATTTGAGTGAATTTGATCTTATCATCGATGCGATTGATGATATACCTGCTAAGGTTGCTTTGGCTAATTTACTTGATTTGAAAAAGCAAATTTTTATCTCATCAACCGGTGGAGCTAGAAAGCTTGATCCAACGCGTATTAAAACGACAAGCATATTTAAAACACATGGCGATGCTTTAGCTAAAAAATTCCGCTATGAGCTTAGAAAATCGGGCTTTAAAGGGGATTTTGATGTGGTATTTTCAGATGAAGAAGCCCATTGTAAAGATCTTGGCTCATTTATGGGTGTAACAGCTTCTTTTGGACTTGCTCTAGCTTCTTTGGCTTTAAGGAAAGTGCTTGATAAGAAAGCTTGATATAAAAGACTTAGCTCCTTGTATCAAGCTTTTTAAGCAAAGCGTATCCATTCTTTGTAAAAATGATTATACAAAAGAACAAATTCGTGCTTGGATTAATATAAACCAAAAAGCTTGGGAAGAAAAATTTCAAAATCAACTAGGTTTTATTTATGAAGAAAAAGGCCAAATTGTATCTTTTATAAGTATAAATTTAGAAGAAAAAACACTCGATCTTTGCTTTACTCATGCAAACTATGCTCATCAAGGTTATGGTAAAGCTTTATTAGAATTTGCTCTTAAAAACTACCCTTATAGTGAAATTTATACTTTTGCTAGCCTTAGTGCTAAAAATTTCTTTTTAAAAGCAGGATTTAAAATCATCAAAGAAAACATTGCTATAAGAGATCAACAAGAATTAAAAAATTTTTTCATGAAAAAGAAAATAAAACGATTTTAAAAAAGCAAGCAAAATGCATTTTATCTGCTTCTACTTTAAAATTTTTAATGTCTTAATTACACTCAATAAAGGTATTATAAAAGATAATAATAAATTTTTCACTACAAAGATAAAAATTATAAATATCATCAAGCTAAGTAAAAACACAAACTGGAATTTAAAACAATATAGACAAATTGTAGGTTTTATAAAAAGTAACAAAATTTACGCTTTTGTCTTAAATATATAAATGTAAATGATTAAAAAAGCTTTACCTAAGAGAAGAAGTAGTAAAACTATATCTAGATCAATTATAAACAAGGATTTTATATGTTAGCTTTAAGCACTCATCTTTTTTTGGCTATTTCTTTGATATTACTTTCATTTGATAAAGTCAAAATTTCGTATATTTTTTTACTCTTTTCAGTCTTGTTGGGATATGTATTTAAAATTATAGATATAACTTTTATAGTGATTAATGTATTAGTTTTTATAACGGCTATATTGTATCAGTATAAAAAAATTTTCATATTAGAAATAGCATTATTTATCTATGCTTTAGCTTTATTTCTTCATTTTATCCCTGGTGTAAATAACATCAAAGTTTTAGATCAAGTTTATGCAAGCACAAATAGCGCACCTTTTAATCTTTACTTTAGTATTGACAAGCCACTAGGGGTTTTTATACTTTTTATACTTTTTCCTATTTTATTTAAAAACACAAACTACACCAAAGCTTCAGTGCTAAAATGGAGCTTATTGCTTTTATCTCCTATTCTTTTGCTGTGCGTGCCTTGGTATTTGGGTGTTATCAAACTAGAAATAAGCATACCATCATGGATTTTATATTTTTTATTTTCAAATCTTTTGTTAGTTGCTTTAGTAGAAGAAGCTTTTTTTAGAGGTTATCTCCAACAAAGACTTACACAATTTATTCACCCCAATCTTGCTTTATTAATCGCAAGCATAGCTTTTGGATTAGTGCATTATAAAAGCGGTGTTTTGATGATTGTATTTGCTAGTGTTGCAGGCGTGATTTATGGCTTAGCTTATAAACACTCAAAAAGCTTATGGATGAGCGTATTGTTTCACTATGGATTAAATTTAATCCATTTGATATTTTTTACCTATCCATTTTACTTAAAACATTAGCGATTATAGTTTTCTAACTAGAAAAAATAAAGGATGATAAGTCAAGGTATTTTGAAATTCTTTTTCATAGTTTTTTAAAAATGCCTTGCTTATAAAAAATTTATCACTCAAAGCATTTACTCCGCTTAATTTCAAATGCCTAAAAAGTTCCAAAGTATGATCAAATTTTAACTCTTTTAACTCTTCTTTTGTTTTTATGATCTTAAAATTTTTAGAAAGCTTTTGCCTAATTTGCTCTAAAGTTAAATATTCAAGTGATAAATTAGTGCTTTGTTTTATTTGAGTGAAATTTTTTTCTCCAAAAGTAGAAAAAAGCAAAATCCCATTTTTATTTAGCATGCTTGCAAAATTTTCTAAAAGCTCATCTATCTTTAGCCACTGCATACAAGCATTGGAAGCTATAAGATCAAATTTTTTCGTATAAAAATGATGATTTTTAAGTTCATTCATATCAAAAACACCAAATTCATCAAACTTACAAGGATTTTCAAAAGGATAAATATCATTTAAAAAATAATGCTTAAATTTAATACACTCTTGCAAAGCCTTACTAAAAACCCCTACTCCACAGCCAAACTCAAATACCGCTTTAAAATCGCTCAAATCATTCTCACTAAGCATTTTACAAAGCTCTTTAACCATGTCTTTTTGCACTGGTGTATTTGCGCTATAAGTATCTTTTGCTCTTATGAAAGTTTGCAAAGCTCTTCCCAAGTGTGGTATTTAAAAAATGCAAAATGTGGCTCATCGATAAACACTGCCTTTTCTTTGAAAAAATTTAAAACATGCTTTGGTGGAAAGATCTTATCATCTTTACTGATTATGGCTTTATCCCAAGTGAAATTTTCATTTAAGTTTTTAGTGCAAAACTCATATAAACTTAAAAGTTCTTCTTTTAAATACTCATTTTTTTCAAAGTAAAATTCATCACTTAAATTCATTCTTTTTTCAAGCAAATTTGCTTTAAAATCCTCTAAAGCAAATCTTTTTATCGTAAGTTTAAAAATGGCTTTTTTAATCCCAAATTCATCATTTATAGGTAAATTTGTGCCATTTATGGCTATTTTTTTATCAAATTTCATATCTTTTAAAATTTTACTCGCTATGCAAACTCCCATAGAAAAGCCAACAAGAGTGATTTTTTCAAATTTATTAAAATCAATTTCCCAATCAAAACTCGTATAATCATACGCCATTAAAACATTTACATCACTTTTTAAATGCGTAAAATGGCTAAAATGTGAGCAAAACCCTGAAAAAAATAAAATCAACTCAGATGAATTTGCATTTTCATGTAAAAAATGAGTTTTCAAAATACCTCCAAAACCTTTTTTAAGTCTTTTTTCACTAAACCAGTATGCAAAGAAAAGCGAATTCTAGCTGTATTTTTAGCCACGGTTGGCTCTTTAATAGCAGGTGCAAAAACACCATTTTCTAAAAGCTTTTGTGAAATTTCACTAGCTAGTGCATTTTGCCCTAAAATAAAAGATATCACATAAGCCTCGCCTAAAACCGCACCTTTACTTGCTAAAGCATTTTTAAACCAAGTGCTTAACTCTAAAAGCTTTTTTCTTTGAGCATTAAATTCATGCAAATGCTTAAAAACATGTAAAGTCCAAGCTACATTGATAGGCGCAATAGCAGTTGAGTATATAAAAGCTCTTGCTTTGTTGATAAAAAAATCTTTTTCATTACTTATCATGCAAGCTCCCATAGAAGCTATGGCTTTACCAAAGGTAAAAACTAAAAAATCCACTTCCTTTTCTAAGCCCAAAAATTTCACATAACCCAAACCATCATCTCCAAAACAACCTATGCTATGAGCTTCGTCAATATAAATTTTGATATTTTTAAACTCTTTTTTTAAATTTATGAATTCTTTTATAGGCGCAAAATCTCCATCCATACTAAATAGCGCTTCACTTATGATGATAATATTTTCAAATTCTTTATAATGCTTTTGCACTAAACTTTGCAAATGCTTTATATCATTATGCTTAAATCTTATAAATTTAGCCCCGCCAAGCCTTAAACCATCGATGATACTTGCATGCACTTGCTTATCTGCTAAAAACAAAGTATTTTTAATGCTTGCTAAAGCTTGCAAACAGCTAACATTTAAAGCATAGCCATTGTTAAAATGCAAGATTTTTCTGCCTAACTTAGCTTCTAAAAAGCTTTCAAATTCATCAAAAATCGCATAATTTCCGCTCAAGCTTCTTGAACTTGAACTAGAAAATTCAAATTCTTTTAAATGTGTTAAAAAGTCTTGCTTTAATGCTTTTTCATTGCTTAAATTTAAATAATCATTGCTCGCTAAATTTAGTAATTTTTGCTCATTATAAACGACATATTTTCCCTCATGTTTTAATGAGTGTAGAATTCTAAAATTATCTTGTTGTTTTAATGCATTTAAAATTTGTGCAATTTGCATTATTGTTTAAACCTTGCGTAGTTTTGACAACCCTCATCGCTTTTTAAATCACAAGCCTTACCAAAATATTCTAAAGCTTTAGAAAGATCCTTTCTAACACCTTTTCCATTTGCATACATAGCTCCAAGATTAGAACAGCCATCTCCACTATTTAAACTACATGCTTTTCTATAAAGCTCCACTGCTTTAAAATTATCCTTTTTTACGCCATACCCATTTGCATACATAGCTCCAAGATTAGAACAACCCAAACCATTATTTAAACCACAAGCTTGCTGAAATAATTCCATTGCCTTAAAATTATCTTTTTTTACTCCAAATCCGTCTATATACATAACTCCAAGATCAGAGCAACTTAAACTATCGTTCAAGTCGCAAGCTTTTTTATAAAATTCTACCGCTTTAAAATTATCTTTTTTTACCCCTTCACCAAATTTATACATAGCATCAACATTACCACAACCAAAACCATCATTTAAATCACAAGCTTGTTTGTAATACTTCATAGCATTTATATAATCACCACTCTCATAAGCTTTAAATCCTTTTACAAATAAATCCTCTTGCGAGTATGCAAAATTTAAAAATAAAATCGCCAAGATAATCAATACTTTTTTCATACTTTACCTCTAAATTTAAGATAAAAGCTAATTATATAAATATTTTCTAAATAATCCTTTTTCATTTTAAAGCATAAATTTGAGTAAAAATTGTAGTATCATTAGTAATAAAAATCAAAGAAGTAAAAATGAATTTAAAAGAACTAGACTTAAAACACATTTGGCACCCTTGCACGCAAATGAGCGATCATGAGTTTTTACCTTTAATACCTATAAAAAAGGCTAAGGGAGTGTATTTGTATGATTTTGATGAAAAATCCTACATAGACTGCATTAGCTCTTGGTGGGTAAATATCTTTGGTCATTGTAATGAATACATCAATGAAAAAATCAAAGATCAACTTCAAAATTTAGAGCATGTCTTGCTTGCAGGCTTTTCACATGAGCCTATCATAAAGCTTTCGCAAAGACTTTGTAAGCTTTTACCTTTTGATAAATGCTTTTTTGCAGACAATGGTAGTTCAGCCATAGAAGTGGCTTTAAAAATGAGCTTTCAATACCACTTAAACAATGGCTCTAAAAAGGATAAATTCTTATCGCTTAGCAATTCTTACCACGGAGAAACCTTAGGCGCATTAAGCGTTGGCGATGTAGCACTTTATAAAAAAACCTACGAGCCTTTACTTTTAAAAAGTATCACAACACCTGTGCCAACAAGCAAGGACTATACAAAAGAACTTGAAATTTTAGAAAGTATTTTAAAAAATCATCATCATGAAATTTGTTCTTTTATACTCGAGCCTTTACTTCAATGTGCAGGCAATATGCATATGTACGAGCTTGGGTATTTAGATGAGGCAGTTAAACTTGCTAAAGATTATGGTGTGCAAGTGATATTTGATGAGATAGCCACAGGTTTTGGACGCACAGGGGAAATGTTTGCGCTTGATTATTGCTCACAAAGCATTGATTATATATGTCTTTCTAAAGCTATTACGGGTGGGTATTTACCACTTTCAGTGGTGCTTACTAAAGATGAAATTTATGAGAAATTTTATGATAGCTATGAGAGCCAAAAGGCCTTTTTACACTCTCACTCTTACACAGGTAATGCCTTAGCTTGTGCGGCGGCTAATGCGACTTTGGATATTTTTGAAAAAGAAAATATCATCGCAAAAAATAAAATCAAAAGTGCTTTTATAAAAACTCAATGGGAGAGTTTAAAAGAATTTGACTTTTTAGGAAATTTTAGAAATTTAGGCATGGTAAGTGCATTTGATATACAAAAAAGCAAATACCAAAGAGCAGGACTTGAAGTCTTTCAAAGAGCCTTAGAAAAAGGCTTGCTTTTAAGACCACTTGGAAATACAATTTATTTCATGCCACCATATGTTATAAATGAAGATGAAATTGCTTATATAGTGCAGTCTTTAAGAGAAATTTTCAAGGATTTTTGAAAGTTTTTTACACACTTTATCATCAAATTCTATGATAGGAATTTTAGCGTAATTGCTTATAAAATCCTTGCTAAAAGTATCTTGAGTTTTTAAGATTAAAGCAAGGATTTTAATATCTCTTTGTTTTAGTGCTTCTATGCTTAAAAGCGTGTGATTGATACTTCCTAGATAGTCTTTTGCGACTAAAATCGTAGGGTGCTTAAACGCACTCATATAATCAATCATTGTTTTTTCATCATCAAGGGGCGAAAAAAGCCCGCCAGCTAGCTCGATAATGAGTTTTTCACTTTGTGGAATTTGTATATCAAAAGCTTTATAATTTAAATTCTCTAAAATCCTACCTTTGTGCGGGGAAGCAGGGGTTTTTAAAAACACACCTTCTTTGAAAATCTTAGTTTTTGGGCTAAACTCAGCTACTACCTCGCTATCTTTTGGCATACCTGCTTGAATAAGCTTAAAATAATCAAAACCCAATTCTTTACAAATTCTAGCACTTAGATAAGTTTTACCAACATCTGTGTCTATACCACTAATGTATATTTTCATTTTAAACCTATGAAAGTATTTTTAAACCCACGGTGCAAGCAATGATAAGAGCAATCAAAAGAAGCTTTAAAAAGCTTTTGCTTTCTTTATAAAAAAGCACCCCTATGATAACCCCGCCTGCAGTTCCAGCTCCTGTCCATATAGAATAAGCCACACTCATAGCAATACTTTGCATGCTAAGGCTTAAAAATCCAAATGAAAAAGCAAAACACACTATCAAAGCTAAAAGATAAAGCTTATTTTTAGTGCTTACAAGTTGTTTCATGATAATCACACCAAAAATTTCAAAAGCGGTCGCTAAAAATAAAAAAAACCATTCCATTATTTAGCTTCCTTGCTAATGATTTTAAGGCCTATGATACTTAAAAGTAAAATGGCTATTAAAGTAAGCTTGGTAATAGAGCTTGGCTCATTGAAAATAAACATCTCATTAAGCACCACTCCAACCGTGCCAATACCTACAAAAACACTATAAGCAATACTTACTTCAAGTCTTTCACAAGCTTTTAAAAAACATGTAAAAGATATACAAACTCCAATGGCTGTTAAAGCATAATGCCAAATTTCAGTAGAGTATTTTAAACCACTTACCCAAAAACACTCAACCAAACCACCTAAAACTACCATAAACCAACCAAAATTAGAGCTTATTTTTGTTCTTTCAATCATAATCTACCTTTTTAAAAGTGCAAATTATAACCAAAATTACAAAATAATAAGCTCCTTGGTATTAAATTTTCTTACTTTCTACCTCTTTTAATATATCTTGAGAAATATCCCCTACTTCTTTAGTAGTTTCATTAGTAAAATTAGCTATTTTTACATTTTCTTTTGTGACATCTTCTAGTTGAATTATCGCATCATTGATTTGTGAAATACTTTGAGTTTGTTCATGCATTGATATAGAAACATCATTAACACTTTGAACTAAAATATTTACATTAGCTTCTATCTCACCTAAACTTCTTTCTGTCTTTTCAGCCAAATGACGCACCTCATCAGCAACCACAGCAAAACCTCTGCCATGTTCGCCCGCACGAGCAGCTTCTATGGCAGCATTTAATGCTAATAAATTTGTTTGTTCTGCTATGTCCTTGATCACATTTACTACTTCTTTAATATTTTCAGCTTGAGAAACAACCTCTGTAGTTTTACCTCCAACATTTTGCATAGAAATGTTTATTTGCTCTACTGCTTTTATGGATTTTTCCAAAGAATTTGATTGAGAATAAGTTCCATCAACAAGTTTTTGCATAAATTCTTCTAGTTTTTCACATTGTATAGTTAGTTTATGTGCAAATTTAGAAGAAGAAATCAACATCTTTTTGATTTCTGAACCTAAAACATTTGTTGTTATTTCTACACTTCCTTTTGCATTTTCAACCTGTGTTGAAAAATCTAAAGCCTTATAACTTTCAAGCACTCTATCAAGCTCGTTGATGTTTGATCCTATTTTCTCTTCTAAAATATCAAGCAATTCATTTAATACATTTTTTAACTCTATTAGTTGAGGATTTATAGGATCATTATCAATTCTAACAGATAAATCTCCAAGCTCTATCTCTTTCAACTTTTGAACACTTTCAAACACAGCCTTCTTGTCTTGCTTTAAATTCTTTTGGATATTTTTTATACCATTATTGATTTCTTTACCAATAATAGCAAATTCATCATTTCCTTTGATATTTAAATCTATATCTTTCATATCGCCTTTGTAGTTTAAACTTTCAAAAAAATCTTCTAAAGCTTCTTTAATAAATATAATTTTCTTAAGAAAATGCTCTATCATACCACCCAAAATAACGATAATAACAAGGACAAAAATCACACCAAATATAACTTGGGTAATTAAAAGTCCGTTTAAAACCTCATCATAATCACTCAAAGCATTAGAAGAACACAAAGTTAAAGAATTTTCTCCCATAATACACACAGCTAAGCGTTCTTGACCTTTAAGTTTATACAAAATCAAATCAGTAGTTTCATTTGGAGTTACACTTGCAACATTAACAAAATTTTTTAACACTTCTTTAACTTCATTGTCTTCGTAAAAATCTATATTAGCAGAAGAATGAGCTATCATTTCCTTTCTTTCATTGATTAAAAACACATTATTACTTGCAGTAGTTTTTAATCTTCCAAAAGCATTGCGTATATCATCTAGAAAAAACTCACCTGCTAAAACTCCATAAAATTTCCCATCAATAACAATCGGAATTGACACTGACAAAGCTATTTTTTTAGTTACGACATCTAAAAAAGGTTCTGAAATGCTTACCTTATTTTTATTTTTTGCATTTTGATACCACACGCGTTCTCTAGCATCAAAACCATCTTTTTCTTGATTTAAAATAAAATGTTTTCCTTTAGAATTAATATCTACATCAATCAAGCTACCATCTTTTTCATACCCAACATAAATAGCATTAAAAGAATAAAAACCAAACATCTTTTCTAAAAAAGAACCAATATATTCCTCACTTACATTTTTATGTTCAATAATATTTGCAGCGATTTTTTTAATATTCTCTATCTTAGTATTGAAGTATAAATCTGAAAAATTTTTTCCATTTTTAACACTTTCTTGCTTTCCACTTACAATACTTTGAAGAATATCCGTTTTAGACGAATAATAATTTAGTCCAACAAAAATACCAAATCCAACAACCAAAATCAAAGCTGTGAAAAATGATATTTTCTTAGCTACAATAGTTTTAAACATTAAAATACCTCCTAATTTTGCAATAAATATAAAAACATTTTAATTAATTTCTAAAAAATTTTTCAAAAATAACACCTATAAAAATAAAAAGTAGAATTTTTGTCCTAAAAATACTCATTTATTAATTAAATTTTAGTTATATTTAATTTTTATTAAATATAATAAATAATTTTAAAAAAGGAGTAAATAATGAAATTTTTAACCTGTAGTAAAAGAATTTTATTGACATTAACTAGTTTAATATTTTTACTAAGCAATAATGTCTTTGCAAAAGATTTTGAACCTATCATCGTTATACATGGTGGAACAAGTGGCTTAGGACTTACCAAAGAAGAATTTGCCAAAAGAGAAAAGGTAATGAAAGAATCTTTAAAAGCAGGTCAAAGCATACTTGAAAAAGGAGGAAGCTCGGTTGATGCAGTTATAGCCGCTATTAAAGTAATGGAAGATAGTCCTGAATTTAATGCTGGGAAAGGTGCTGTTTTTACCTCTGATGGATTTAATGAACTTGATGCATCTATAATGGATGGAAAAAATTTAAAAGCAGGTGCAGTTGCTATGGCTAGGACGATTAAAAACCCTATAGAAGCAGCAAGACTTGTTATGGAAAAAACACCCCATACTTTAATAGCGGGCGAGGGTGCTGATAAATTAGCCAAAAAACATGGCTTAGAAATAGTAGGACAAAAATACTTCTTTACAGAGTACAGATACAAACAACTTCAAGAAGCTAAAAAAAGTAAGGAAGTTTTATTAGATAGTGATAAGGCGAAAGCTCATCTTGGTGTAAGCACCGAGCCATATTTAGGCACAGTAGGTGCAATAGCTTTAGATAAAAACGGCAACCTAGCAGCAGGTACAAGCACAGGTGGCACTACAAATAAAATGACAGGACGCATTGGGGATTCTCCTATCATAGGAGCAGGAAATTATGCAAATAATGACTCAGTAGCAATTTCTTGCACAGGAACAGGTGACATTTACATAAGAGTAGCTGCAGCTCATGAAGTTGCGTCTTTATACAAATACAAAAAACTTTCAGTGCAAAAAGCAGCCCAAGAAACTATCAAACAAGTTGCAAAACTTGGTGGTACAGGCGGAATTATTTCAATAGATAAAAATGGAAAAGTTGGTTATGCTTGGACTAAAGATAAACTTGGAATGTATCATGGACAAGCAAAAATCGGCGAAGAGCCAAAAGTATTTTGGCCGCTTGGAAATTAACGCAGTTTAACTTTTTTAATGCCTCGAAGTTTAAAAATCTTTGAGGCTCCACTTTCAAAAAACTTTTCATCTACTATTTTATCTGCATTTTGCATAGCCCAATTTAGATCAAATTTTTTTCCATGAATGTTTGCAGAAGTAGAATAAAGCCAATCAAACTTTTTTAAAAATTCCTCATGAGTGCAATCTTTCACAACGCGTATTGCTTTAGAATTAGGATATAAAAAAGTAGTTTTTTTGGATTTTCTAATAGTATTTTTAAAATAATTTGGCACTCTTGTAAGTTTTTTAAGCTCACTAAATTTAGCCGTAGTAATTAAACAATCTTGCTTTAAGGGCCTTTTTTTTAAAGTATTAAGGGCTTTTAAGTCCTTACTTAAAAACCCTGCTGTTGTATCAGTTTGAGCAAGATAAATCATGTTTTTAAGTATTCTTGTAAGCTCTTTACTTCAAGACATGATTTATTTTGTATAGCTTTGATAGCTTTAATCCCCGCATAAGCTGCTCTTAGATTTGTAAAATATGGGATTTTAAAGCGTAAAATATTTGCTCTAATTTTTTTAGTGTCGCCTTTAAAACTATGCTCATCGCTAGTATTTATAGCAAGTTGAATTTGAGAATTTTTTAATTTATCCTCTACATTCGGGCGTCCTTCAGAAATTTTATGTACAAACTCACATTCCAAGCCCGCTTCTTGTAAAACTTTATAAGTTCCACTCGTAGCAATGATTTTAAATCCTAGCTTAATATACTCATTAGCTAAATCTACTGCATATTTTTTATCTTGCTCTCTTAGTGATAAAAACACATTACCACTTTCTGGTAAGAAATTTGAAGAAGCAAGTTGGCTTTTTGCATAAGAGTTATCAAAATCTTTACTTACCCCCATGACTTCACCGGTTGAGCGCATTTCAGGTCCAAGCTCAAGATCGCTTCCGCTAAGTTTAGCAAAAGGAAATACCACTGATTTTACACTAATATGTTTTGGCTTTTTAGCTCTTAAAATTCCGTTTTTTTCCTCTACCACTTTAAAGGTGTCATAAAATTTCAAGCTTTCTCTTAAATTTCCTTGCCACATCACGCGCGTTGCAACCTTAGCTAAAGGAATTCCTGTGGCTTTGCTCACAAAAGGCACGGTTCTACTAGCTCTTGGATTTACTTCTATCATATAAAGTTTATTATCATAAATAGCAAATTGTATATTTAAAAGCCCTACTACACCTAAATTTAAAGCAATATCTTTTGTTTTTTGCTCAATCATTTCAAGCATAGCTTCATCAATATTTACAGCAGGTAAAGAGCAAGCGCTATCGCCTGAGTGAATTCCTGCTTCTTCAATATGCTCCATAATACCTGCTACATAAACTTCTTTTCCATCACTTATCGCATCTACATCAAGCTCAGTTGCATTATCTAAAAATTGATCGATTAATACCGGAGATTTATCACTCACATCTACTGCTTCTTGCATATAAAGTCTAAGCTCACTCTCATCATGCACTACACGCATTGCACGACCGCCCAAAACATAACTTGGTCTAACAAGCACAGGATAACCTATCTCATTTGCTTTTATAATCGCTTCTTCTACACTTATGGCTGTGCCATTTTTAGGTTGATTTATACCTAGATCTTCAATAAATTTAGCAAATTTCTTTCTATCTTCAGCTAAATCTATTACCCTTGCACTTGTTCCTATGATCTTTGCCCCAAAAGCACTAAGGCGTTTTGCAAATTTAAGCGGAGTTTGACCACCAAAATGCACTATCACTCCATCGGGTCTTTCTCTATCAATAACCGCTCTTAAATGCTCAAAATCAATTGGCTCAAAATACAAAATATCGCTTGTATCATAATCTGTTGAAACCGTTTCTGGGTTACAATTATACATTATAGTTTTTACACCCATATCTTTTAGAGCAAAAGAAGCATGCACGCAAGCATAATCAAACTCAATGCCTTGTCCTATGCGGTTTGGTCCACCACCTATAATCATCACTTTTTTATCTTTTTTATCTTTACTTTCTTTTACTTGCGTAGCTTCATTTGTATTAATACTTGAGTATAAATACGGGGTCAGTGCTTCAAATTCTCCTGCACAAGTATCTACTTCACTATATTGAGCGATGATTTTGTGTTTAATTCTTGCATAATAAATATCATTTTGGCTTAACTCAAGATTATCTTTTTGATTAATTAAGCTAGCAATTTTTTTATCTGAAAAACCTAAGGTTTTAGCTTTTCTTAATAGTTGCTTATTACTTAAAATATCCATATCTATTTGATTTTCAAATTCCACTATTTCTTTGATTTGGTTTAAAAACCAAGGATCTATTTTGCAAAGCTCAAAAAGCTCTTGTGTGCTAAAACCTTCTCTAAAAGCTTGTGCTATATAAAGTAAGCGTTTTTCATTAGCTTGGCGAATTTTTGCTAAAAGCTCATTTTTATCACATTCTATAGTATCAAACCCACTTAAATTTCTCTCAAGTGAGCAAAGTGCTTTTTGAATGCTTTCTTTAAAAGTTCTCCCTATAGCCATAACCTCACCCACGCTTTTCATAGCAGTGCCAAGCTCTGTGCTTGCATTTGGAAATTTTTCAAAAGTAAAACGAGGAATTTTAGTTACGATATAATCAATTACCGGTTCAAATGAGGCAGGAGTTCCTGTGATATCATTTTTAATCTCATCTAAACTAAATCCAACTGCTAAAAGCGTAGCTACCTTAGCTATAGGATAGCCCGTAGCTTTACTAGCTAGGGCTGAAGATCTTGAAACCCTAGGATTCATTTCAATAACTATCATTCTACCATTAGTTGGATTGATAGCAAATTGCACATTTGATCCACCTGTATCTACTCCAATTTCTCTTAAAATAGCAAAAGAAGCATTACGCATCGCTTGGTATTCTTTATCAGTCAAAGTTAAAGCAGGAGCTATAGTAATAGAATCGCCTGTATGAACCCCCATAGGATCGACATTTTCAATAGAGCAAACGATAATACAATTGTCATTTTTATCTCTAATGACTTCCATTTCGTATTCTTTCCAACCAAGTAAGCTTTCTTCGATTAAAATTTCATGGATAGGGCTTAGCGCTAAAGCAGTATTTGCAAGTTCTGCAAACTCATCCATATTATACACCACGCCACTTCCTGCACCACCTAAGGTAAAAGAAGCTCTAATCATCAAAGGAAAACCAATCTCATCAACAGCTTTTAACGCTTCTTCATAATTATACGCATACATAGATTTTGGCAAATCCATGCCGATTTTTTTCATACATTCTTTAAAAACTTGTCTGTCTTCGCCTTTTTTAATCGCTTCAGGATTTGCACCTAAAAATTTTACATCTGCAAGCTCGCCACTTTCATAAACTTCCATAGCAACATTTAAAGCAACTTGGCCACCCATAGTAGGTAAAATCGCATCGATTTTTTCTTTTTTGATAATACTTAGAATACTTTCTTTGGTAATTGGTTCTATATAAGTTGCATCAGCAAATTCAGGATCTGTCATAATCGTAGCCGGATTAGAATTGATCAAAACTACTCTATAACCTAGCTCTTTTAAAGTTTTTGCCGCTTGAGTTCCTGAGTAATCAAACTCACAAGCTTGACCTATAATGATAGGCCCACTGCCTATTAATAATATATTTTTTATATCTGTTCTTTTTGGCATGTATTTTCCTAAGCTAAATTTTTAGCCAAATTATAACAAATATAAGTTTTTTAGAAGTTGAATTTAACAAAGAATTTAGCTCTTAAAGAGCTAAATTTTATTGACGCTTACCAAAAGTTATAGCATAAGCTTCATTTCTTACATCAAATAAAGGATCTTGTGGTGGATTAACCCCTTGAGGTACATCCGAAGGAAAATATACATCAAAATTACAATCTTCATCGCTCAAGGCATTAACCTTAAAAGTCCCAACTAGACTTTCTTTGTGCTTACCACTCCATAAAGCCGTTGTTTCATTGGTAATATCATTTTTATTTGCATATACTAAATACATTTTATACTCAACCGGCTTATTAGCTTTTACACGATTTTGGAAATCTTCTTTTAAAAAATCACTACTCGCACTTTTCATTTGTGCTTCATTTAAATATGCCACACCTTCACTTGGAACTAATTTCCATCTTGCTGGCAAATAGTTTTCTCCGTTTGCTTGTTTAAAATAAAAAGTATGAATACTAAAAAATGGAGTATTTGCTACACTTTTACTAATGCCAATTTTATCAGTATATGCAGCAAAATTTCTATAAGAATCAACCTCTTGCATCATCTTGCTTATTTTTTCTTGATCGACTTTACCATTTACAGGAAGTCTCATTTCAAAAAACTGACCGAATTCTTTAGGATTTTTTGCGAAATTTATTTCTGTATTTAGCATAACCATAGTCCAAGAAGCAGAATCTTTAGGATCAGTAATTCTAATAGCCATACCTCTTGTTTTGCTTTTATCATCTTTAAAAGCTCCACCCAAAGAATATCTTACTTGGATTGGCAAACTTTTTTGTGTTAACAAAGGCACATCAACTTCTTTATTGATAGACAAAGCTGGCTCAAAAGTTCCCATAGCACAAAAGCCTTTTGCATGATTAACTTTTGCTTTTGGATTTTTAGGATCAGCATTAAGTTGATAAAAAATATCTGCTATTTTTTGTGCATCATATTCCACTTCATTTGCATAAATAGCACCACTTAAACAGCAAAAAGCTAAACAACTACTGATATATTTTTTCATTTAATCTCCTAAATTTTTAAAATTCGGAGATAATTCTAATATTTAATAGTAAATAATAATTTATATCAACTAAAATAAATAACTTTTTATTAAAAATTTTCTACCATATAAAAATAACTTGGTACTTTCATTTTTACATAAGGTTTAACATATGCATTTTGATAGGCACCTTCTTCTTCTATTTTAAAAATTTCGCCTACTGGAATTCCTGAAAAGAAAATCTCATCTAAGCCACTTGTATAAACCTTATCGCCCATTTTAAGTTCAAGCCATTTAGGAATATATTTAACTAAAACATAATCATTTCTACCATGAGCTATACCTGGTGCTTGTTCCTTACCTATATATACGGAAAAAATACACTCTTCATCACCTTGTAAAAGTCCCAAAGCTCTACCATTTTTTTCTATAACTATGCCTGCTGTATAGCCATTATAAATTAAGCCTTTAATTTTTCCTTTATAATCCACATCAAGCCAAACTTTATGATAATCGCTAATTTGAGCATAAGAAGTTGCCTTAACTAAACTAACATTAGGATAATAAAAACTTGAATTTTTATCACTTAAAATATTGTTTAATTCATTGGCAAAGTTTTTCATATAGATATTGTTTTTTTCAAGTTCAGCATTTCTTTCTCTTAATTTTTTAATTTCTTGAGCTTGATTAAAATGCTCATTAAATTTATCTTTTAAAAGATTAATGCTTTGAGAAAACTGATTAACAATAGCAATATTTAAATCTAAAATATTTCGTTTTATTATATCTCCATAATAAAACGAAACAAACACTAAAAAAGATAAAATTAAAACACTAAGAATTTTACTCTTCATTCGTTAGTTGGTGCAATAAAGAAATTTCTTCCAAAGCTTTACCTGTGCCTTTTGCCACTGCTAAAAGTGGCTCATCAGCTACATATACTGGAAGTTTTACAATTTCAGATAAATATTTATCAAGACCGCGTATTAAAGCTCCGCCTCCTGTTAAAACAACACCGTTTTCAACAATATCAGCTGCAAGATCAGGCGGCATCATTTCAAGAACGATTTTTAATGCATCAGCAATTTCTTTTAAATGCTCACGCATAGCCTCTCTTACATCTTCACTTGTTAACTCTATTCTATTTAACAATCCTGTTACTTGATCGCGTCCTTTAACTACCATAGAAAGCTCTTTTGGAAGCTGAACTGCTGAGCCTATTGCGATTTTGATTTCCTCGCCCGTTCTTTCACCTATGACAAGATTGTATTTTTCTTTTACATAATTTACTATACTAGTATCAAGCTTATCACCAGCTGTTCGGATAGATTTTGAAATCACAAGACCGCCCAAAGAAGTAACACCAATTTCAGTAGTACCACCGCCAATATCTACCACCAAGCTCCCTTGAGGCTCTCTAATTGGTAAATTTGCACCAATAGCTGCTGCCATAGGTTCTTCTATCAAAAATACTTCTCTAGCACCCGCACTCAAAGCACTTTCTCTAACTGCTTTTCTTTCTACTTGGGTTAATCCATAAGGAACTGAAATGATAATTCTAGGTCTTAAAAAAGATTTTCTTCTATGAGTTTTTTCTATAAAATAACGGATCATTTTTTCAGTCATATCAAAATCAGCAATCACACCATCTTTCATAGGACGGATTGCTTCGATATTACCTGGGGTTTTTCCTACCATTTCCTTAGCTTCTTTTCCAACAGCTAAAATTTTAACCCTACCATATCTTTCACGCTCTACCGCAACAACCGAAGGTTCATCAATCACTATACCTTTATCTTTTACCAAAACTAAAGTATTTGCAGTACCTAAGTCAATCCCCATATCACTTGAAAAAAATCCAATTATTTGATCTAAAATCATTCTCAGCCTTTAACTTTTTTATTTTTTATAAATAAAGGTTTTGTACCTTCTTTGATCACTTCTTTAGTAATTACTATGCTATATCCATTATACTCTGGCAAATCAAACATCAAATCTACCATCATTTCTTCAATAATACTTCTTAAACCTCTAGCGCCTGTTTTACGCTCTAGCGAAAGCTTAGCAATCTCTCTTAGCGCTTCATCTTCAAATTTTAATTCCACATTGTCAATAGCAAAAAGTTTTTGATATTGCTTAATAATGGCATTTTTTGGCTCAGTTAAAATACGCACCATGCTTTCCTCATCAAGCTCTTCTAAAGAAGCAAGTACATGCAATCTTCCTATAAGTTCAGGAATAAGCCCAAAATGCACCAAATCATCAGGCTCTAGTCTTTGAAGTAAAGCTTCTTTTTCATCTTTTTTATCATCAGTAAAAAAGCCCATGACATTATCGCCTAATTTTCTTTTAATAATATCACTAATACCATCAAAAGCCCCGCCACACACAAATAAAATATTAGTTGTATCTATTTGTATGAAGTCTTGATTTGGGTGTTTTCTACCGCCTTTTGGTGGGATATTTACCAAAGATCCTTCAATAATTTTGAGTAAGGCTTGTTGCACGCCCTCACCACTTACATCTCTTGTAATGGAGCGATTTTCACCCATTCTTGCGATTTTGTCTATCTCATCGATAAATATAATCCCTTTTTGTGCTCTTTGCACATCTCCATCAGCAGCTTGCAAAAGACGAGTAAGGATATTTTCAACATCTTCTCCCACATAACCTGCTTCAGTTAAAGAAGTCGCATCACAAATTGCGATAGGAACATCTAAAAATCTAGCTAAAGTCTGTGCCAGTAAAGTTTTTCCACTTCCCGTTGGGCCTACTAATAAAATATTTGATTTTGCTAATTCTGTATCATCATCTTCTAAGTCAGATCTAAAAAGCCTTTTGTAGTGATTATACACCCCTACACTAAAGATTTTTTTAGCTCTATCTTGCCCGATAACATATTTATCTAAATATGCTTTTAATTCCTTAGGAGTAATATCTTTAAAATTTTCTTTATCAACTTCTTTATTTTTTAATTCTTTTTCCTCTCCAAAGAAAATATTGCAAGCACTTTCGGCACAATACTCACATATAAAAGCATTATTATAATCATTTACTAAAATTCTTCTTTCACTTGTTTCTATTTCATTGCAAAAACTACATCTTTTAACCATGACTTTTTTCCTTATATATAGGAATTCCTCTTTTTGTTTCTAAGATAAAATTACACATTTTTTTCACATTTTCACTAGAAGTATTTTCTAGCAAACTTAAAGCATTATCTTTTAAATTTCCTTGTCTGAATAAAAATTTAAAAGCCTTGCTTAAAACATCCACTTCTTCTTTATCAAAGCGTCTTCTAATGCCTACTAAATTTAAACTTCTAATGCTTGCTCGATTTCCTTCAGCTAAGCAAAATGGCACCACATCTTGAGAAAGCGCACTAGCACCTGCTATCATACACCCCTCACCTACCTTAACAAACTGATGTATTGGAGTAAGTCCACCTACCACAGTATAATCTCCAAGTTCCACATGACCTGCTAAAGTAGCATTATTTGCTAAAATAATATTATCTCCAAGCAAACAATCATGTGCAATATGAGAATAAGCCATTATAAAAGCATTATCGCCTATTCTTGTAAAACCATCACCCTTAGCTGTACCTGAATTTATAGTAACAAATTCTCTAATAACTGCATTTTTTCCTATAATAACACCTGAATTTATCTCATCTTTATAAGATATATCTTGTGGGATATCTCCAACTATGGCATAAGAAAAAACTTTAGAATTTTCACCTATAGTTACATTAGGTAAAATTCTTGCACCTTGTTTGATGATAGTATTTGCACCTATATTGGCATTTTTTCCAACATAGGCATAGGCCTCTACTACAACACCATCTGCTATAATAGCTCCATCTTCTATAACAGCACTTGGATGAATTTTGCTCATCATTTATCTACTATCATAGCTTTAAGTTCAGCTTCTGCAACCAATTGTCCATCAACAAAAGCTTTTCCTTGAAAAATCCACATATTTCCACGATTTTTCACCACACTCATCTCATAATCAAGCCTATCACCTGGACGCACTGGATTTCTAAATTTAGCATTATCAATGCCTGTAAAATATACTACTTTAGTGCTTGGATCTACCTTATCATCCATACTTTCAAATGCCAAAACCCCTCCAGTTTGTGCCATACCTTCTAAAATTAACACACCCGGGTAAATTGGATGATCTGGAAAATGCCCCATAAAAACATGGTCGCTTATACTAATATTTTTATAACCTCTAACAACTTCTTTATTTTTTAATTCTACGATTTTATCTACAAGTAAAAATGGATACCTATGTGGTAAAATTTTTTGAATTTGCATTACATCTATCATAAATTTAGCCTTAAAATATATTCAAAATTCAGATTTTACAAAAAAAATATTAACAAACTAGTTAAGTTTTATAACTTCACAATCTTTTCTTTACTATCAAAATAAATTTCACTTTTTGCTATAAATTCATAAGCACCTTTGGTGATATTTTCAACAATAATTACCGGCGAAAGATCATAAGCGCCAAAATGCCTTTGCCTTATTTTGATTTCTTGCTCTATTTTTAAAGGATTTTGTAAAAAATCTTCAAAACTTTTAAATCGCATTTTGCACAAACTATTTAAATAATCAAAACTCCATAAATTAATCTCATCCTTTACGCTTTTATAGCACTTTAAATCCTCTTCTAAAATACTAAATTTAGTGTAAGAATTTTTAAAATGAGAATAAAATAAAACATGAGTTTTTATGGCTTTTTTGTTTTCTTTTATCAAAGCTCTTAGTAAGCGATAATTTAAAAATTTCTCTCTTTGAATTTCAAATTTAATGCCCTTTTTTTCTAAATTTTTTACTTGGTTATAAAATTTTATTTTTTCTTCTATGCTTGAAGGTAATATTTGTTTATTTATAGGACTCATAAGCTCATCTATAAAAGCTTTTTGGCCTTTTTGTTTAGAAAGTGCATAAATACACCCACAATAATTTTGATGATAAAGCATATCTTGCTTAGCTAAGGCAAATTGTCTTTGCGTGCCTCCATTTTTTCTAAAATCAGGTGCCAAAAACTCTATACCAAATTTATCGCATTCTTTTTGTAAAGCTAATTTTAGCTGCTCTAAGTCTTTTTTAGGGGATGTTAAAAGGGTTGTTGTAAGTTTTTTTTCACCAATTTTTTGAGCAAATTCAACACTTTTATGCATTCTAAAATCAAAACAAATTTGACATCTTGCGCCTTTTTCAGGCTCGTCTTCATAACCCTTTACACTCTCAAGCCATTTTTCATACTCATATTCACCTTTATAAAGCTTAACACCCAATTTATCACAACTACGCTTAACATCTAAAAATCTAAGTTCATGCTCACTATAAGGATGAATATTTGGATCATAAAAAAAACCTATAATTTTCTCATCAGGATAAGTTTTGCTTAATTCTTGTATAAAATAATGACTATCCACACTACAGCAAATATGCACTAGCATAATTCTTTTAATACCTTAAAAGCATGGTCTTTAGCTTTTACATTTTTATAAATTTTTGAGATTTTTCCATTTTCATCAATCACAAAAGTAGATCTTATAAGCCCCTCATACTCTTTACCATAATTTTTCTTTAAACCCCAAGCACCATAAAGTTTACAAATTTCTTTTTCACTATCGCTTAATAAAGTGTGTTTTAAATCATATTTTTTTATGAAATTTTCATGCGATTTAACACTATCTGGACTAATACCTATAATCACAGCATTTTGCTCTAAAAAATCCTCATAACTTTGACTAAATTCACAAGCTTGTGTGGTACAACCTGGGGTGTTATCTTTTGGATAAAAATACAAAATAATTTTTTTACCCAAGAAATCACTTAAAGAAATTTTAACTCCATCTTGATTTAAAAGTTCAAACACAGGAGCTTTATCACCAATTTGCAATTCTTTCATTTTTTATCTTTCAATCTTAATTTTTCTACACTTTCGCCACCAAAAGCAATATTATATGGCTCAATATCTTCTAACATGATCACTATATTTTGCTTTGGCTTGTTGTATTTTGTATGTAAAAGTTCTGTAATATCTGCTATTAACTCTTCTTTTTGTGTTTTGCTAAATTCTGGTTTAGCTAATTTGATATTTATAATTGGCATGATTTTTCCTTGTTTCAAATATAATAATTTTACTATATTCTAGTAATTATTAGTATATTTTTGATAAAATTAGTTTTATTTTCAACAAAAAGGCTTAGTTATGATTAGGGCAAAAAAAATTTGGATGGATGGAAAAATCATTGATTTTGATGATGCAAAAATTCATGTTTTAACACATTCATTACATTATGCAAATGCAGTTTTTGAAGGAACAAGAGCTTATAAAACACAAAATGGTTTAGCAATTTTTAGATTAAAAGAACACACCAAAAGACTTTTAGAGTCTGCAAAAATTACTTTAATTAATTCTCCTTTTTCTCAAGAAGAACTTGAAAATGCACAAGTTGAACTTTTAAGAGCAAATGATTTTCAAAATAACACCTATTTGCGACCATTAATCTTTTTAGGTGATGGCACTATGGGAGTTTATCATGCTAAAGCTCCTGTTAGGGTAGCTATTGCTGCTTGGGAATGGGGTGCTTATTTAGGTGAAGAAGGCTTAGAAAAAGGTATTAAGGTTAAAATTTCTTCTTTTGCTAGAAATAGTGTAAAATCTAGCTTAGGTAAAGCAAAAGTAAGTGCAAATTATTTAAATTCTCAAATGGCTAAATATGAAGCTATAGAAGCAGGATATGAGGAAGCCTTAATGCTCGATGAAGAAGGTTTTGTAGCAGAAGGAACAGGTGAGTGTTTTTTTATGATTAAAGATAATAAGCTAATCACACCGCCAAATGATTTTTCATTAAAAAGTATCACTCAAGATACTGTTTTAAAAATTGCACATGATTTGGGCATAAGTGTAGTGCGTCAAAGAATTTCAAGAGATGAAGTTTATGTAGCTGATGAAGCATTTTTCACAGGAACTGCAGCAGAAATAACTCCGATAAATAATATTGATGCAAGAATTATAGGAGATGGAAAAAGAGGTGAGCTAACGACAAAGCTTCAAAATGCGTATTTTGATATAGTTTATGGACGCAATGAAAAATACGCTTCTATGCTAACTTATATTTAACAAAGGAACTAAATGCCAGCTGATTTGAATGATTATTTTAATAAAAAAAACAATCAAAACAACAATAAGCAAAATTTAAACTTCAAAACACCAGAATTTAATTTCAAAGGTTTTGGGAAATTTTCTCCATTAATTTATAGTGCAATTGCGATTATTTTAGTTTTTGCACTTTTTAAGCCTTTTGCAATAGTAAATTCAGGGGAAATGGGGATCAAATCCACTACAGGTAAATACAGCCCTACCCCACTTGAACCAGGACTTCATTTTTTTATGCCTATACTGCAAAAAATCACTATCATAGATACTAGAGTAAGACAAATCAACTATGCTTCGATCGAAGGAATAAATGAAAATTTACAAATAGGATCAGGTGTTGTTAATAAAAATAGTATTTCGGTGCTTGATTCAAGAGGCTTGCCTGTATCTATTGATGTAACCGTTCAATACAGATTAAATCCTTTACAAGTTCCTCAAACTATCGCGACATGGGGGCTTAATTGGGAAAATAAAATCATAGATCCAGTAGTAAGAGATGTTGTAAGAAATGTTGTAGGTCAATACACTGCAGAAGAGCTTCCAACAAATCGTAATACTATAGCGGTGCAAATTGATCAGGGTATTAGAAAAACTATTGAAAGCCAACCAAATGAGCCAGCAGAGCTTCAAGCAGTTCAGCTTAGAGAAATTATCTTACCTATAAAAGTAAAAGAACAAATCGAAAGAGTACAAATTGCTAAACAAGAAGCTGAAAGAACTAAATATGAAGTTGAAAGAGCTAACCAAGAAGCACTTAAAAAAGCGGCTTTAGCTGAAGGGGAGGCAAATGCAACTATTATTAGTGCTAAAGGTAGAGCAAGTGCCGTAAAAATTGAAGCTGATGCGCAAGCATATTCAAATAGAGAAATAGCAAAAAGTTTAAATAATCCTTTACTTGATTTAAAACAAATTGAAACCCAAAAGCAATTTAATGAAGCACTTAAAGTCAATAAAGATGCTAAAATTTTCTTAACACCAGGCGGAGCTGTGCCAAATATTTGGGTTGATAGCAAAGATAATAAAAGAACAAGTTCAGTAGCAAATTAAAAAATAAAGAAGTGATAATGAATGTTCAACATATCCGAGAGCAAATGATCTTTTATACAGCTCATTTGCACTTGATCGATTTTTTGTTAATGGCTTTAGTTGTATTCTTTTTCATTATCACTTTATTTATTGCTTTGATTGTTAGAAACAAACCTACTTTTGCTTTTATTATAATTTTTTTAGGAATTTTATGTTCACTTAGTATTGCGTATTTGGGATATTTTTTAATTGATACTAAAGTTAGATCTAGAATAGCTAGCTTAGATAATGCTCAATTTTTTGTATATGATAATTCTTTAAGTGTTGATTATAGCTTGACAAATACTTCTAAAAAAAGTTTTAAATTTTGCAAAATAAAAGTAGAAGTATTTAGAAAAAGCGATGAAAATAATACTTTTAAAAATTTAATACATTTATTAAAACCATTAAGAAGTAAATCTACCACTATCGAAAAAACAATAAGTCCCAACCAAACTATTAATCTAAAAACCAAATTTTCCGATTTTAATGAAGGTCAAGATTTTGACATTAAAATTAATTCAAAGTGTTTTTAATGGGATATTTTACTTTTTTTCATATTCTCATCATTTTTATTATGCTAGCTTCAACTTTCCTTACTTGGATTTTATTCTATTTAAAAATACAAAACAAAAAGTATATGATAATTTTTTGCATAATAAGTTTTATATTAGCCTCAATCTTAACTATTTCTTTATTATTAACTATAGATCAATACACAAAAAAAGCTAGTTTGAGTAATTTTTCAACCTACAGACGCTTAGCTACAGAAAGCATTGTTATAAAAGGTAGAGTAACCAACGATACTAATTTTAAAATTTCAGAATGCTTTTTAGAACTTAGAATTATTGATAATAATAATAATAAAAAGCATGAAATCAGTGGAGAAATTTTTAATCAACAAAATTTTGATAGTATAAAAAAAGCAAATCAACAACAAAGAGATGTTTCGTATAATATTAACATTGCAAATCAATTATCAGGTCATACCTACAAAGACTTTTCTTTTGAAGTGGGATTGCCACCTCATTTTCAAAGTTATAAAATTTTTAAACAATTAAAATGCAGATAAGGATTATTTAATAAAATAATCCCCATCAAAACTAATCAAAGAATATTTTCTTTCATTGCCTATGCTTGAAACTAGCTCATTAATATCTAAAAAAGTCAAACTATCTGCACCTGTATATTCTCTAACCTCTTCAATACTCTTATTAGCTGAAATTAACTCTTCAAAAGTTGGAGTGTCTATACCATAAATATCAGGAAATTTGATTTCTGGACAAGCTATAGCCAAATGAATTTTTCTAGCACCTGCTTGTCTTAAAAGTGTGATGATTTTTTTAGAAGTTGTTCCTCTTACTACACTATCATCAATCACCACTATATCTTTGCCTTCTAAAACTTTCTTCATAGGATTTAATTTCAGTTTTACTTTTAAATTTCTCATTTCTTGAGTTGGCTCTATGAAAGTTCTTCCAACATAGTGATTTCTAACTATGGCCATTTCAAGTGGAATTTTTAAATATTGTGCAAAACCTATAGCAGCACTTACTCCACTATCAGGAACAGGCACTACAAAATCTACTTTTTCTTTAAATTTTTTAGCCAAGGCTTCACCCATTTTTTTACGCACTTCATATACACTTTTACCTTCTATAATACTATCAGGTCTAGCAAAATAAATATATTCAAATGCACAAATTCTTGGATCTGTTTTATCAAAAACTTGAATGCTTTCAAACTCATCACTACCTTGAGTAAAAACTAGCATTTCACCGGGCTTTATATCGCGGATAAATTCAGCTTCTATCAAATCAAAAGCACAAGTTTCACTCGCTACAATATATCCACCATCTTTTAATTTTCCCAAAGATAAAGGTCTAACCCCATAAGGATCTCTTACCACAAAAAGTTGATTTTTACTAGCTAACATAAAGCAATATGCACCCTTACTTTGCATTAGACTTTCTATAAATCTATCTTTTAAAGTTTCTTTTTTGCTTTTTGCTATTAAATGCACAACATTTTCTGTGTCCATATTAGAATGAAAAATAGCCCCATTGTCAATTAACTCTTTTCTAACTTCTTCTTTATTAATCAAATTTCCATTATGCACTAAAGAAATATCACCCAAAGAACAAGTAGCTGCAACAGGCTGTGCATCATGCAAAGAAGAATTTCCAGCGGTAGAATAACGATTATGGCCTACAGCTATACTACCTTTTAAATCTGCTAAAATTTGAGTATTAAAAATTTGTCCTACTTCACCTTTAGCTTTATGAGTTTTGATATTTAAACCATCACTTACACTAATTCCACTTGCTTCTTGGCCACGATGTTGCATAGCAAATAAAGCATAATAAGCCACCGTGCTTGCATTTTTTGAATTAATTACTCCAACTACCGCACACATTTAAATTCCTAAACAATCGTCTATATCATATAAGCCATTTTCTTGAGAAACCAGCCATTTAGCACATCTAATAGCCCCCATAGCAAAAGTAGCTCTTGAAGTAGCACTATGATTTAATTCTATAAATTCACCATCATTATAAAATCCAACTCTATGAGAACCCACTATATCACCACCTCTTAAGCTCATCACTGCGATTTCATCTTTACTTCTTTGACCAATAATCCCATCTCTACCACTTACTCTAACCTTTTCTAAATCTAAATTCCTAGCCTTAGCGACATTTTGTGCTAAAGTCATAGCTGTACCACTTGGAGCGTCTTTTTTCTTATTGTGGTGCATTTCAAGTATTTCTATATCAAAATCCCTTAAAGCTTCACTTGCTAAACATGAAAGTTTTTTTAAAATAGCTACACCCAAAGACATATTGGTAGCATAAAGAATTGGCATAGTAATGCTTGCACTTTGCATTAACTCATTTTGCTTAGCATCTAATCCTGTAGTACCTATCACTAAAGGTTTAGGATTGCTTCTTGCGTATAACAACAAATCCTCACAACCTTTCGGGGAAGAAAAATCAATTATTACATCGCATTTGTTAAAAAATTCTTCATAGCTTGATCCTTGATAAAAAAATGCACTTGCTTTAACATCTTTTTGATCTTGTAAACAATTTTCAATTTGTTTACCCATGCGACCATTGCTCCCATGAATTCCTATACATATCATAAATTTATCCTTTATATTTGCAGTGAGAAATTGTATCACTAAGTTAATTAATACAATATTACATACCATGAGCAAAAGTTTCCAAAAAGTTTCCAAAAAACTTTAAATTTATAACACATTTTTAAAAGGAGTTTTATGAAAAGAAGAACATTTTTGAAAGGCTCAGCTTTGGGTTCTATGGTAGCATTTTTTGCTAGCTCAAATTTAAATGCGAGTTTATTAAAAGATAAAGATTTGCTAAATTTTAAAGAAATACCTGCTAGCACAGAAGATAAAGTTATCGTACCAGATGGCTACAAAGCAGATATTTTAATCTCATGGGGCGATCCTCTTTTTAGCAAAGCATCTATTTATGATGAAGAAAAAAATATCGATAAAAAAGCTGTGGAAAATGCTAAATTAACTTTTGGAGACAATAACGATGGTATGAGTTTTTTTCCTCTTTCAAAAGATAGGGCTATACTAGCTATTAATAATGAATATATAAATCCTGAAATTATGTTTAAACATCAAGGTAAAAATCTTAGCTTAGATGATATTTTATATGAACAAGCAAATTTAGGAGTGAGTATTTTTGAAATAAAAAAAGAAAAAGATCAATGGTCTGTGGTGCTTGATTCTAAATACAATCGCAGAATCGATGCAAATACAAAAATGAGCATTAGTGGTCCAGCAAAACAACAAGTACTTCAAAATGAAAATTTTATATATGGAACTTTAAATAATTGTGCCAATGGAAAAACACCTTGGGGGACTTATCTTACTTGCGAAGAAAATATAAATGATTTTTTTGGAAGTTTAGATGAAAAAATTAAATTTTCAAAAGAGCAACTTAGATTTGGATTTAAAACTCAAAGTCAATATGGATGGGAAAAATTTGATGAAAGATTTGATTTAAGTAAAAATCCAAACGAGGCAAATAAATTTGGATGGGTTGTAGAAATTGATCCATTTGATCCAAACAGCATACCTATAAAAAGAACAGCTCTTGGAAGATTTAAACACGAAAATGCAGAATTAATTGTAGAAGATGATGGAACCGTTGTAATTTATATGGGAGATGATGAAGCCAATGAATTTATTTATAAATTTATAAGCAAACATAAATATAAAAAAGGTCTAGATACTAGCAAAATTTTAGATGAAGGAACCTTATATGTAGCACAATTTAATGGAGAAATAGGAGATTTTAGAGGGAGTGGAAAATGGATTGAGTTAGAATATGGTAAAAATAACCTTAATAAAGAAAATGGTTTTAACTCTCAAGCAGATGTGTTAATCAATGCTAGAATTGCTGGAACTATTGTAAATGCAACTCCTATGGATAGATGTGAATGGATAGCAAGCCATAAAGAAAGTGACTCAAAAGAAGTATTTGCTACCTTAACAAACAATAAAAAAAATAATAACCCAAATCCAGCAAACCCAAGAACAAAAAATATTTACGGACAAATAATTAAATGGGAGCATAAAAATTCTCATAAAGATGATGAATTTACTTGGGAAATTTTTGCACTTGCAGGAAACCCTGATAATCAAACAAGTTTAAATAAAGGCTCAAACAACATTACAAGTAATAATAAATTTAATTCCCCCGATGGATTAAGTTTTGATAGAGATGGTCGCCTTTGGATACAAACTGATGGAAACTATTCTAATCAAGAAGAATTTGAAGGCATGGGAAATAATTGTATGTTAGCAGCTAATCCAAAAACAGGGGAAATAAAAAGATTTTTAACAGGACCAATAGCTTGCGAAATAACAGGAATTGCTTTTAGTCAAGATTATAAAACTATGTTTGTTGGAATTCAACATCCAGGAGAGAAATTAAAAGGCAGTCAATTTCCTTATGGCAAAACACCAAGATCAAGTATAATAGCAATAAGTAAAATTGATGGCGGAGTTATTGGAAGTTAATCAATTTACACTAGAAATTCTAGTGTAAATTTTCAATATAAGCTAAAGCGCTAAGCGCTGCAACCGCTCCATCGCCTGCTGCACATATTACTTGTTTTGGAGCATCTTTTCTTAAATCACCTGCTGCAAATAACCCTGCTATATTGGTTTGCATTTTAAGATCAACACTAACTTGACCACCTTCTTCCATAGCACATAAAAATTCACCATTGTCTTGTTTTAAGATTTCATTTCTTACATTTAATCCAACAAAGGTAAAGATTCCAGGCACATCAAGCTCTCTTTTAGAACCATCATTAAATGCTATTTTAATTTTATTAACACCCATATTATCACCGCAAACCTCATCAACAACCGCATTTGTGATTAATTCTATTTTGTCATTATTTTTTACTTTTTCAACTGTTGAAGGTGCTGCTCTAAACTCATCTCTTCTGTGGATTAAATACACTTTTGAACAAATATTAGCTAGATACAAAGCTTCTTCTAAAGCAGTATCTCCCCCACCTAAAACAGCCACTTCTTTATTTTTATAAAAAAAGCCATCGCAAGTTGCACAAGTACTCACACCTTTACCAAAAAATTCATCCTCGCCTTTAAAACCAGCACGACGCGGAGTAGAGCCTGTGCAAACAATAACTGCTTTTGCTTGTTCGTTTTTACCGCCTTCCAATTTTATATTAAAACTTCCATCAGAATTTTTACTAATTTGTTCAACACCTACCATCTCATGTTTTAAACCAAAACGCATACATTGTTCATTCCAAGGAACCATAAAAGAAATTCCATCTAAAACTTGAGCAACTCCAGGATAATTTTCTATCTCTGAACTCGAAGTAATCTGCCCACCAGGCATACCTTTTTCAAACATTACAACATTTTTTAATCCACCTCTTGTAGCATATAAACCTGCGCTCAAACCTGCAGGTCCACCACCTATAATAGCTAAATCTAACATGATATTTTCCTTATAGTTTTATTTATAAGTATTATACAAATTTTTCTTTAATTATAAATAATAAAAATTATTAAATAGTAAAAAATATGAAGAAAAGCCACAAAAAGTGGCTTAAGATTATAAAAGTGAGTTTAGTTTATCTGCTAAAGCTTGTTTTGATTGAGCACCAACTAGTTGATCAACCACTTCACCATCTTTAAAGAAAATGATAGTTGGGATAGATCTTACACCAAATTGTGCAGCCAAATCACCTTGCTCATCTGTATTTACTTTACAAATTTTAGCTTTACCATCAAAATCATTTGCAAGCTCATCAATTACCGGTGCAAGCATTCTGCAAGGTCCGCACCATGGAGCCCAAAAATCTACTAAAGCTACACCTTCTTTTGCTTGTGCAAAATTTTCTGTAGTTAAATCAATATATTTTCCCATTTTTTTCTCCTTTGTTTTTTCAAATTCTATTAAAATAGAATAAACATTCCCTTAATAACTAATGTTCTCTAAAAGTTTTATATCATCTTTATATACGCAAAGTAAATCTAGTTGATAATTTTCATCATTTTTATGTTTCATAAAGTAATATTCTATAGTCTTAATAATTTTATTATATTTTTTATTATCCAATCTATATTCTACCTCATAATCACCTTGCGTGCTTTTAACTTCAATAAAATGTAAAATTTTATCTTTTTTAGCAATAATATCAATTTCTCCAAATTTAGAATAAAAATTCCTTTTTAAAATTTCAAATCCTTGTGTTTTTAAAAATTCACACACTAACTCTTCTCCTTTTTTACCAAAAAGATATTCAAATAATGCCATTACTCTTCTATTCTCATCATAAAAACATCATCTTTTACAAATTCTTGTTCTCTAAGCTTTTGAGTTAAAATTTGTATATTTTTTTCATAAGTTTGATGAGTGATGAAAAATAAAGTGCTATAATCTTGCTTTTCTTTTTTAGGCTTTTGCAAGAAAGTATCGATTGAAATTTGATGTTCACTCATTAATTGTGTGATTTTTGATAAAACTCCTATTTTATCTAATACCTTTAATCTTAAATAATATCTTGTATAAATTTCATCTTTACTTAAAAGTTTATAAGAAGTATCATTTAAATACCCAAAAATAGCACTATTTTTTTCTTTTCTTGCTATATCGATTAAATCAGCTATAACAGCACTTGCAGTTGCCCTGCCACCTGCTCCTGGGCCATAATATAAACTTTCACCCAATACATCTCCATCAATACTAATAGCATTCATTACCCCATCAACTTTTGCTAGTATTTTATCTTTGCTAAGCATGGTAGGATGAACTCTTAATTCTATTTTTTCATCTTTAATCTTAGCAATACCCAAGTGTTTTATGGTATATTCAAATTCTTTTGCAAAATAAATATCCTCATTACTTACTTTGCTAATACCCTCAATCAAAATATCTTCAGGTTTTACTCTTAATCCATAGGCAATATTTGCTAAAATCAAAAGTTTATGTGCTGCATCAAAACCCTCTATATCAAAAGTGGGGTTAGCTTCAGCATATCCTAAATCTTGTGCTTTTTTTAACACCTCTTGGAATTTGGTATTATCTTCGGTCATTTTACTTAAAATATAATTGCTTGTGCCATTTAAAATACCTTTAATAGAAACAATATTATTAGCACTCAAGCCCTCTTTTAAAATTTTAATAATAGGAATTCCACCCGCCACACTCGCCTCATAACCAAAAGCTGTATCTTGTGCTAATTTTTCAAGCTCATAACGATGATAAGCAAGCAAAGCTTTATTAGCAGTTACCACTGCTTTTTTTCTTTTTAAAATTTTTGAAATTATCTCAAAGGGTAAATCAATACCACCCATTAACTCCACAAATACATCAATATCTTCACGCTCTAAAACCTCATCAATATCATTTACCACAGGAATTAATGCATTTGGTTTTGGATTTCTTGCCAAAGCAATTACTGGAATAATTTCTTCATCACATCTTGCTTTGATTAAATCTTGATTTTTTAGCAAAGTTTCTACAACAGCACTTCCTACCGTACCATATCCCAAAATTGCGATTTTCATTTTATTCTCTTAAATATTTTTTTATATTTCTTGCTGCTTGACGAATGCGATTTTCATTTTCTATTAAAGCTATTCTAACATACTCATTACCCGCTTCACCAAAACCAACTCCAGGACTTACCGCTACATTTGCTTTTTGCAAAAGCTGTTTAGAAAATTCCATACTTCCAAGGTGAGCTTTACTTTGAGGGAGTTTTGCCCAAACAAACATACTTGCATTAGGTTTTTTCAGCTCCCATCCTGCCTGAAAAAATGAATCAAGCAAGACTTCTAATCTTTTTGCATAAGTTGCCTTAATCTCTTCAACACAAGTTTGATCTCCATCTAAAGCTATAGTAGCAGCAACTTGTATAGGAGTATACATACCATAATCAAACCAAGACTTGATTTTTTTCAAAGCCGCAATTAAGCGTTTATTACCCACTACAAAACCTACACGCCAACCTGCCATATTGTAAGACTTTGAAAGTGTATAAGTTTCCACCGCTACATCTTTAGCACCTTCAACTTCAAAAATAGAAGGGGTTTTATAAGAACCAAAAGTCAAATCTGCATAAGCAATATCAGAAATAATATAAAATCTTTCTTTTTTTGCCATTGCAACTAATCTCTCATAAAAACTTCTTTCCACAGTGACTGTTGTAGGATTGTGCGGAAAATTTACTACTACATATTTTGGACGCGGAATACTTTCATGTAGTGTTTTTTGTAAATTTTCAAAAAAAGTATTTTCATTTAATTCATAATTTTCATTAAAATCAAAATTCATAGTTGCTACATTACCACCTGCTATGATAAAAGCTTGAGTGTGTATAGGATAAGCGGGTGTAGGTACAATAGCTACATCTCCTGGGTTAATAACAGCTCTTGCTAAATTTACAAAGCCTTCTTTAGAGCCCATCGTTGCAACTACTTCACTTTCAGGATCTAAATCAACATCGTATTTTCTTTTATACCAATTACAAATTGCAAGTCTTAGTTTATAAATTCCACTCGAAGCAGAATAACCAGAAGTTTTTTCTTTATTTGCACTTTCACAAAGTTTATCTATAATGTGTTGAGGAGTTTTACCATCAGGATTTCCCATAGAAAAATCTATTATATCCTCCCCTGCTCTTCTTGCTGCCATTTTAATCGCATTAACTTCAGCAAAAACATAATTTGGAAGTCTTTCTATGGTATTAAAATGAATTTCTTCAAACATTTTCCATCCTTTTTAGCGTCTTAAGTAAATTTTTAAACCCCTTTTTATGTTATCAAGGCTAAACATATCGCCAATGATAGCATATTTTGCACCCAATGGGATATTTATATTAATTTCATTTTGTTTGTGTGTGTTTTCTATGCCTTGAATAAAATTTAAATTTTTATCTAAAAATTGAATTTTACAAAACCAAGAATCAAGATTGTGCGCACTAAGCTCTATGCTTTTTGCTCCTTGTAAATCAACAATATATTCCCTTAAAGGCTTATTTAATTGAGTGATGGTATTTAGTGGAATTTGAGTATTGACTTTAGGTTTTGCTTTTGAAAAATCTAGCTCATACTCATAATTTAATTCTGAAATTTTAGAAATATCTTTAATAAAAACAGAGCTTGATAACAAGGCTTTATAGAAAACTCCTGGATCAAGCATATATTGAGAATCTACAGCTAACTTATAGGTGATATAATTTTCCCTTAAAGTTAATTCAGTTGGTATAAAATACACATAGCCTAATTCGTTTAAAGTATCATTAATAGTTTTAAAAAATAAAACAGAATCAGCTTGAGCTTTAAAACTAAAAGTTAGAGTTTTTGGCTCATTTAATATAAAATTTGCCAAAGAATTAGTTTTTAAAATTTGAGAAATAGTGTAAATATCTACATTTCCGCGTTCATCTTTATAATCATTCCTTGCAAGCAAGAGCTCTAATTTTGCATCTTTAGAATTATCATTAACAATATGTTTTGCAACTTCTAAAGCACTTAGTGCAAAAGCGTTAAGAGTAAAAAAAATGGAAAATATTAAAATTCTTACCATAATTTTCCTCTATTTTCTTTGATAAATTCAGCTTTTGTAATTTGTTTGATTTTACCATCTTTAATCATTAAAAATTTAGACACACCGTTTTTAAACTCTAAAGTATTATTATTTTCATCGTTTAAGCTAAAAGCAGCGTGGCCTGTGGTAATTAACATATCTTTATCCAAAGGTAAAACATAATCATTTTTAATAGTTAAAGAGCTCTTTCTAAAAGTTTTTAAATCCACCATACCAAGCCAAAGCTCTGCACTTGGTTTTATAATGCTTTCATTGAGTAAAATGATATTTTCTTCAGGCATATTTGAGCTAGCATTATCTTCTAATGTTTTTTCTGTATTATTGTTCTCGCTTATTGGTTCTAAAATAGTCGCGTTTGTTTCATTATTTTCCATAGCATCATCAGCAAAAAAATTAAGAACTGGTGTTTCATTTTCATCAACTTTTTCTTCTAAAACAACCTGCTCTTGATTTAATACATTGGTGGTATTTTCATCTAAAGTAGAACTTTGAAAAAATCTTGAAACACCCCAGGCCAAAGCTACTATCAAAAGTACTACTACTATAATCACAATATACCATACACTTGAGCTTTCTTTGGTATATGAGTTCATTCTAGGTGAAATATGCACATGATTTTTTTTCTCAATACCATTTTCTTCTAAATAGACATGATATTCTTCTAAAAAATTAGAAAAGTCAAGCTCATACTCTCTTTGTAAAATTTTAATAAAGCCATTTACATTAAAGCGAGATAAAGACTTAAAATCTTTCTTAATGATATATTCAAGACAAGCTATTTCTATTTGTGTTCTTTTTTGAACTTCTAACAAATTTAAATCTTCTAATTTTTTCCAACTATCCATTTTTCATCCTATCGCAAAGTATTGCAAATGCTGCACTAACATTTAAACTATCAAAATCATTGTGCATTTTTATACCTACGCACTCATCGCATTTTTTAAGTACCTTTGGCGCTATACCAAAACCTTCACTTCCCATAATCAAAACTTTTTTATCTTTGGCCTTGATAGTATGTATATCACTACCTCCGCTTGCACTAGCATAGATATAAAAACCTTTTTGTTTTAACTCATTTATCATGCTTAAAATATCATCATTTAAGACTATTTCCATATCTAAAGCTGCTCCACTACTTGCACGAATAACTCCATCCATAGCCACGCTTTTAGCTACCAAAATAACCCCATCAGCACCTAAAGCATAAGCACTACGCACGATAGCACCTATATTTCCAACATCGCTAATATTATATAAAATAACTATAAAATCTTTTTCTTTTAAACTCTCAAAAGAGCTAAATTCAAATTCATCAATTTCCATTAAAAAACCTTGATGATTTCCACCTCTTGCTAAGCTTTGTGCGGTTTTAAAATCAAGCTTTTTAATTTTTTTTGATGCCCTTGTTATTTTTGAAAAATCAGCTTTTTCACATTCTTTTGCCAAATAAATTTCTTTAATTTTTTCTTCATGCTTTTCTAAGATATAAAAAAACACTTGCTTACCATAAACTATCATTTTTAAATAATAACCAAATTCAACTTAAAAGCAGTTTTTGATAATTTTCTTTTGGAGATTTTGCATTGATTTTCGAAAGAAGTTTTGCCTTTGCCTTTAAAGATAAATCAAGCTCATAAATATCTTGCTCACACAAGGTGTTTTGATGAAATTGCTTTTCTTTAGCATTTACCACTGCACACCATTCACCGCGTAAATCCATTGTTTTTAATTTTTCCAAAACCTCTAAAGCTTCTGCTCTAAATTTAGTTTCAAATTTCTTTGTTGCTTCTTTTATGATAAAAATTTCTCTTAAAGGATCAATTTTACTAATTTCTTCTACTAAATTAAGTATTCTAGTGGGTGCTTCATAAACTATACTAGGATAAGGATTAAGCATTAAATTTTCAATATCTTTTTGTCTTTGAGGATTTTTATTGGCCAAAAAACCCATAAAAATAAATTCTTTTTTACAAAATGCACTTGAAACCAATGCAAGCAAAGCAGCATTTGATCCTGTTAAGACTTCATAGTCAATATTGTTTTTAATAGCATATTCGATTAAAAATTGCCCCGGATCGCTAATACCTGGCATACCTGCATCACTTAAATATGCAATATCTTGTTTAAAAAAATCCTCATCTATTTTTGCTAAAAAATCTTTTTCATTATGAGTATGTAAAGCTATATATTTATCAGGCTTTATTTCTAAATTAAATTTTTCATTAAGAAGATGAATTAAAGATTTGCAAACTCTTGTATCTTCACATAAAAAGAGCTTGCATTTTTGTAAAATTTCTAAAGAATGAAAAGAAATATCGTTTAAATTTCCTATGGGCGTAGGAATAAAATATAACATTATTGCATTGCGTATTTTTTCTTAAATTTCTCTACACGACCCGCAGCATCTACGATTTTTTCACTACCTGTAAAGAATGGGTGGCAGCTTGAACAAATATCAACTTTAATTTCTGATTTATTTGACTTAGTAGTAAAAGAATTTCCACAAGCACAACTAACTTTACACTCTACATATTCTGGGTGAATTTCTTTCTTCATTGTTTATCCTTTTTCAAAACATTAAGGCGTAATTATATAGATTTTTATATAAAAAATAGCTAAATTTAAGCATGCTTTTAAATTATAAATTTTGAAGCAACCCCTATAAGTGCTGTTTGTGCTTTAAGTATATAGTTGGCTTGTAATTTTGCTCTTTTTATATTTATTTCTCTTTCTTTTTGCGAAAATCCGCCTTCAGCCCCAACCAAAAATACATACCTACCGGGATCAAAATTCATCAAATCTTCACCTTCAAAATCTATCAAAACAATATTTTCATAAGCTTGCTGAAATTTTTTAAAATCATCAAAACTTTCAAGTTCCATTAAAGAAGCACGACCGCATTGCTGGGATGATTCTATAAGAATTTTTTCCATTCTTTTAAAATCTAATTTAAAATTTTTTTGCGAGTATTCCATATACACAAAAGAAAGTTTTGCTACTCCAAGTTCATTTAAAAAAGGTAAAGTTTTTTCTATAACCTTTGGATCAATCACCGCCAAAGCTAAGTGTATATATGTTTTTAATTCTTGTTTTTCTTCTTTTTTGTCAAGTAAATTTAATACACAAGAGCGTCTAGAAAGCTCTATGCATTCATAAGTGTAAGTATAAAAATCTTTCAAATTCTTTAATATAATTTTATCACTCACTTTAATTCTTCGAGCCTTTAAGTGCAAAAAGGCTTCATTTTCTAGCTCTAAACTTGCAGTACCACTTTGTGGGTGATATAAAAATTGCATTAAAAATAAAACCTCTTAAGTAAATAAGGTACAAAAAGTAAGAATATACCCAAACACAAAATAAAAAAACTTAAAAATCTAAATTTAGCATAGCGTTTAAACAATCTTGCTTTTTTAAATAAAACAAATTGATAAATAGCCAAAGCAAAAATCAAAATCCAACAAAACCACATAGAAAGCACATAGAAATTAAATTCAAAATGCTTTAAAGCCCATAACAAACTTCCAGTAAAAAGTGTAATTGCTAAAAACAAATAATAAATTGGCAAAAATAGACGAATTCTTTTTATAAAGATAAATTCTTGTGAGAAGTTACTTTGAGTCAAATACAAATAAAACAACATTAAAAAACCATTTGTATATAAACTATACACATGCAATGCTAAAAAAAATTCATAACTTTGATCCATTATTGTCCTTGTGTATTATTTTCATCTTGTATATCATCATCAACAGGTATAGGAAGTGTTTCATCATCTATAATGACATTAGAATCACTTTGTTCAATCTGAACTTGCTCGGTTTGTATTTCTTTTTTTATATTTTTATTCTCTTGATTTGAACAAGCCATAAAAAGCAATATTGGCACAATCAATAAAATCTTTTTCATTACACCTCCTTTTGATTGATAAAAACAAAATTTACATCTTGAAGTTTTTCAAAAAAATCTTTATCTTTCCATTCATCTCTTATAGCTTGCGAAAAGTCAATATCTGCCAAATCAATCTTTGGTAAAAATTCACTATAAGCATCTTCTCTAAAACCTTGCGCATAACCTGTTCTTGTTTCATGTACAATAATGCTTTTTAAACTAACACCTTGCTCACCATTGACCATCTTAGTCTTTAAAAGCAAAGTATCAATCAGTACAAAAAATATGCGTACAAAATTTTCTGCACTTACATTCACAGGTAAACTTACCCATCTTTGTGAATGTTTTTTCATATCTTCTAAATAAACTTTATCATCATCTTTAAAAAGCGTAATAGCATGATCAAAACTATCAATAATTTGTTTTATCTCATCTTTTAACAAGCCAAAATCATACACCATTCCAGCATTGTCAAGGTATTTACTCTCAAGTAAAATTTCTACCTTATAAGAGTGACCGTGTATGCTTGTTTTACATCGCTTGGAGCTACAAAATCTAACAATATGAGCATTTTCAAATTCAAACATTTTTCTAATAATCATACGCCTTCTTTATCTCCCCAAATTCTAATATGCAATCTATCAGAGTAATTATATCCATTTTTTATACAAAATTCAGCAACACTTAAGGCATTTTTAGAAATTTCTTCTTCATTTGACCCCATAGGCATACAAAACACCTCATTTTCACAAACTTGTAAAATTTCATTGATTTCTTCTAAGGCTTTATTTTCTTGTAAAAAATCCTTATCTAAAACAAATTTGTAAAAGCTATCCTTAGCGTAGTATTTAAAAGCTTTTAAGGCTTTTTCATTAATTCTTTTTTCTTTTTTAACCCCACTATTGCTAAGCTTTACTCCTAAAGCAAAATAGCATTTTTTATACAAAGGATATTTTTCAAAATCAATTTCAATACTTGCATTTGTTTCAAAATGCACTTTAAAGTCATTTTCTAAAAGTAAATTTATAAAACACAAAAAATCTTTATTTTGATAATTTAACAAAGGCTCACCACCGGTAATTACAACTATAGCTTTGTGTGAATTTACTAGCTTCAAAACCTCATCAAAAAGCTTTGTTGAAGTATATGTTTTATAACAAGTTTTAAATTCTTTAGTAAAAACAGCTCTTATAGTATCACAGCCCAAAAGTATTTTAGAATCTTTTTCTTTTTTTATTCCAAAGCCTGCGCAGTTAAAATTACACCCGGCAAATCTTACAAATATAGCCAAATTTCCACTATATTTTCCCTCACCTTGCAAGCTTAAAAAAGTTTCAACAACTTCCATTATCCACCTGTTTGATAAAAGGCTCTTGTGGAACTTTGATTGGCTTCATTTTCTGCCCATCTATTTTTTTCTGATTTATTTTTTATCACGGTTTTTAAAACTTCACAAGCACTTGCTATGTCTTTATTGCGTATAGCTTTTTTAATGCTTAAAGCCTCATCATAATATAAACAAGGTATTAAAAGCCCTTCGGCTGAAAGCCTTATACGGTTACAACTATCACAAAAATCATGGCTATGTGGATCAATAATGCCAAACTCATACCCATCTTCAAGTTCATAAATAGTCGCAGGTGCATTTGGACTTTTTTGTCCTTGTTTAAAAGAATACTTTTGAGCAATGATATTTAAAATTTCTGTTGATTTCAAGCCTTTTAAATCTCCATAAGCATGATAATTTTCCATAAATTCTATAAAGCGAATTTGGCTTTTGCGTGCTTTAGCAAATTCTAAAAGATCGATAAATTCACTATCATTAATCCCTTTAAGAGCTACGGTGTTAAATTTAATATTAAAACCTAATTCTAAAGCCTCATTAATACCATTTAACACATCTTTGAGTATGTTTTTTTGAGCTAATTTAAAGGCCACTTCTTCTTTTAAAGTATCCAAAGAGATGTTAATTCTTTTTAAGCCCGCTTGTTTTAAATCCTTTGCTTGTTGTTTTAATAAAGAAGCATTAGTAGTAAGCGCTAGATCTATATCTTGCTTATACTCACTAATCATAGCAATAAATTTATGCAAATCTTTTCTTACTAAAGGCTCACCACCTGTAATACGAATTTTCTTAACTCCTTCATCAATGCAAACTTTAACAAACATAAAAAGTTCTTCAAATGATAAAAGATTTTCCTTAGCACTCCATTCAAATGGAGTTTTTGGCATACAATAAAGGCAACGAAAATTACATCTTTGTGTTACTGAAATTCTTAAATAATCAATCACTCTTCCATAGCTATCTACTAACATCAAAGGCCTTTATAATAATTTATTAAATTTTAAAATAAGCTCAACCCTGCCCATACCTATACGCAAATCTTTGGCAATTTGCTCTATGGATTTTTTTTGATTAAAAAGTTCTATAACTTTTTGCTCTTCATTATCATAGCTTGGGCTTAATTTTGTAATACTTTGAGTTTTTTGTTCTAAATTTAATAAACGATTTTTTTGCTCACTTTGAAATTCTTCAATTACTTCTTCCACTTCTTTTAAAGCACTTAAAATAGGAATAATATTTTGATTGATTTTTTGTTCTAGCACCTGCAAAAGCTCTTCTTTTAATTCTTCTCTTATGGCTTCAGTGTCTATTTCTTCTTTTTCTTGCTCTTGCTCATCTAAACTTTCTTTTTTTAAATAATGATATTGTTTATTTAAATCTTCTATCATTTTACCAAGCTCATTAATCTTAACAATACTTTCTTTTTCTTTAATCATCATATAAGCAAACATAGCAAAAATTAATAAAGCTACAACTAGCCACAATAATAAATCACTATCCATTTTCTTGCTCCTTTAAAATTTTAATCATTGCTCTTTGCATATTTGCTACAAAATTATCATACACAAGCTCATCTTCTGCTTTTATTTGCGTGATTTTTGCTTCATTCTCATTTAATGCTTTAAAAAAAATACTAATTTTTTGACCATTTAAATTAAATCTAGCATAATAATCTTCATCTTGCATTAAACACCTATCTTTAAATTGAATATGTGTAAAATTTACCCCAATCACAAAAGATTTATATTTTAAATTAACAAATAATTTTGTTTTATTAATATCATTTTTTATCAAATACAATTCTTGCTTTAAATCCATAAGCAAATCAAAAATCAACTGCTCACCCTCGCTAAATTCTACCCTTGAAGCAAGCTTTTTCCATTTGCTTAAATTGACATAATTATTACTTGAAACATATTCTTGCAAAAACTCTTCATATCTTTCTTTGCTCTCTTCAAATTCTAATTCCAAAGAGCTTTTAAAAAATTTCATCTCCATAAAAGATCAACCCATATAAAAATAAAAAAGACTATACTTAAATACCCATTTAAAGTAAAAAATGCTTTGTCAATTTTTGCAAAATTCTTTCTAACAATGCGGTGCTCAAAAAATAAAATAACAGCACTAACAATCACACCTAAAAATGCAATATTTCCTGTTGGAGCTACCCAAACAAATAAAAACCAAAAAAGCACTGCTAAAACATGACAAAATGCTGAGATGAACAAGGTTGCTTCAAGCCCAAATTTAGCAGGTATAGAGTGCAAGCCTGTCTTTTTATCATACTCCATATCTTGCAAAGCATAAAGTAAATCAAAACCAGCTGTCCAAAAAGTAACACCCAAACACAAAATAACACTATAAATTTCAATACTTCCCAAAACCACAATACTGCCTGCAATAGGAGCAAGTCCTAAGCAAAATCCTAATACTAAATGCGCTAGGGATGAAAATCTTTTAAAGGCTGAATAAATAGCTAAAATAAACAATACCGGCAAAGAAAGAGCAAAGGCTAGTTTGTTGATAAAATAACTTGCCAAAACAAAAATAATAGCATTTAAAATAATAAAAAGTAAAATGCTAGTTTTACCTATACGACCATCGATATTAGGTCTATTTGCACATCTTGGATTGTTTTTATCAATGTCTTCATCCATCAAACGATTGATTGCCATTGCAAAATTTCTTGCACTTACCGCGCAAATAACACCCAAAAACAAAGCTTTAAAACCAAACCAAGTGCTATCATTTAAAATAACAGAAGCTACAATCATAGAAACAAACAAAAATGGTAAAGCAAAAATAGAATGCTTAAAAACAATCAAGTCCAAAATATCTTTTAATTTTTCTTTTAATAAAGGCATTTTTTCTCTTTATAGTATATTTTTGTTATGATTTTACTAAAATAATTTTAAATTTAGGATATTTTTACGATGTTTTTTGAATTTGCTCTTATTGGAACTACTGCAAGTGGCAAAACAGAACTTGCTAACAAACTAGCTTATGAATTTAATGCAAGTATTTTAAGCCTTGATAGTCTTTGTGTGTATAAACAAATCAACATCGCTTCAGCCAAAACAGAGCAAAAAACCTTAGATGAGCTTGATTATTTTGGAATAAATTTATTAAATGTTAATGAGCATTTTAACATTGCTTTATTTTTTGAAGAATACAAAAAAGCAAAAGCCTTTGCTCAAAAAAACAATCAAATGTTAATTATTACAGGTGGAACTAGTTTTTATTTAAAAGCTTTAATGGATGGCTTGAGTGAAAATTTCAAAGAAAGTCAAAGCACGCTAAGTAATGATGAAATTTATCATTTAATGATAAAAACTGATCCACATGCCAAAATAGAAAAAAACGACACCTATCGCTTAAAAAAATGGCTTGGAATTTATGAGCAAACTAATAAAATCCCAAGCGAAGTTTTAAAAGAAACAAAACAAGAAGCTTTAATTAAAAAACTTGATATTTTTGAAATTTCTTGGCAAAAAGATCTTTTGGAAAAACGCATTATTAAACGCACTAAAAATATGCTTGATGAGGGTTTAATAGATGAAGCTAAAATGCTATATAGTAACTATGATCATCATTTAAAAGCACTAAATTCCATAGGCTTGAAAGAATGTAAAGATTTTTTAGATAAAAAAATAAATTTAAACGAGCTTGAAGAACTCATCATCATTCACACAAGACAACTTGCCAAAAGACAAAGAACTTTTAATAAAAAATTCAACAAAGAAATTTTAGATTTTCAAAACGCTTATGAAAATTTAAAAGCTTATATTTTAAAAAAACATCAAGGCTGAGTGTTTAAGACATTTAATTTATCTTTACATAAATTTTGCCAATTGCTTGTTGTGTTAATATCTATACAATTTTGCAAACTTTGCTTTTGATTTTGTACATCTTTTAAATCTTCATAAATATTACTTTGCATATAAAAAGCTCTTGCGCGCTCATCGTCTTTTAAAGGATTAGCAAGCAAATCTTTAAACAAAGTTAAGGCTTGTTGAGCTTGATTGTTTTGTTTTAAGGCTTTGATATAGATAAATTCTAAATCCGGACTAAAAAGATTTACTCCTTTTAAATTTTGATAATCAATAGCCTTTGGAGCATAAGTTAAAATACTTGTTAGAAAATTATTTTTTTCACAATAACGCAAAAACTCATAATATAATTCCACCATACGATAATTCATAGGAAATTGCTCTAGTTTTTGCAAAGTTCTTATCATGGCATTATAATCTTGCAATTTAAGTTCAGCAAAAAATTTAATATAATTTGCTTCAAATTTTTCATCATCGCTAATAATAGTTCTTGTATTTAAAATATCATTAATTGTTTTTACAACAAAACGATAACGCTTATCTTTAAGCGCCAAATCTGCACTTTGGAGTTTATAAAAAATAATATCATCATTTTCATTTTCAACTATATATTTTTTAGCTTCTTCTATACGAGTAGTACGCTTAAAGCATTCAAGCATTTGTTTTTTATTTTGTATTTTATTTCCCACATCATATACCTTAAAATCATCATATATTTTAACAGCAGCTAAGCACTCATCATTTTTTAAATTTTGTTCTAAAACTAAGATAGCAGCTTGTTCTAAAAGATTTTTGATTTCTTTGTTGGAATATTTTTCTATGTCTTTTTGATAACTTACAACTTTTTCATAATTTTTTTCTTGAAAATATAATCTCACATTATCAAATAAAGCCATACTAGAAATTTCTCCAGCATACTTTTGCATGATCTCTTCATATCTTTGATGTAAAAAACTTGCATTATTATCTTTTAAATATAAGAAATTTTTATCTTGAGCTTCTTTTATTAAACTCACATATTCACCCAAAGGAAAATCTTCTGTGTAAAGATCTAAATACTTTTGAGCTTTAGTATGTTCATTTGCATTTAACAAAGCCAAAGAAAGATCTTTTAATACTCTTTCATATTCTTTATCGACTTTAGTCAAATGCGTAAAAATATACTCATAAATTTTAGAACTTAAATCATAAATTCTATGATTACTAAAAGCCTTAGCTAAAGATAAAGAATTTTCTAAATCACTCATAAAAAATTCAGGATTTGATTCTAAAATTTTACTTGCTAACTCCTTGGCTTCTTTTGTATTTTGCGCTTCTAAATAATTTTTAGACAAAAATAAAGCAGCTCTACTAGCTAAATCTGCATTCGGAGTAGAATAGTATACATCTTGATAAATATTATTTGCTATATTTTTTTTACCCAAATGATATAAATAATCTGCATAATCAAGTAAAGCAATTATGGTATATTTATCATCTTTATGCTCAGTACTTAAAGTATCAATAATATAATCAACATTAGACCTTTGAGATAAGCCCATATAAACTCTCATCATGATATACATTACTTCCGTATAATCTTTATCATTAATATAAGTTCTCACCCATCTTTTAGCATCATCTAGCATTTGCTCTAAAATTTGCTGATCTTTATCAAGCTCATAAGTGTAAAGCTTATTTTGCGCTCTTAATTTATAAAGCTCAAATTCATTCATAAATACACTACCTTGATAACGCTTAATAGCATTAACAGCATCTCGTAAAACTTGATCGTATTTTTTGGCTTCATATTCTTGTTTGATATTAAAATATGCATTAAAATCTGCACTTTTTGAAGTTTCCATAGGATTAGAATTTAAATCCAATGCTCCAATATAAGGCATTAATGCATCATCGAAATAAATATCAAAATCAAGTCCATCGCTAGGTTTATAATACCTTAAATCCTTAGTAAAAATAAACACAAAATGTTTAGAAGTATCTCCATTTTGACTTTGAATTTCTTTAGCATTAAAAATATCTTGAGAATAATTAAACATTTTAGCTAAAATTTTAGGATATATTTTAATTGTCAAAAAAGTTTGGTGTTTTTCAAAATAAATTGTAAAATCATCAAATTCTTTATTTTGAAATTGCATATTACTAACACCCAAAACATTACACTCAAAATGAGTTTTTTCAAATTCAAAAATACTCTTGCAAGTAAAATCTTTATTATCTTTTAAATGCAAAAGTGTAAAGGGACGATTTTGTTCTTCCCCTTTATTAACAATAACCTCAAAAGAAAATATATAATTTATGCTTAATAATAATAAAAATAAAATCCTTATCATGAGCGTGATTATAGCAATATTATTTCACAAAAGCAAAAACGCACATGATAAGCTTCCGATAAAACATAAACTTAAAATAATCTTTTGCTTAATATCTAAATTTATACTCTTTATAGATTGACTTTTTTTAAAAAAGATATAAATTAAAATTTTCAAATAAGCATAAAGCATGATCATGGAACTTAAAGCTATAGCAAATATAAGCACATAATAGCCCGAATTTAAAATAGAAGCTAAAATTAAAATTTTACCCCAAAAAATCCCAAAAGGTGGAATTCCTGCTATACATAAAATAAACATAGCTAATATTATAGATAATACGGGTCTTTGATCAAATAAGCCAGAAAAACTTTCAAATGAGCTTTTTTGAAATAAACTTAAGATTAAAAAAATTCCATAGTTTGCAAAAGCAAAAGAAACCCAATAAACGAACAAGGCAAAAATTGAAAGCAGGTAAGAAGTTCCATCTCCTTGAGAACTCACACTCATACTAGAAACAATAACAGCCAATATAAAAGAAGAATGAGTAATAGAGCTATATGCAAGCATTTTTTTTGCATCTTTTTGAATTAAAGCTACTATGCTTACAGCAAGCATAGAAAAAATTGCTAACGATGCGACTATGTATTCAAATTTTACTCCACCGCCTAAAGCAGAAAAAATTCTTAAAACTACTATTATCATAGCAATTTTTGGAACAATAGATATGAAAGCTATAAAATTTGTATGAACTCCACAATATACATCTTTTAGCCAAAAATGAAAAGGAGCGATAGAAAGTTTTACTCCAACAATAACCAAAAACATTACTCCAGCACATAATAATATAGGATCTGAAATATATTCAGAATGCAATAAATTATCCAAATCCAAAGACTTTGTTTTTAAATACACAAAAGCACAAGCAAAAACAAAAAATCCAGCCCCTACTGCAGCTAAGGCAAAATATTTTATGCTAGAACTAATAGCATTATGAGTTCCTCTTAATGCTATTAATGTATAAAGAGCTAAAGAAGATCCTTCTAAAGCTAGGAAAATCACAATCAAATTAGTACTTGAAACCATTAATATTAAGGAAGCAACCATAAGCAAAAATAAAGAAAAAAATTCTGCTCTTTGCTCATCTTTGTCTATAAGCAAATAAAGCATAGAAAAAAACAAAATAATTATTTGTGCAAAAATTGCATAATTATCGCTTACAAATAAACCAAAAAAAGCATGAGAATCATCTAAAACAAAACCATTATAAAGCAATAAAAAACACAAAGTGCTAAGCAAAGCTATAACACTTGCTCCTATATAAAAATTTCTAGAAAGTTTTTTAAACGCACTCAATAAAAGTAATACAATAGCCCAAAAAAGCAATGACAACACAGGAAATAATAATACAAAATTTAATTTTTCTAAACTAAAACCACTCATTAAAAACCTCTTATACTATCTATGATTTTTTGATTTTCTATGGCGATATTTCTTGTTTGCATAACTTCAAGAATACTATTTACATTAGAAGCAATTTGATCTAGCATAGCACTTGGAGCTACCCCTAAATAAATCACTAATGCACTTAAAATACTTAAAACAAAAATTTCACCTTTTTTAAGCGTAAATTTACTGCACACTTCTTCTTCGCAAGTAGTAAAAAACATATTTCTATAAATATTTAGCATATAAATAGCTCCTAAAACGATTACACCGCCTGCAAATAATGCATACCATAAATTTACACTTGCCACACCTTGCAAGATCAAAAACTCACCTACAAAGGAAATAGTCAAAGGTAATGAAATAGATGAAAACAACAATACTGCAAAGAAAAAGCTAAATAATGGGGCTGTTTTAGCTAAATTTTTATAAAAGTCTAAATCAAAAGTATGATATCTTTTGTAAAGCATATAAGCGGCTAAAAATAAGCCACCTGTTACTATACCATGTGCAAACATATAAAATACAGAACCACTAACCCCATTATAAGTAAAAGTTACGATACCTAAAATTACCACACCCAAATGCGAAATTGAGCTATAAGCAATTAATTCTTTTAAATCCTTGGCTTTAAAAGCAATTAAGGCTGCATATAAAATTCCAACTATACATAAAATAGCAAGTAAAGAATAATAATGATTCAAAGTATCAGGCGCTAAAGGCAAAATAAATCTTAAAAACCCAAAAGGCGCCATTTTAAAGCTTACAAGCATTACAGATACTAAAGTCGGACTTTTGGTATAAACCTTTGGAGCCCAAGTATGAAAAGGAAATAAAGGACTTTTAATCGCAAAAGCAATAAAAAATCCTACAAATATTAGATTTTGTGCATTCTCAGGTATAAAAAATTCACTCTTATACCAAGCTAACAAATCAAAACTCCAATATCCAAAACTTTGATAATACAAAAATCCCACATAAATAATAGCTAAAAGCATAAGCATAGAACCGCAAAATGCATAAATGAAAAATTTAATCCCTGCCTTATAATTATCTGAATATCTACCTATTAAATAAATAAGCGGTATAAGAGAAAACTCCCAAAATACATAAAACAATAAAGCATCTAATGAAGCAAAAAGTCCTACAATGCAAAATTGTAATAAAAATATACTTATTACAACACTTTTATCTTGAATATCCAAACATATAAAAGATAAAAAAATCATAATAGAACAAAGTAATATTAAATAAAGCGCTATAGCATCTACACCTATGTGAAAATTAACTATCAAAGAATTTAAACTAAATTCATAAGCCATGCCACCATCGTAGTTAAATAACAAAAAAACATTAAAAACTAAAATCAAAAAACTAACTAAAATAGCAAAGGACTTGCTATCTTCTTTTTGTAAAAATAAAGCTATAAAAGCCGCAAAAAATGGAAATAACATTAATAAACCGAGCATATTACACCGCCAAAGCTAAACAAAATAAACACACAAAAGCCAAAACTACAATTCTTAAAGCCAAAGAATAATCCTTACCCATACTAAGAACCCTAGCAAATGTTTTAAGGAAAAATGCAATACTATCTACCAAAGCATCTAAAATTTCTTTATCAGCTTTTCTTAAAAATTCACAAAATAAAGCATACTTACTAACAATAAATTGATGATAAAATTTTGGTATGTAGTATTCATTAAACAAAAGTTTGTAAATACTTGTTTTAGAAAGTGATGGTTTAAACCAATTTTTCCAATAAGCTATGATAGCTAAAAGCACTCCAAGTACCGCAGAAACACTTGCAAGTATCATAACTAAAGAATTTTGACCATCAATAAAAGCTAAATTTTTACTTACAAAATCCATAAAGCTATGCTCAAAAAATCCTGCTATAATAGCAAGTAAAGCCAAAGGACTCATCGCAAGCAAAGCTATTTTACTAGCTTCATGGGGATGTTCTTCATGTCTTTTTGGAGTAAAAAATACAAGCATTAAAAGTCTAAAGCTATAAAAAGCTGTCATAAAAGCTGCTATTAAAAGTACTAAAAAAATTCCATGATGATGGCTTATAAAAGAAAATCCTAAAATTAAATCTTTAGAGAAAAATCCTGCAAAAGGATAAATTCCTGCTAAAGCTAAAGAACCTATAAGCATTAAAATAGCACTAAAACGCATACTTTTATAAAGTCCACCCATTTTACTAATGTCAAGCTTATCATTCATAGCATGCATAACATTACCCGCACCTAAGAATAATAAAGATTTAAAAAATGCATGAGTTGCAAGATGAAATAAAGCTATTGCATAAGCTCCAAGACCTGCTGCTACAAACATATACCCAAGTTGAGAAAGCGTCGAATATGCAATAATTCTTTTTAAATCTTTAGCTACCATGGCCATAGAAGCAGCAAAAAGCGCTACAAAAGCTCCAAGTATAGCGATAAAATACCCTACTTCAGGAACTTGTAAATAAAGCTCCCCTGCGCGAATTACCAAATAAACTCCCGCAGTAACCATAGTAGCAGCATGGATTAGAGCTGAAACTGGCGTAGGTCCTGCCATAGCATCAGCAAGCCAAGTATGGAAAGGAAATTGTGCTGATTTACCCATAGCACCTACAAAAAGTAAAAGTGCTATTAAAATCAAAATCACATCATTTTCATGCCCTAAAGATAAAAGGGTAAAAAATTCATCATATTTTAAAGAGTTAAATTCTATATAAATTAAGAAAATTCCTAAAAGCAAAGCCAAATCTGCAATTCTATTCATGATAAATGCTTCATTAGCAGCAAAAGTGTATTTTTCATTATGATACCAAAAACCTATCAAAAGCCATGAGCAAAGTCCAACACCTTCCCAACCTATGAAAAGTCCTAAGAAATTATCACTCATAATCAAAAACATCATAGAAAAAACAAAAAGTCCCAAATAGCTAAAATAGCGATTAAACCCTTCATCATGCTCCATATAAAATATACTATATAAATGCACAAAAGTCGCTACTATACTTACCACATTCATCATAATCAAAGTAATAGAGTCTATTTTAAAACCAAAACTAACATCTACTAAAGATATCCAAGTACCAAGTTCAAAATTAAAATGTACTCCATTATTTAATAAAACAATTGAAGCAAAAGCTGAAAAAGCTATAAATAAAGAAGCTAAATAACCTAAAATAATTTTCTTAGCACTAAAAGCAAAAATACCTAAAATAACAGCTGAAGCCAAAGGAGAAAAAAGTGCAATTAAAGCTAAATTTTGCATTTTATCTCTCCTTTTTCAGCTAAAGAGCTAAGCTCTAATGTTCCTGTTTTTCTATACCATAAAACACAAAGCGCTATCCCAACAGCTACTTCACAAGCTGCAACTCCCATTACAAATAAAGCAAAAATTTGACCTTCTATGTCTTTATGAGAAGCTCCTGCTGTAACTAAAGCCAAATTAGCAGCATTTAATAAAATTTCACTTGAAATAAAAAGCATAATTAAATTTTGGCGTTTTATGATACCTATTAGACCAATGATAAACATCAAAATAGCCACAATGTAGTATTTTTCTAACATCATTGTTCGTCCTTTTTTATATTTTTTTGAGTAAGTGCTATAGCACAAATTAAAGCTATTAAAAGTAAAATTGCCATAAATTCAAAAGCAAGCATATATTTTGTAAATAGAGCAAAGCCTATTTGCTGAGTAGAATCAAGACTATAAACTTCACTAGTTTCATTTAAACCAAACTCATATCCCATAATAATACTAACTAATAAAACAGCACTAAAAATCACAGCAAAAATGAAGATTCTTTTACCTTTTAAACTTTCTTTTACTTTTATAGAAGCATCAAAAAACATCATAGCAAAACTATAAAGACCTAAAATAGCTCCACTGTAAACAATTATTTGAATTGCTCCAATAAATTCAGCATTAAGTAAAAAATAAAATCCACTTAAAAAAACCATAGCCACAGCCAAAGAACTGATAGCATAAAGCACGCTAGTGCTTAAAACACTAATTAAAAAAAATCCCAACACCAAAACACTTAATAAACAAAAAGCTATCGTTTCAAACATTTTCTTCCTTTGGAACATCTTGCTGTCTTTGCAAATCTATCTCATAATAATTTGGAGTTTTCTTTACTAAATCATCAGCATCTTTTCTTAAACTACCACTTCCTTCAAACACCACTTGATTTTTAAGCTCATCGATAGGGGTTAAAAAATCTTCCTTTTGACCAAAATAAGATCTTTGCTCTGCGGCATTTTCATATTCTTTACCATGCACAATGGCAAGTTCAGGACAAACATCAGCACAAAATCCACAATAAATACAACGCCCTAAATTAATACTATAATTTTCGACCTTTTTGCGTCCATCTTCACTTAAACTCGTTTCCATTCTTATACAATTACTAATGCAAATTTTTTCACACAAGCCACAACCAATACAACATTCATTTTCACTTTCAATAAAACGCATCAAACGATGAACTGCACGATATCTATCATCTAAAGCAACTTTTTCCATAGGATATTTAATCGTTGCGCTATTGTTTTTTTTAAACATTTCTCTTAATACGACAAACAAACCTACAAAAAGCTCTGTATTTAAAGAACGCTTGATTACTTGTATGAATTTTTCATAAGTATTTTGAGGATTTTTACGCTCAAAATCTACTTTAAAATAACCTTTTTTCATTGTTTTTTCCTATATCACAAGTACTAAAGCACTAATTAATAAATTTAAAACCGCTAAAGGTATTAAAATCAAATAACACATTCTCATTACTTGATCAGGACGCAGTTGCGGAAAAGCACCTCTAGCCCAAAAATACCAAAAGAACACAAAAGACACTTTCAAAAGCATCATAATAGCCCCTGGTATAATCCAAAAATCATTAAATCCACCCAAAAATAAAAGCGATATCATAATCGCTCCGGTAATCATGGCTGTATATTCTCCGATAAAAAACATACCCCATCTAAGTCCGCTATATTCAGTGCCATAACCTGAAACAAGTTCGGTTTCGTTTTCACTTAAACAAAGTGGAGTTCTATTAGTTTCTATAAAAATAGCTATCACAAATAAAATAAAAGCTAAAGGTTGTTTAAAAATAAGCCAAGAAAGTATGCCATCACTTTGATAGTTATTAATATCTACTAAAGACAAAGATCCAACAAGCATTACAACACACACCAAAGAAAGCCCTGCAACGCTCTCATAAGAGATAATAGAAACAAGCCCTCTTGCCCCGCCTAGCAGCGACCATTTATTATTACTTGCTAAACCTCCTAAAAAAATCGCATAAAAACTAACTCCACCCATACCTACAACAAAAAGCAAGGCTACATTAATATCAGCGATAATAGGACGAATCACTCTACCAAATAAAGTAAATTCAGGAAAAATAGGTATAGCTGCAATTGCTACAAAAGCACAAATTGCTGCAATCAATGGAGCAATTAAAAATACCACTTTTTGAGCATAAGTTGGCACTATATCCTCTTTAGTAAAAAGTTTAATCATATCAGCAACTACCTGAAGCAATCCAAAAGGACCTACCATATCAGGCCCTAAACGACGATGAAATAAAGCCAAAGCCTTTCTTTCAAGATAAGTTGCCAAGCCTGCTAAAGTAGCAAAAATAGCTATAACAAGCACACATTTTATAATTGTTTCTACAATAAAAAAAGTAATATCACTCATATTTTAGCTCCTGCTTTTTCAAGCCAAACTTTTACATATCGAGTATTATCAAATAAAGATTTATAATCAATCTTACTATCATAATCCCCTAAATACGCACCATTTTCTAAAGATTCATCACATTTTACACTTATAGCAATTTGAGTTTTTTCATTTTTTAAAATAACACTATCATCTTGGTTTAAATCAAATTTTTGCATTAAATCAGACGATAAAAATAAAGCTCCAACCTCATTAAAAGCTCTATTACTAAGTTTTGAAAACTGATGAATGCTATTTGCATGATATAAAGTTAAATTTCCTTCATTTTGCTCTTTAACTTCTTGAATGCTTAATGTTTTTTCAAACTCAAAATGGGAAAAATCAAGCTCATAACCTCTATGATTTACCCCACCATTATCATAATGATTTTCTAACTCATCAAAGTCAATTACCCTAAAGCCTTTATTTTGTGGTAAAAATTTAGTATAGTTGATCGTAAATTCTTCATCAAAACCTAAGGCATTTGCCAAATCATTTAAAAAATAACCTTTAAATTCTAAAGCCGCATTTGTAGGAACTAATCTTTTATCATAATTTACAAAGCTACCTTCTTGTTGATTTAAACTAGAACTTGCAAGATCAAAATGCCCATCATAAGAAAAAGTAAAATCGCCTTTTTCGTTATAACCTAATGTTTTTCCTGCTTGAAAATCTTGACTTAAATCACAAATTAAACTCACACCTAAGGTATTAGTACAAGTTGGATTTAAAAAGACTTTAAATTCAGTATATTTTTGCACCAAAGCACAAAATTTTGCTAGCTTAACACTTTGCTCATCATAGTAAAAATCACTTCCTATAATAAGTGTAAATTTTTGCTTTTTTGCGAGTAAAGTTTCTAAAATATCCTCATCTATGCCAAGATTTTTCGCATAATTTGATCTTTGCACCTCTATGCTTTTTTTAATTTTTTTAGGCACAAGTTTTTTAACTTCTTCTATAATAGTTTCGCCGTTTTCATTTTGCTTTTCTATCTTTTCAATAACTTCTTCATTAATAGTTTCTTCTATTTCTTTTGTATCTTGATAATACGCATTTTCTAATGTGTTTTTAAAATCCTGCGGAAGCTCTTTGGCAAATTTTTGCAAGATAAATAATAAAATACTTTCATTATCTTTAATATTATGATCAATCTGCAAGAAATTTTTAGAATATTTATCCACGCCTTTATCTTTTATAGGGTGAAAATATAGCCCTGCACCTTTATTCATTACCAAAGCGTTATTAACTTTATATCCTAGCGTTGGCGCATCATAGCGTAAAAACGAACCTACGATGATTAAAAAATCACTTTGAGTGATATCGTCTGTATTTGCATTATACATTGCATTTGCATTTTGATAAAAACAAGCTAGGAAATCTTGGAATTTTTTAGCTTCATGATTTATAAGATTAAGATTAAATTTTTTACTTAAATTTTGCAAGATTAAAGCTTCTTCATTAGTAATAAAACTATTAAATAAAATATTTTTTATTTCATCATTTTTTATCATATTTACTAATTTTTCAAAGGCTTTTTCGTCTTTACCTTGAACTTCATTTTGGGTATTAAAACCATATCTTGCAGCTTTATTTAGCGTAGCAAAAGCAAAATCATTACTCACTCTATAAATTTTTTCTTTTTGATTATTAATACTAGTTTGTTTAATATCATAATACATCAACTCACAATCACTTGAATGGGGATTACTAGCTGGAATTTTCTTTAACTCCCAAGCATTAGATGTATATTGAAAAGCCGAACCCACCAAAGCTCCCGTTGGACATACACTTGTACATTCTCCGCAAAAAGAACAATCAAGCATATCGCCACTACTCGGTGCAATTAAACTCTTTTGAAATTTAGTCCAAATAGCTAATGCATCTTTACTCATACTTTCTTTAAAGCTTGCATCGGGCGCGCTTGCCCCTCTTGGAGTAGTTTTTAAAGCACTTTCTCCTATTTTATCTTTGCAAACTGTGATACATCTTTCACACACGATACATAAAGCTGGATCATAATTAATCTCGCCCCATTTTTTATGCTCTTTATGGGTATCTTTAATCCAATAATTTTGCACATTTACTCTTGCTTTGTGTGTAAAGTTTTGAAGCTCACACTCACCGGATTTATCACATACCCCACATTGTAAAGGGTGGTTGATGCAATATGCTTGCATGATAGCATTACGCTCATCCCATAAATTTGATAAATCACTCTCTACTACCATACCTTCTTTAACTTTAGTATTGCAAGAATAAACCTTTTTACCATCAGCTTCTACCATACACATACGACAAGCAAGTGTTGGAGAACAACCATTTAAATAACAAATTGCAGGAATGAAAATATCATTTTTTCTTGCGACATTTAAGATATACTCACCCTCATTTGCCTCACATTCTATACCATTAATGATAACTTTCATTTTATAACCTTAACTTGAGCTTTTGAAAAAGCAAAATCAGCGCTTTCATAATCAAACAAAGCCACCGTGCCTTTCAAATCATGATTGATTTTTACTATAGTTGTAAATTCTTGAGTGTTTATTTTTAAATTAATTTTATCCCCATCCTTAACCTTAGCAATTAAAGCAAAAGAAGAAGAGCAATGCAAATTTTTGTCTCCCAAAGGTGCTTGCATGATAATAGTTCCATCAAAATTATCAAGTTCTAAAAGCTCACTAAAAGAATTTTGTATTGATAAATTTTCTTCATTTTCATTAGAGCAAATTAGCAAAAGATTAAATTTATGACAAAGTTTTTCTAAAAAATACTTAATATTTTCAAAATCTTTATGTTGATATAAATTTTCATCAAAAATAATACATTTTGCTTCTTTTAAAAACTCTAAAATCTCTAAAGCTTCTTCTTCACCAAAGCAAGATTCAGCACTTAAATACCCCTCATCAAATTCGTTAAATTCAGTCTCCAAGCTCATCTTACAAAGCAAAGCAAGCACGAAAGGCGCACTTGCAATCTCACATTTATAAAAGTTTGCTTTTAAATTTTTATCCTCTAAACAAGAAATATTATAATTTTTACTTTTGTTAAGCTTAGCGCAAAGTGAAGAATTTTTTAAAGAAAGCAAATCCACAAAACACAAAGCATTTAAACCTTCTTGATATTTTGCTAATTTCATTGTCCTACCTTTTTAAAAACTATAGTCCAATCTACTTGATTAAATTTTAAAGAATTTAAAAGTTCACAATTTTGCTCTTTTATGAAAGCAAAACTTTTTTCTACACTAGAAAAATCTCCTATTTCAAATAAAACTACTAAAACTTCACCCATATAAGCATTTTGAATGATTTGCTCTAAATCCTTAAACAAATCTTGACTTTTTCTTAAATCCACGCGTCTCATCGGTCTATCTCGCCTAAAACTATATTAATACTTCCTAAAATTGCCACTGCATCAGCCAAATATGATCCAACAAGCATTTCTTCTAAAAATGCACAATGAAAAAAGCTTGGGGTTCTAGCTCTTAATCTATATGGCCTACCGCTACCATCTGAGTGGATAAAAAATCCAAGTTCGCCTTTTGGACTTTCAGTTGGCACATACACCTCTCCTTTTGGTGGTTTTAGACCTTGGGTTACTAGGACAAAATGTTGCATAAGAGAATAATTTTGCGTCATGATTTGCTCTTTTGAAGCGCTTACATATTCAGGATGATTGCATAAAATTTCAGGCGGAGTATCTTGATAAAGCTTAGCACATTGAACTAAAATTTTTAAACTTTCTCTAAATTCTTGCATATAAACCTTATATCTTGCATAAGAATCACCCATTTTGGCCACAGGCACGCCAAAATCTACCTCATCATAAAGCAAATAAGGCTCTTCTTTTCTAACATCATAAGCAATACCACTTCCTCTTAGCATAACCCCACTACAACCCCAACTTAGTGCTTGTTCTTTGCTTACAACTCCTACATTTTCAGTTCTTGCACGCCAAATTCTATTATCATCAAGCAAAGCTTCATAATCTTTTATATCATTTGGAAATTTATTACAAAATACCAAAAGTTCATCTAAAAAACCTTCAGGTAAATCAAGCATTACCCCACCTATTCTCATAGATGAATGCGTAAGTCTTGCCCCGCAATATTTTTCTATTAGATCAAGCACATACTCACGCTCTCTAAAGCAGTATAAAAATACTGTCATCGCACCAATATCAAGCGCATGTGTAGCAAGCCATAACAAATGCGAAGTAATACGGTTTAACTCAAGTAAAATCATCCTTATCACACTTGCTCTGCGTGGAATTTCCAAACCACAAAGTTTTTCCACAGCAGCTACATAGGCATAATTATTTGCACTAGCTGCGATATAATCCATTCTATCAGTAGTTGGGATAAACTCTTGATAGATCATATTTTCAGCCATTTTTTCCATACCACGATGCATATAACCTATACAAGGAGCAGCCTTGGTGATTTCTTCTCCATCAAGCTCTAAAATAAGGCGTAAATTTCCATGAGCACTTGGATGTTGAGGGCCAAGATTTACTATCATGGTGCCATCTTCACGCTCAAAGCTTATATTTTCATAATAAGGTTTTAATTTAGTAGAAATTTGCATTTTATCTTCTCTTATCTAAAATTTTTACTTGCGTTCTTTTGGCTTTTTTCACAAAAGGCACGCCACCTTCTTCTTGATATTCTTGTAGATATTTATCCTCTCTTGGAGCTTCGCCTTTACCAACCTCATGATAAATTCTACTAAAGTTTAGCGTGTCTTTTTCATCTACAAAACCTGGATCTCTATTTTCTTCACCTACAACCTCGCGGTATTCTTTTCCAAAAATTTTATCTATCTCATACCACTTAGCAAATTCATCACCATGCAAAGGATAGCTTTTTAAAAAAGGATGTCCATACCAATCATCAGGCATTAAAAGTCTTTTTAAATTTGGATGATTGATGATGAAAATTCCAAACATATCATATATTTCTCTCTCACACCAATTAGCACCTTTAAAAACCCTCATAACACTTTGAAGCCTTTCTTTTAAACCAACGAAAGTTTTTATTCTCACTCTTAAATTTTTCTCCATATTTAAAAGCTGATAATACACTTCAAAACCTTGTTTTTGAGCGACAAAATCAATCGCACTTGCGTCAGTAAAACAGCTATAACCTAAATTCTTAAGCTTATCAAGAATAGCAACATTATCATCTTTGTTTATCTCAATCACCCAAAAATCAAGCTCTATAAAAGAATTTTTTAACTCAAATTCTTGGCTTAAAATTTGATGATCACTCTCAAAAGCACTACTCTCTGTGCTTAGCTTTTTAGTTGCAGGTGCATGGTAAAATCTATCTTCATAATAATTTTTTAGCTGAGTATTTTTCTTATCGCTATATTTTCTCATCATATAAGCCTTTTTGGAGCTATTTTTCTGCTTGCTTTTTCTTTACGAATTCTTTTTTGCAAAATCATCAAAGCAAATTGAAAAGTTTCAGGACGCGGGGCACAGCCTGGTACATAAATATCAACAGGAATAATTCTATCCACTCCTTGGACAGTAGAATAGGTATTAAACATACCACCGGTATTTGCACAAGAACCCATAGAAATAACCCATTTAGGATCAGGCATTTGATCATAAAGTCTTCTTGTAAATTCAGCATGTTTTTTACTTAAAGTACCCGCTATAATCATTACTTCAGATTGTCTTGGACTTGCTCTAAAAATTGTTCCAAATCTATCAAAATCATATCTTGCACCACCTGCTGCCATCATTTCAATAGCACAACAAGCAAGTCCATAAGATAGTGCCCATAAAGAATTACTTCTACCCCATTGCACTAACTTATCAACCGTAGTTAAAACAACTGGCGCATTACTCATTTTTTGATACTCTGCCATGCAAATGCTCCTTTTTTATAAGCATATAAAAAGCCTACTGCAAGTAATAAAATAAAAACAAACACTTCCACTAAGGCAAATAAAGATAAGCCATATTTTGAAAGTTCTGCGGTTAAATCTTTAAAAATCACCGCCCAAGGAAATAAAAACACCACTTCAATATCAAGCAAAATAAAAATCAAAGCAAAAACAAAAAATTGAGAATTGATTTTATTTGCTTGTTTAGAGGCCATAGGCCCGCACTCATAAATTCCTAGTCCAAGTTTTTTTCTATTATGAGAGGCTAGCTTAGAACCTATTTTAGAAGAAATATACACCAAAGTAAAAAATATAACACTTGCAATAACAAGCATTGCAAAGATGCCAAAGTATTGATGCTCTATAGTTGCGTGCGTCATAATAAACCTTTTATTTAAGCATAATTAAATTTATTTTACTTCAATTTAGCTATATAAAAACTTATTATCAAAAAAATAAATTTTTATGTATTTCAAAATGAAACAGTTTTTATCTTTATTATAAATACATTTTTTTATGGCAAATATCTTGTAAGATTTTTTCCTGATGAGAAATAAAAATATAAGTAATATCGTATTTTTTTTGAAAAGCATATAAATAATTTAGAATTTTACAAGCAGTTGGTATATCAAGTGCTGCTGTGATTTCATCTAAAATAAGCAATTTTGGTTTTAAAAGCAAAGCTCTAATCAAACCTAATCTTTGGCTTTGACCGCCACTTAATTTAGAAGGTTTTAAATTTAAAATATCTTTTTCAAGCTCAAAAGCATCAAAAAGTTTAAAAAGTTCTCCAAAATCGGGCTTAAGTTTAAAATTTTCATACACATCAATCAAAAGTCTTTTGGCACTTTTGTAAGGATTTAAAGCTAGCTTTTGATCTTGGAAAATATATTGAATTTTTTGGCGTAATTTTCTTTGAGCGTTAAAATCTAAATTTAATATATTTTCATTTTCAAACAAAACCTCTCCAGTATTTGCACATTCAAGCATACAAAGAATTTTAGCTAAAGTGCTTTTACCACTACCACTTTCCCCACAAAGCAATAAATTTTCATTTTGATTTAGAGAAAAACTCACATCTTTAAAAACAAAAATTTCCTCTTCCTTTAAATACCAATGTTTTTTAAATTTATAAGATTTGCTTAAATTTTTAACTTCTAAAAACATTCTCATTCTCAAAATAATTTAACAATTCTTTAGCAAAAACACCTTTTGGATTGCTTAAAAACTCTTTCACGGGCATTTGATAAATCAAAGTTTTATCTTCTATAATAGCCATCTCATCACAAAGCTCTTTAGCTAAATTTATATCATGAGTAATGAAAATGAGATTTTTAAATTGTGTTTTTAACTCTTTTAAAATAGCGATGATTTTTTCTTCATTAGCTCTATCAAGTGAGCTTGTAATCTCATCACACAATAAATACTTAGCCTCGCTTAGTAAAGCTAGAGCTATTTGAATGCGTCTTGCCATACCACCACTTAACTGATATATAAAAGAATGCCATAAAAGATCATGATTTTTAAGCCCTAAACACTCAAAATAATAAAAGGCCTTCTCTTTAATCTCTTTTGTGCTTAAATTAGTATGAGTTTTTAAAACTATATTAAAATAACTCCCTATATCAACAAGAGGATAAAAACTCCCATAAACATCTTGAAAAAGTAAATTTACCTTAGTTCTTAAAATATTTAGCTCTTTTTCTTTTAAAATTAAAATATCTTTTTGATCTATCCTAAATTTTTGTGCATTGAGTTTATAGTGTTTATCAAAAAGCTTAATCATGCTTTTTAAAAGCAAGCTTTTTCCCGCTCCACTTTTACCCATGATAGCCAAAGCTTTACCATCTTTTAAATTAAGATTTATATCTTTTAATAAGATCTTATCTTTAAAGCTAAGATTTAAATTTGCAATTTCTATCATGCTTTAATCTCTTCTTGTAAATCATTACCCAAAGCAAGCAAAGGTAGGATAAGCATAAGTATAAAGGCCGCTGGAAAAACTATCATCCACCAAAATCCTAAAAACACAGCCTTACTTGCTTCATTTAACATATTTCCCAAACTTGGAGTCCAAAGCTCTACACCCAAGCCAAAAAAGCTTAAAGTAGCTTCACTTGTAATAGCATGAGCGATATTTAAAACAAAAAGCACAAAAAGCAAATTCCAACAAGCAGGTAAAAGCTCACTAAATAAAGCTTTCATCTTACTAGAGCCTAGAATGATAGCATTTTGATAAAACTCAAGTTTTTGAAATTTATTAAGCTGAGTATCAAGTACTTTTGCCACAAAAGCAAAATGCCCCAAAGCGATGATAAAAATCATACTCCACAAAGATCCTGCCAAAAAACTTTGAAAAAACATAATCACAAGTAAAGAAGGTAAAGCCAAAAGCATATCAAGCACTCTAGCGAAAAAGGCATAAGCAAAAAATCTTGTTAAAAACACATAAACACAAGCAAAAAGCACGCTAAAAAATGCTGCCATTACCCCTACAAATAAAGAAACACGCAAGGCATATAAAATACGCGTAAAAATATCTCTACCAAGTAAATCTGTGCCAAAAATATGACTTAAATTTGGGGCTATTTTAGCCTTGCTTAAATCCACTAAATTAGGATCATAAGAGCTTATTAAAGGTACAAAAAGTGCTAAAATGAAACTTAGTAAAATCATCATCACATAAAACTTACGCATTGGCAAACCTTGGATTAATCATCTTGCAAATTATCTCTACGATCAAATTTACAAGCACTACCACTAAAATGCTAAAAATTACCACAGCTAGCACCACAGGATAGTCTTTAAACAATATACTTTTAATCACTAAATTTCCAACACCCTCATAAGAAAACACACTTTCTACTATATAAGTTCCCATTAAAAAACTCACAAAGGAAGCACTAAAATACGCGAGTATAGAAGCAAAAGCATCTTTTAATACAAAATGCAAATAAATTCTTTTTTTACTAAGTCCTCTTGCAAAAGCACTTTCTATAAAGCCCTGATTTAAACTATCAATCAAACTTGTCCTTATAAAACGCACAAAAACAGCTAAATGTGAAAGCACTAAAGCACATACTGGTAAAAACAAATGCCACAAACGATTAAATACATCATCTTCAAAGCCAATATCAGCAATAGCCGAACTTGGAAAAAGCTTAAAAAATACAGCAAAAACCAAAATAAGCATTAGCGATAAAGAAAAAGTAGGCAATGCAAAAAAACTCATCGTTGAAAAGGTAATAATTTTATCCAAAAAACTATCTTTATAAAGAACGCAAAAAAGTGCTAAAACCAAAGACAACACAAAAAGTATAAAAAAAGCCAAACTTCCTAGTATGATGGTATAGGGAAGTTTTTCTTTTAAAATTTCACTAACCTTTTCTCCACTGATTAAAGAGTAGGAAAAGTCGCCTTTCATGGCATTAAAAAGCCAATTTTCATACTGCTCTAATAAAGGCTTGTCTAAATTTAAATTATGCTCGATTTCTTCTTTTATTTTAAGGCTAGTTCCTTGAGGCACACTAGCAAAAACCACACTTCCTTTAGCATGATAAATCATCACAAAACATAAAAAACTTGCAAAAATCATCAAAAAAAACGCCCATAAAAGGCGTTTAAAAATGAGTTTTAGCACTAATTTTTGCTCCACTCATAAGCATTCCAAGTAAAACCTACCCCATGATGACCTAAAATATGAGGTTTTATACCTTGGATATTTTTAGCAAAAACTAAAGGATAATCAATATAAGCTATAAATAAAAATGCAGGATCTTTATATAAAGCGTCAATAAATTCTTTATAGTATTTTTTTCTTTCATTTACATCAAGTGAATTTCTAGCTTTTATCAAAGCTTCATCAACTTTAGCATTTTGATAATGACCAAAATTCCATCCACTAGAGTTTAAAGCACTATCTTGAGAGCTTTCAAAAACTCTAAAAGTATGAAAATCAGGATCATAAGGACTACCCCAACCTACCAAAAAGCTGTCAATCTTAGTATAGTCAAAACTTCCACTCGGCTTAGCAACTGCCTTTGCCTTAATGCCAAGCTTTAAAAACTCACTTTGTAAGATATTTACCAAAGCTATTCTTAGTGGATCTTCACTCATAGCATACATTTCAAAGCTAAATTCTTTGCCATTTTTTTCTAAAATTCCATTTTTGTTTTTCACAAAGCCTGCTTTTGCTAAAAGCTCATTTGCTTTTTTTACATCATAAGTATAAGTTGCAAATTCTTTAGGATTTGCCCATGATTTTTCCAAAGGATGATTTGCTACTTTTCCAAAAGAATGCAAAAGAGAATCCACAATAGCTTTTTTATCGATAGCATAATTTAGTGCTAAACGCACATTTTGATCTTTTAAAAACTCATGATTAAAATTAAACATCAAAGCACGATAATCAGCCGAAGGCTCTATAAGCATTTTAAAGTTTTTATCATTTGCAAAATTTGAAGCTAGAGCAAAATCAACTAAAGCTACATCAATAGAACCATTTTTAAGCTCAATAGCACTAATACTTGGATCTTTAATATGTTTTAGTATGAGTTTTGGTGTTTTTACCTTAGCTAAATGATAATTTTCATTTGCTTCTAAGATCATGTATTGACCTTTTTTCCATTGTTTTAGCTTATATGGTCCTGTTCCTATAGGCATTTGATTAAATTTAGTAGTATTTAAATTTTCTTTTTCAAGTAAATGTTTTGGTAAAATTCCCACACTCAAAGCGTCTAAAAATGCAGGAAAAGGCTTTGAAAGTGTGATGGCCAAACGATAATCATCGATGATTTTTACTTCTTTAACTGCGTCAAAATTTACCTTTGAGGGTGAATTTAACTTCTCATCTTTTAAAGCATTTATACTAAATTCCACATCTTTGGCACTAAATTTAGTCCCATCATGCCACAATATATCATCTCTTAAAGTAAATTCATAAACAAGCCCATCTTTACTAACTTTCCAAGATCTAGCAAGATCAGGCGCTAAGCTCATATTTTCATCAAAGCGTGTAAGTCCTGAAAACACAAGAGCAATTGCCACATCATGATCTTCACTAAAAAGCGGATTTATACGCTCTGGCTCATTTTCCACTGCTATAACGATCGTATCTTTTGGCGTAATAGCAAAAAGATTTAAAGCACAAAAAAACATTAAAAAAAATCTCAACATAAAAGGCCTTTCTTATAAGAATAAAGTGTAATTATAACGCTTTTTAATCATAAGCTTTGGTAAAAATTTCATTTTTATCATCAAATAAAAGTTGCAAATACCTCTCATATTGCTTTAGTATATCTACGATGATTTCTTGCTCGTTTAAATACTCTATATTATAACCATTACGCGAATCAGCAAAGAAAGTTTGTGGCTCAAAGATAAATTCTTTAGAATAAGTTGGCATAAATTTATCATCGATTATGCTTTGGCTTGCTTGTTTTTTTACCACTTGCACTCCATAGATAAAATCTTTTGCAAATTCTTTTTTTATAATCAAACTTATACTTGATTTTTCTTGAACGATCTGTGTTTTCAAGCCGTAGTTTTTTAGACTTTGGCTGAGTGATTCCATAGCATTTTTAACTTTGGTATTTAAGAAATTTTGTATATCTTGTTCTTTGCTTTGTTTTAAAATTCTAGCAAGTCTTTCTTGCCAAAATTCTCCTGTAAAATACACACTACTTTGACTAAGCTTAGTTAAAGAGTAATTCACATCTACAATTAAGCCTTTAAGCAATGAAAAACACATCAAACAAAGCAAAAATGCAAAAGGTAAAGCCACTATCATAGTGATACTTAAAATCGCTCCCAAGCCGCCTGAATACAGCAAAGAAGTAGCTAAAAGCGCAAGCACAAAACCCCAAAGGATATTTTGCCATTTGTATGGCTCATGAGCGCCACCACTACTTAAAGAATTTAACACAAATATCCCACTATCTGCTGAAGTGATGAAAAACAAAGCTAAAACCAAAAGCGCAAGCAAAGAACTAAAATAAGAAAAAGAAAAATTTTGTAAAAAATAAAAAAGCAAACTTTCAGGTGCTGAAGTAAAAGGACTTAAAATATCATTGAAATTTAAAGCACTATTGCCAAAAATGCTAAACCAAAGTATATTAAAACTAGTAGGCACTACAAGCACGCCAAAAATAAATTCCCTTATCGTTCTACCACGAGAAATCTTAGCAATGAAAAAGCCCACAAAAGGCGCCCAACTAAGCCACCAAGCCCAATAATAAATAGTCCAATTATTAAACCATTCTATATGTTCTTTTTCATAATAATAAGTCTTAAAGCTCAAAGAAATTAAATTTTGCAAATAATTTCCAATATTAGAGCTAAATTGTGAAAGAATTTGGATGGTATTTGTTGAAAAAAGCACAAAAAGCATTAAACACACTGCAAAAACTAAATTTGCTTCACTTAAAATTTTTAAACCCTTTGTTAAGCCACTAATCGATGAGAGCGTGGCTAAAGAAATAATGATGATTATAATCACGCTTTGTTCTAAAAAGCTTTGTCCGTTTAAAATACCCAAATTTGAAAAGCCCGCATTTAGTTGAGATGCACTATAACCAAGTGTGGTGCTAATGCCAAAAACCGTAACAATTAAAGCAAGCATATCAACCAAATTTCCCCAAAAACCATAAATTTTATCTTTAAGCAAAGGGTAAAAAGCACTACGCAAACTAAGAGGCATTTTATATCTAAAACCAAAATACGCCATAGCCAAAGCACACACCCCATAAATAGCCCATGGGTGAATTCCCCAGTGAAAGATAGTATGTAGCATAGCTTCTTCATCGCTTGTTTGCAAGGCTTTTTTATGTATGAGAGGTTCAGCCACACCAAAATACATAAGCCCCACGCCCATACCCGTAGCAAAAAGCATAGCAAGCCAAGAAGTAAATTTAAAATGAGGTTTTTCATCATCATCGCCGAGTTTAATATCGCCAAATTTTGAAAGTGCAAGTGCGAGCATAAAACACACAAAAAAGCTCACACTTAATATATAAAACCATGAAAAATTTGCAAAAATTCCACTTTTTATATGATTGATAAAATCATTTGTAAGTTTAGGCAAGAAAATACAACTAAGGCTTAAAACAACTATAATACTAATACTTGGTAAAAATACTGCCTTTTTAAAACTTGTTTTTAACATGATTTTCCTTTTTATAGTTTTAAAATTTAAGTTAATACCTTTTTTACTATGTCAAAAAATATCTTAAATACAACTAAAATCAATAAAATAGCAAAGGTTGATAAAAATATAATTTAATTAATGTTTTAAAAACCAAGAAGTTAATTTTTGATTTGAAGGTGATTTTAGAATTTACACTAAGTGCAAATTCTAAATAAATCAATAAAGTATAATATGAACCTTTTGAGATCCATGAACTCCAAAAACAGTGATAAGTTCAATATCTGCAGTTCTTGATGGCCCTGCTATAAACAAAATATTGCTAGGTAAAATTTCATTTTCTTCTTTTACTAAATTCAATGCTTGGCTAATGCTTTTTACAATATTTTCTTTTTTTAATAAAACAATACAAAGCATAGGAGCCAAAGAAAGCATTCTTGGTTGAGTTTTATCAGACAAAACTAAAGCAACGCCATGTGAGCTTACTCCAACTCTTGCTTGGATGATAGAAAAATCACTATGAAAAACTTCTTTTCGTATTTTTTCAATCTCTTGATTAAAACAAGTCTTTTTTTCGGCTTCAATTTTATTTATATCTAAATTTAAATTATCAGGATAAATAAGACTTTTATAGCCATAACTTTTAACAATTTGATTGACTTTTTCTTCTAATTTTTCTAACGAGCTTTCTTCTACTATGTATTTATTTGCACTCATTTTTTCTTTTAACTCACTATACATATCATCACTTGTTTTGATATGCTCTATAGGATCCATAGTCGGAATTTTTTCAAAAGATAAATGTGTATTTTTAATCTTATCCAAAATAGCTTTTTTGCTTTGTGAAGAAATTTCATTTATTCTACTCACACTTTACTCCTTGCATATTTTCAAGTTCTTTATAAAGATCAAGTTTTATTTGTGGAAATTCCTTATAAGCACTCCATTTTTTAACTACTGGTAAAGAATTTTTTCCTTTTTGCAAAAGCCAATTAAAATTATGTAAATTTGCTAAAGTATTTTTCCAAATAATAGGAGTTGTAGCTACTTTTTCAAAAATCTTAAATGCCATAGCTTCAGCAGTATTTGGAGTGATATTATCAAAACTTCCTTGACCTACTTTTGCTGCTCTTAATTTGCGTATTAAATCCGCAAGAGGAATTCTTACCGGACAAACTTCAGAACATCTTCCACAAAGCGAGCAAAAAGTAAGAATATCACCATTTTCTTGCATACCAAAAAGATTAGGACTTATAACTTCTCCAATCGGCCCTGGATATACACTTTGATAAGTATGGCCGCCTATTTTATCATACACAGGACAAAAATTCATACAAGCCCCACATCTTATACAACGCAAAGCTTCATAATAATCTTCATCATTTAGCATTTTGCTTCTATTATGATCAAAAAGAATAATATGCACTTCTTTTGGGCCATCTAAATCTCCATTTTTTCTAGGTCCTGTAATGATATTGTTATAAGTTGGTATAAATTGACCCGTAGCTGATGGAGTAAGTAAAGACACCATAGTGGCAGCATCTTCAAAGCTTTCCATAACTTTTTCTATACCACAAAGTGCTACATGTATATCACTTGCTGTGGTGCACATCCTACCATTTCCCTCATTTTCTATAAGCCAAAAAGCGCCTTCTTTAGACATAGCAAAATTTACTCCGCTAAGCCCCATTTTAAGTCCTTCAAATTCATCTCTTAAATGCTTTCTTGCAATAGAATTTAGCTTTTCTGGCTCACTTTCTAAATTAGAGCCTAATTTTTCTTGAAAAATTTTACCGATTTCATAGCGGTTCTTATGCACCGCTGGAACTACAATATGCACGGGAGTTTCATCATTTAACTGCAATATAAGTTCGCCTAAATCTGTTTCTATGGCTTTTAAGCCTTTGGATTCTAGGTAGTGGTTTAAACCTATTTCCTCACTAGCCATAGATTTACCTTTTAGAATTTTACCGATGTTTTTTTCTACCATTAATTCATATATAATCTCACAGGCATCCTCATCAGAACTCGCCCAATGGACATTTATGCCATTTTTAGTGGCATTTTGTTCAAATTCTAAAAGCCTATCGTGTAAAGTTGATAAAGCATTGTTTTTAGCTTGCTTAGCTTTAGATCTTAGTCCTTGCCAATCATTAAATTTCTCATCTATAACTTTTAAACGATTTTTTTGCAAAGTATGCATGGCAGATCTTAAATTCTCTCGCATTTGCTTATCATGAATTTTCACATCCACAATTTGTTCATGTGTCATTTTCATATCGCAACTCCTTCAAGACGCTTGTTTAAAAAATCATACAAATGAATTCCTTTTATATCAAGCCCCATTTTACTCATCGTGCCTGCAATATTCATCAAACACCCACCATCAGAACTTAATACATATTTTACGCCTGTATTTTGGATATCTTTGATTTTTTCTTGTGCCATAGAGTTTGAAATTTGAGGCTCTTTCACAGAAAAAGTTCCTCCAAAACCACAGCATTCTTCTTCAAATTCTAGAGGAATTAATTCCACATTTTTGAGTTTTTTTAGCAAATTTTTGCTCGCTTGTATGCTTTTTTGAATTCTTAATGCATGGCAGTTAGAGTGCCAAGTCACTTTTATAGGTTCGCCTTTGTCTTCATAATCAACCTTTAAAACCTCATCTAAATACTGACTAAGATCAATCACTCTAGAGCTAAATTCCTTTACCAAGTTAAAATACTCATCATCTTTGAAAAGCTCTAAATAATCATGACTCATCATCCCCGCACAAGAACCGCTTGGCACTACTATAGGATAATCTTGAGTAAAAAGTTTTATATTATGCAAAGCTATATTTTTACTTTCTTTAAAATACCCTGAATTAAATGAGGGTTGAGAGCAGCAAGTTTGCTGCTTTTTAAATATAACCTCAACCCCCTCTCTTCTTAAAAGTCTAACCGCGTTTAAAACACTTTCTTGCATTATCGCACTACCCAAACAAGTAGCAAATAAATACACTTTTTTCATCATCAATCCTTATTTTAAAAGCACTGCTTCAGGGATGATCCCGTGAAAGAAAAATGCTATAACAAAAGTCCAAATTCCTATTAGAATTATAAAACCTATTGAGTATTTTAAAGTAAATCTAAACAATTCAGATTCTTTTCCTACAAGTCCAACTGCTGCGCAAGCTACCGCTATACTTTGAGGAGATATCATTTTACCCACAACTCCACCAACAGAATTTGCTGCTAAAAATAAAGTTTCTGAAATTCCTAATTTTTGAGCACTAACTTGCTGTAATGTCCCAAAAAGCAAATTTGAACTAGTATCAGAACCTGTTAAAAACACACCTATCCATCCTATGATAGGAGAAAAAAATGCATAAGCATCGCCTGTATTTGAAAAAGCAAGTCCTAAAGTAGTGCTCATACCGCTATTTTTAGCTATAAAGGCAAAAGCAACTACTAAGCCTATAGTTAAGCATGGAGTGGCCATTTCTTTTAAAGTTTCCCAAAAACACTCGGTAGCTTCGTTGATTTTTATTTTCAACACAACAATGCTCATTAAAGCAGCCACTAAAATAGCAGTTCCTGCTTGTGCTACTAAATCTATAGTATGTGATGGAATCATTGTTTTTGTGATTTGTGGATTAACTATATCAGGACTTATGATAGCTCCTAAGGCTTCATTAAATTTCAAAGTAAATTGCATAAAATTTAATATTCCATCTTTAGCAAATAAAGCCTTAAACCAAGGTTGCGTCCATATAATAATACAAATAATCAAAAGTATAAAAGGAATCCAAGCTAAAAATACTTTTTTAAATTCTAGCTTTTGTGAGTTTTCAAAGTCTTTTACATCATCTAATCTAAAAATATTTTTTGGCTTCCAAAATTTTAAAAATATCGTAGTAATAGACAAAGAAACAACCGCTGAAATAATATCTGGAAGCTCTGCACCTAAATGATTTGAACTCCAAAATTGTGTAGCAGTAAAAGAAACGGCTGCGACAAAAATAGCAGGAAAGGTTTCTTTAACCCCTTTTAAACCATCCATTAAAAATACTATAAAAAATGGTATAGTCAAGCTAAGAGGCACAAGCATTCTACCCACCATAGCTGAAACACCGTGCTGTTCTATACCTGCTAGATTACTCATCGCTATAATAGGAATTCCAACTGCTCCAAAAGCTACCGGAGCGGTATTGGCTATGAGACAAAGTCCTGCAGCGTATAATGGCCTAAGCCCAAGTCCTACAAGTAATGCAGCGGTAATAGCCACTGGCCCTCCAAAACCTATAGCACCTTCTAAAAAAGAACCAAAACAAAATCCAATCAAAATCACTTGAATTCTATGATCTGGAGTGATACTCATAACACTTTGTTTTATCACTTCAAACGAGCCTGATTTGATAGAAAGTTTATATAAAAATATGGCCGCGATGATGATCCAAGCTATAGGCCAAATACCATTTGCAAAACCTTGTATAAAGCTAGCACCTAATAAAGAAAACGGCATATCATAAGCAAACAATGCCACAACACTTGATAAAATAAGAGTTAAAAAGCCTGCTTGATAGCCTTTGAGTTTGAAAACTACAAGAGAAAGCAAAAAGCACAAAATAGGCAAAAAAGCCACCAAAGCACTTAAAAGTATGTTGTCAAATGGATTATATATTTGTTGCCACATATTTTTCCTTTTGATAAAAATTTCCAATATCTAGCTTAACAAATATTTTTATTTTTGTGTATTTTTGTTAGAAAAAATTAACTATATGGGTATAAGAGTAACATTTAGTATAAAAATTCTCTTTTAATAAAAACAAAAATTTACACTTTACAAATGAAATATAAAGTATTGTTTATATTTGAAACAAAATATAAATATAATAAAAATATTTATATCAAAAGTATTTTTAAATCAAATTTTTCATCATACTTTAAAGCTAAAAGCATGATTTTGCTTTCAGCTTGGCACTATGGAGTTTTTGCGTGCTGTTTTTTGGAGCGAGAATATCACTAAAGCTACAAGTATAAAATATACCACTGATAAACTAAGCAGTAAAGGATAAGTGGCGTTGGTGCCTTTTTCCAAAAAGCTTCCAAACACAGGAAGCATTAAACTAGGTTTTGCAAGTAGTGCAAAAATACAAACTATATAAGAAACACCAATGATGATTTTTCTTATAATTTCTTGCTTATCATCAAGTAAAATAAATTTCAATACAAAAAATACAAAAAGACTTATAATAGCAATATGTGTATACAAAGCTACAAAATCTAAAAAATTAAAAATCACATAAAAAAAGCTAACAAAAATATATAAATTAGTAAAAATATTGAAAGAAAGTATCGGTAAAACTATAAATAACAAAATCAATATATAAGCAAAATTGCTTTTTATAAATTCATCTAGCTTGCCACTTTCTTTGTTTATATTTAAACCAAAGATATTATAAGTCGTTTTATTGTATTCTTTAAAGATATAACTTTCGTTAGTATCTACTTGAACGATATGATATTTTGCATTATTTTCTATGCTAGGTTGTTTAAATTTATCAAGTGCAAAAGAAAAAACGCTAAAAAGCATGATGATTATAAGTAGATTATGAAACACCTTTAGCAAGTCTGTATGATGATCACAAAGTTTGCGATAAAAGAAAAGCTGATATTTATCCACCACATCTTTAAAGGTTTTATCTTTTTTATTTTTTAGTTCTAACTCTTTACAATAAAGCTCGTATTTATGAAAATTTGAAGCGTCTAAAAGATTATTATCTTTTATCAATGCATTTTTAAAAACCCTAAAAGAATCTCTAAAATCATTTGCAAATTTATCTAAAGGTTTTTTATCTCTCTCATTTTTATTAAAATCCTCATATTCTTGTTTGATTTTTTCTTGCAAATTATCAAAAGTAAAATTTAAATTTGTATTGACAGCATTTAAACTTCCTTTAAAAATCGCTTGAGAAAAATTCGGAGCTTTATCAAATGTAGCTCCATAAAAACTAGCTGTCTTTTCAAATTCGCACTCATGAAAATCGGCATAATCTTTAAAATGACAATTAGAAAAATTTGTATTTTCTAAAAATTTTATTTTTGAAAAAAATAATTTCTTTGTAAAAATAGAATTTTTAAATGAAACATTATTTAAATGCTTGTTTTTTAATAAAATTCTAAAATCTGCATTATCTATAAAAGTACAATTTTCAGCAATAAAACTACTATTACTTTCTAAAAATCCATCATAAGAACATGATTTACAAAAAACACTTTCACTAATATCAATTTCACCATCAAAAAATCCAAAAATTGAAAAATTGTTCATAAAAATAGTTTTAAACTTTAAATTATTATCTGCAGTGCCATGTGTGTAGAATTTTTTCTCAACACCTACAAATTTTTTATTTGTCATAATTTTGTTTAAATCATTTATTTTAGTATTGTATTGTTTTTCAAATTCATTAAAATCATCAGGAGTTAAATATTCATTACTTCCTAAGATTTTTATAGGAACTAAAACTTTATAAAATATAATATTATTAATTATGTGCTTACATATTATTTCTTTTAAATATTCATGATTTTTTATTGTTTCATATATAAAATGTGTTGAAAAATGATTATATTTATCTGCATATAAATATTTTTTACATGATTTATTTTTATAATTACATATAATTTTTAATGCAACTCTTTCTAGTCCTATTTCTTCTTGAATAGAAATCAATTTACCTACTTTTACTTCTAATATTTCTCCCATCACTTGCCTTCGATTATTTTTATTTCTTCTTCGTTTAGGTTGTAAAGTTTATAAACGATAGAGTTTATTTTATCTTCTTGGGTTTTGGTATTTGCTTTTTTGTCTTGTTCTTTTAAATTTAAAATCTCATCAACTAAGCTTATAAGCTCGTTTGCTAGTTTTTCATTTTTAGAATTTATTTTTGGTATAGGAAGTCTTTCTAAAAATGCCTTTTTATATCTAAGCCCATTTTCACCTAAGTTTCCACCGGCATAAAATGTTTTAAATATAAAAGCCACAAAATCATTGTTTAAAAAAGCAATGAGATATTTTAGATCTTCCCCTGTTAAAATAAAACTTGTTGCTTCTGCGTAAAAATTTGACTTTGTATCTAAATAAAATTGTGGTTTTCTTACTATTTCACTATACACTATCTTTTCTTTTTCAAATTCCTCCAAATAAGCACAATTTCTAAGGTTATAAGGTGTTTTTCCTTTGTCAGTTCTTTTTTCTAAAGTTTTATAATACGGCTTTAAATGCTGTTTTAAACTAGGGTACTCATCTATGTTTATCGCTTCTATCTTTTCTCCACTTTTGCTTTTATAGCCATTGTGAGTGTTGATCACCCAAAGCCCTGCCCATTCATAGCTATATCTTTTTATATCTCTACCGCGTAGCATTTTGCGTATGAGTTTGGCGGTGCGTTCTCTTTCGGCTTCATCTTTGCATTTAGCTAGAATTTCATCTATTTTTTCAGTAGTGATGATAAAGGCTTCATTATAGCCCGTTTTTATGCCATAGTTTATATTAAGCCCATGCCAGTCTTTAAGCGGAGTGCCGTGCTTTTCTATCTTTGCTTTTAGTGTATTTGTGCTTTCATCGTTAAAAGTAAAGCTTTCTTTACTTAAAGAATTTTGTGCGATTTTGTTAAAATTTAAAATGCTTTCTATGCTAAAGTCATTTTCTTTTAAAAGCTCGGTGTTTGGGGCTAGGTATTTGAAGCTATTATCTTTAGTTTTTGCTTTTTCAAAGCTTAGTATAGAAGTATCTACCGTAGCACTTTCAAAGACTTTTATGCCATTTAGATCGATGTATTCTAAAAGTGTGGTATTTTTAAGCAAAAATTCACGCAAAGGCTCTCCATAACCTGCTCTTGTGTATTTGTTTGAAGTGATGAATGACAAAACACCATTTTGCTTTAGCACATTAAACCCAAGCTCATAAAAGTAAGTATAAATGTCGCTTGTGCCTTTATATACTTTATAGTTTTTAGCTAAATTTGGCTTTAGCTCTTTGATGTCTTCTTGTCTGATGTAAGGTGGGTTACCGATGATGAGATCAAACCCTTGAAAATTCCCGCCCTCATCAAGCACTTCGCTAAATTCAAAACGCCATTCAAAAGGATTTGCACTTTCTAAGTCAAATATACTCTCATAAAGCTTTTTAAGCTTTTTAAATTCTTTCTTAGCAGCACTTTCATCAAAATCAAATTCAAACATATTTTTAGAGAAAAATACTCTAAAGTTCTCATCTTTTTCATCTTGTGCTAAAAAATCGCCGTATTTTTTAGAGTATTCATTAGCGCCGTTGGTAAGTTGCTTGATTTCTTTGGCAAATTTGTCTTTTAAGCAGAAATTTTTAAAAGACTCTTTGAGGTTTTTGATCTCTTTTGCGATGAGAGTTTTATCGGTGTAAAAGCCTTCTTTGTAGTCTTTGACTATGCGTTTGTATTTATCCATGCGTTCTTTGATGTTTGGGTAGTGAGAAAGGCTTTTGTGAATTTCAAAATAACTTATAAGCGAATTCCCGCATTTTATGTTGATATCAATGTTTGGCAGGGTTTTAAGATCATGATAGTTTGTATCATCAAAGCTTTCATAAAAGCTGTGTTTTAAAAGCTCTATCCAAAGTCTTAGTTTAGTGATCTCACATGAATTTGGGTTGATATCTACTCCAAAAAGGTTGTTTTCTATGATGTCTTTTTTACGCTCGAAAAGTTCTTTTTGGCAAAGGTGGGTTTTGTCTTTGTCAAAATCAGGGCGTTTATACTCTAAAAATTGACCTTTGTGATTTTGCACTAAAATTTCATCATTTTGCACGCTTAGGTAAAAGTCCTCTTCAAACAAACCAAGCTCATAATGCACCATAAGCATGGCATTTAAAGCTGAAACTAAAAAATGCCCACTTCCCACTGCAGGATCGCAAATGCGTATGGAATTTAGCAAAGCTAGTTTTTGCTCTTGAGAAATTTTTTCTTGGCGTAGCTGGGTTCTTAGCTCGCTTAGCTTGGTGGCATTTAGCTTAAAAGTATGGTTAAACTTATCAAGCACGACTTTTTCTATGCTTGCTTTACACATATATGAAGTGATAAAGCTTGGGGTATAAAAACTACCTTCTTTGTAGCCATTTAGTTTTTCAAAGACATTTCCCAAAACGCTTGAGTTGATGAGTTCTTTTTGTTTGATGAGTTCTTCGCTTTGCTCATCTGCTCCAAAATCAAAGCTGTCTAAAAACTCAAACAAATACTCAAGCAAACCTACTTTACCTTTTTTGCTTTTGCCTTTGTCATCTTTTAACTGCGTGTGTGGGTGATACTCTAGCAAAGCATCGTTTTCCAAAGTAGCGATTTCTAGTGTAGTTTTTTCGATGGCTTGTTTTTCAAAAAGTGATGAATTTAAATAAGGCAAATAGCTAAATTTACTCTGCGTCCTTGTGTGTTTTTCTTTAGCTAAGATATCAAAGAAAAGGTGTGAAAGGGTAGTAAAATTTGGAATTTTTTCATAGTTTAGAAATTTAAGGGTTTTATCATCATTAAATCTAACTAAATTAGACTCAATAAGCTTTAAAAATAAAATGCGGTTTAGCCAAAGTATGATGAATTTTAACACCTCTTCAAAGTCATGCTTTGGAAGTTTGCTCGCTATGAGATGATAAAGCGTGCCTTGGGCTTGTTTGCTTTGCTCACTTTGTGTGATGATGAATTTAGAAAGCTGTTTGCTCTCGCTTAAACCTAGGATGTACAAAAGCTCTTTATAGAATGCGTTGTTTAGTGAGTTTGCGTCATTTGGGCTAAATTCATTTAGCAAAAAGTCTCTATGAAAGGTTTTAAAAATGCTTGCTAGGTTTTTGAAATTTGACTTTTGCTTGTCTTTTAAAAAGGCTAAATCGATAAAAAAGCCTTTTAAGCTTTCTTTGGAATTTTCTATGAGTTTGCTTGCTTCTTTGTAAAATTCATCAGTGTTGCCTTTAAAAAGTGAATTTGGGCTTTGAAATTCTTCAAAAAGCTTTTTAAAGCTTGTGTTTTTATAAAAAAGCTCTTCAAATTCACTAGCTTTGAAAATGTAGAATTTATAAAAGTCTGTGATGATGATAAATTTCAAACTAAAGCTATGCTCTCTATTTCTAAAATAATACAAAATGGCTTCATGCAAGGCTTTGGAATTTGGCTTTGCGTGGATGATGAATTCTTTTGAGTTGGGCTTTTTAGCTTCGATGAGAACTTCTAAGTCTTTGCTAAGCTCATCTTTAGTAATGGCTAAATCAATCTCGCTTTTGCCTTTTTGCTTGGTTTTGATGTGGGTTTTGAAATTTAGAGTGGTTAAAAATGGACTAAGTGTGTTAGCTACAAGATAATCTTCATTTTCACTTTGTGAGCTTTCAAGCCTTTCTAAATACTGCATTAAAGCCTTGCTAAAAGTGTCAAATTCATTTTGTGTAATTTGCTTTTTGCGGTAGTAGGGGTTGAAAAAATCTTTTTCATTTAGCAAAGTAAAGTGCATTTTTAACCTTTATAAAGAATATTTTATATTTTACTAAAATTTACTTTAAAGGATTGAAAAGACTTTATGAAAATATAAAAACAAATAAATTAAAAATTAATAAAAAATTATTAGATAATATTTATTATTGCATTTTTTATATTTTTATACTAAGAAAATTTTAATACTAAAGTTATACAATAAGTTTATATTAAAAATATCAAGGAGGCAAAATGGGAAAAATTTTAGTTTTCTGTTTAGCGCTTGTTTCTTTTGTTTGCGCTAAAAATGAATTTTTTACAAGTGAAGTAAGCTCACTTTATTTAAGCAAAAATGACACAAAAGCTGTTGGTAGATTGCTACCCACAAATCCTTTTGAAGTATTAAAAACTGATGGAAATAAAGTTTTGGTCAAGATCACAGGCTATGTTAATCCTGCTTCGCCTTCTGTGCTTTATTACAACGATAGTCAAAGAATCATAGTTGCTGCATTTTCTAAAAATACAAAACTTGATTTTAAAACTTATACTAAAAGCAAAAATGGAAAATGGGATAAAGCCACCATAGAAGTTTGGACTGACAAGAAAGATTTTGCAAAAAGCAACAAAGAAATGTTTATAAAAGCTAAAGAGCTTTATATGAATAATTGCGGAATTTGTCATAGCGTTCATAAAGAAAGTGAATTTAGTGCTAATGGCTGGCCTGCTACTTTTAGATCAATGGTAAATAGAACAGGAATTGATAAGAAAGATCATTGGCTAGTAATACAGTATTTGCAAAAAAATGCAAAAGATTTTAAGGAGGTAAAATAAAATGGGACTTGATAGAAGAAAATTTTTAAAAATCGGAGCAGGGTTAAGCGTGTTGCCTTTAGCTCCTAGTTTAGCCATAAGTAAAAATATAGAAGTTTCTCAAATAAATTCTGGTTTAGTAAAAAATGGAAGTGTGATAACAGCAGCACATTGGGGAATTTTAAAACTTACCATTAAAGATGGTGTGGTAATTAAAAGTGAGCCATGGGAAAAAGTAACACAAATTGACAATCCTTTACAACACTATACAGCAGATATGATCTACAAATCACGCGTGAAATATCCTTATGTTAGAAAAAGCTATCTTGAAAATCCCGACAGTCCAAAACCTGAACTTAGAGGAAAAGATGAATTTGTGCGTGTAAGTTATGATGAGGCTATAAAACTTATAGCAAAAGAACTTAAAAAAACAAGAGAGCAAAAAGGAACTCAAGCTATATTTGGTGGAAGCTACGGATGGAAATCTAGTGGAAATATGCAAAATTGTAGAATATTGCTCCATAGATTTTTAAATGTCACAGGTGGTTTTGTAGGGACTACCGGAGATTACTCAACCGGAGCTTCTCAAATAATAATGCCTTATGTTGTAGGCTCTATTGAAGTATATGAACAGCAAACTTCATGGGAAAACATTTTAGAACATTCTAAAATAGTAGTTATTTGGGGTGCTAATCCTATCGCTACTTTAAGAATAGCTTGGACTTCAAACGATCAAAGAGGTCTTGCTTACTTTGAAAAATTAAAAAATAGTAAAATCAAGGTTATTTGTATAGATCCTATAAAAACCGAAACTGCTAAATTTTTAAATGCACAATGGATCTCTCCAAAACCAAATACAGATGTTGCTATGATGATAGGCATGGCTAGTCATTTGATCGAAAAAAATAAAGTCAATTATGAATTTTTAGAAAATTATACAAGTGGATTTGATAAGTTCAAAGCTTATTTAGATGGCAAGAATGATGGCATTAAAAAAGATACAAAATGGGCAAGTAAAATTTGTGGAATTGATGAAAAAATCATCAAAACACTAGCTGAAAGTTTTTATGATAACCCTACTATGATCATGAGTGGTTGGGGCATGCAAAGAGCTCATCATGGCGAGCAACCTCATTGGATGTTAATAACCCTAGCTTCAATGCTTGGTCAAATTGGCACTAAAGGTGGTGGATTTGGCTTAAGTTATCACTATAGTAATGGCGGTGTTCCATCATGCAAAGGTGGTGTTATAGGAGGTATTACAGCAGGAGCTGTGGGAATTTGGGAAAATGGTAAATTTAAAGGTATGCCAAAAAATGGAGAATCTCAAGGTGGTGCTGAATGGCTACAAAATACTGCTAGTTATTCTTTTCCTGTAGCTAGAATAGCTGATGCTTTATTAAATCCTGGGAAAGTTATAGACAATAATGGTTCTAAAATAACCTATCCTGATATTGACTTTATTTATTGGGCAGGTGGAAATCCATTAGTTCATCATCAAAATACAAACACTAACATCAAAGCATGGCAAAAACCAAGAACTATAGTTGTAAATGAAATTTATTGGACTCCAACTGCGAAAATGGCAGATATTGTAATGCCTACCACAAGTTCTTATGAACGAGATGATATTACCATGAGTGGAGATTATTCTAATATGAATATAGCTCCAATGAAGCAAGCAGTATTACCAATAGGCGAGAGCAAAGATGACTATGAAATTTTTGCTGATATTTGTAAAGTGTATGGAGATGATGTATTTAATGCTTATACCGAAAATGGTAAAAAAGCAAAAGATTTTATTAAAGAATACTACAATAGCGCTTTAAAACAAACTCAAGCTTATGGGGATGTATTTGAACCAAAAATGCCAAGTTTTGAAGAATTTTGGGCTAAAAATGAGCCTATAACTTTTTCTCCAACTATAGAAAGTATGGAATGGGTGAGATTTTCTGAATTTATTGAAGATCCTATCTTAAATGCTCTAGGCACCGAATCAGGCTTGATAGAAATTTACTCAAAAACTATCGAAAAGTATAACTATAAAGACTGCAAAGCACATCCAATGTGGATGGAGCCGATAGAATGGTTAGGAAATGCTACCAAGGAAACACCTTTTCATCTACTAACTAATCATCCAACAGATAGGCTTCACTCTCAAATGTGCCATACCTTATTGCGTGAAAAATATGCAGTAAATGATAGAGAACCTATCTTAATCAATCCTATTGATGCTAAAAAACTTGGAATCAAAGATGGTGATATTGTAAGAGTTTTCAATAAAAGAGGTCAAGTTCTCGCAGGTGCTGTGGTAACTAAAGATATTATGCCAAATGTTGTAAGATTATGCGAAGGTGGCTGGTATGATCCAAATGATGAAGGAATGTGCAAATACGGAAATGTAAATGTCTTAACTATTGATATGCCAACTTCTGAATTAGCAAACGGAAACATTTCTCATACAGGCTTAGTAAATATAGAAAAATATAAGGGATTACCGCCTAAAATAACAGCATTTACAGCTCCAAAAGGCGCTGTATAAACATTCTCTTTCTTAGAAGATAATTTCTTCTAAGA
>NZ_JAKMSX010000007.1:0-107622 GCF_025772865.1 Campylobacter sp. CNRCH_2014_2452
AGGGGAGCTAGAATACCACCTTTGGCCTACTTAAACTTTTATCTCCTTTCTAAAATTTATTTGTGATTTCTAATTTTATATTTGATAAATCTTGCTGATATAACAAGTCATATAATTCTTTACAAGCTTGTCTGCTTTGACTTATACTTTCATCACTCTTAGTTAAACCTAGTAAAATACAACCTTTTGTATCTTTGTCTGTATTTCCCCAATGTATTAAAATGTGTCTATCAAAAGGTACATCATCGTTGTAGATATTTACAACGCTATCATCATCGTTTAAAACCTTAACTCCTGCTACTACCCTTTTACCTTTATCATTAAAACTAGATAATGTATGTCTTTTTAGATTATAAACTCCCGCAGGAACTCTTAAGTCTTTTTCTCTTTCAATCCCTTCTTTATCTTCTTCTAAAGAAAAACATTCAAAAAGAATATTTTCTTTTTCATCTAAGACTTTAAACTCTCCTATGACACAAGTATTTCTTAAATACTTTCTAGTTAATTTTAATTTCATTTATTCTCCTTTTGGTGTAATTAAAAACAAATTTGCATATCTCCCATAATCTCTATAAAGATTATTTTCATTATTGTTTGTATTTGTTTGATTATTGAACTCAGCTTGAGTTGCATTTTCAAAAATATACCCAGCGTGATTTTCATTTTCTTTGGCAGTGCCAAAAGGTGGTAAAACTTGAACTTCATAAGGAATAATCTCTTTAATTACATCAGCTTTTGCGATAATCTTTTCAACACTTAAACTATGTATATAAACTTGTCCATAATACCCAGTGCCTCTTGCAAAAAATTTATTAGGAACTTCATCGTTAAAAAGTATGATTTCTACCTCATACTCTCCATTTGAATTCCATAAGCTACAAGTTGTCCAAGATTGACCACTTGCAGCAGTATTGTCAAAATTAAAATAACGCATTAAAGATTGATGGATATTATGAGTAGATCTATAAATACCAGTTGTTTTAATTTTTCCTAAAACTTCATCTTTAGTTAATACTTGAGAAAGACAATCTATTCTTTGTGGTTGTGCGGCATTAGAAGTTCCACCTAAACCACTTTTTTGTATAATAAAATTACCTTCATCATAATTTGTGCTTAAACTCTCATCAAGTTTTACAGTATGAGCAAAGCCGTTAGAAAAAGCAAATAACACATCACTCAAACAACCACCATATTGCCCTGATAAAGTTCGGACTTTAAATTTTATTTTTGTATATTCTTCATTAGCTAACTTTTTCTTAGAAAACAAATCAAGCCATACTGAACCTTTTCCTTGATTTCTTATGCATAAATAAATAGTAGAGCTTTCCTCATTAACATAATTTATTAGTGTTCCAACTTCAGCTTTTATATCAGGATTTGGCAACTCATAAGAAGTGATAAAACCTGCATCTTTTTGTGGTAGATTACTTACAATTTCTTCCACTATAGGTTGTAATTCTTCTTTGGAAACACCTTCGCCTTTTAAAGAAGCTAAAAACTCATCTTCACTTTTTCCTGCATTGCCTTCTTTGCCAAGCCAAATTTCATAAGCACTTTTTCCATCTTCTCCGGTATCGCCTTTTTCGCCTTTTAAACTAGCTTGATTTTCTGTAATATAAGATAAAATACCATCTTTTATACTATCATCTAGATTTATCTTATCTAGCTCTTCATTTATGATTTTTATCAATTCTTCTTTATCTATCTTACCATTTTCATAAAATTGCACCAATTTTTCCATTTTGTTTTTAAGCTCATTTAAGCTTTCATTTTGTGTTTGAATAACTTGTTCTAAACTCATTTTATTCCTTTCAAAAAACATTTAACCACATGGAATGTATTGCACGCATGATAAAAAATAAAAGTCTTTACTTTAGAGCAACCAAGCTCACTCATAGCTTCTTTTAAAACTTTATCTGCTAGCTTATAATCATCTTTTGAATATGCTTTTTGGCATAAATAATCATGCACGATGCTAGCACTAAAGTACTCACTTTTATATGGAGGATAAATACTCCAAAAAATGCGTGGTACTGAAGCACCATCGCTAATAAAGCCTTTTGGCACGATAAAATTTAAACCACACAAACTAACTTCAAATTCTTTTACAACTTCAAATCTATCTTTGCCAAAAGGTTTAACTATAACCCTTTTAAGTGTTTTTCTTATCATCTTGCCTACCCTTTTCTTCTTCTTTTATATAAGTATTTGTTTTTAAAAAACCGCTTGAAAAATTCTTTATTTTCTCAACTGCAATATTGTAAATATCTACTTCAGCTATTGCTTTTCTTGTTTTTATACATTGAATATTAATCATTACAGAAAGGATTTCTCCTAAAATCAAGAAGCTAAAACTATAATCTACAAAATAATATAAAGCATCTATTTGCTTTGCACCCAAAGCAAACATAAAAGGTATTCCTAGCATTAAAAACTTTGACAAAAGATCAGAAAAGGTATAAGCCTTAACACTTTCATTTAAAGCTAAAGTTCTGCAAAAACCTACTATTGCTGAAAATATAAAAATAATAAACAAAGTAAAAGCTTGAGCTTCTTTAATACCAGTATATGCTAAAAACTGAAAGAAAAAAGCTAAGATAAAAGAACCTCCAAATAAAGCTATATTGGCTGAATTTTCTAAATGTGACATATTAATCCTCCCAAACAATAGCTTCTAAATCTTGCTCAGATTCAGCTTGTTCTATTCTTTCTTTTAAAATATTTGCTTTAAATGTAATTTCTTGGGTATGAAAAGCTACACTTGAAGCAAATTTTAAAAAATCTTGTGGTGTAAAAGTTACTTTTTCGTCATTTACATCAATCCAAATGATTTCAGAGATTGAGTTAGTTCCACTTTGCATATCAAGCATTAAATTAGTTACAGCTCCATTGATGTTGAGTTTGTCTTTTTCTCTTGTTTGGAAAGCATGCTCATTATAAATAAGTCCACTTTCTAAAGCTTCATCTCTTTTAGCTCTTATTTCATCAAGCTTAATTGTTTTTAGTTCTTCTAAGCTTTTTTGGCGTACTTCGTATTTTATATGAAAGATATTACTTAGCTCATCAAATTCTTCTTTTCTAACAAGCTCTTGGCTTTTTTCATCAAAACTTGGCAATTCTTGTTCACTCACTCTAGCAAAACCAAGAGCTTTAAGCTCATCATCATTTAATTTACTTAAAAAATAAGTATCTTCCCCTTCTAATTCTTCATCATCTACTTTAATAATAACTTTTTTTAAATACACATCTTCATTAAAAAAAGCCTTATCATCTATCTTGTAAAACATCTTTCCTCCTTAGTTATAATAAAATGTCAAGTTTCCACGACATTGCAAATTACAATCGCTAGTATTCCACCCTCTTTGTGCGTTGTGACTACCTGTTTGATATGAAGAAAATCTAATTTTATTTGAGTTTATAGCTCCAAATTTTATTTTTGCTTTTACGGGTATTTTTTTATTAGCTGTGTATGATCTTGATGGACCATAAAAACGATGCGAATTAGCATAATTATTCCAAGTTATATCAATAGAATTTGCTGAAGTTTTATTATTCATGTTGTTTGCAGACCAAACTTCTCCTACAACTAAAACTTCTTTATTTGCTAAATTAGCAGGCACAACATATTCATTAGGTCTTACTAGATTATTTAAACTAAACATATAATTATAATTAGCCACGCCTCCGCCAAGTTCTGGAGGTAAATTAACTTGAAATATTGAATTTGCAAGCATTAGAGTATTCATATTAAGACCTTACTAATCTGATGTTATTTGCTGCTATGCAAAAATAAGCAAAGGTCTCAGTTCCACTAAAACCACTTTGTGCTATTCTAAATTTAAATGGTGCTTTAAAAGATTTTATGTTTTGACAATTATTTATGGTTATGGTTCCACTTTTACCTGCCCCGCCCCAATTAGCTATGCCCAACTCTGTATTTGCATTTGCTGTTAAAATAAAATGTTGAGCTTGTCTTAAGTCTATGTTTGTTGAACCTACTGTTCCTAAATTTTTAATACCACCACCATAATCTACATACCACTTTCTAGCTAAATGATTATCAGCTGTTGGATTAACTGCACAATTTGGAATAAGCTTAAAAGTAGTATTTCCATTTGCCGTTAAAGCACCACTTAAAGTTATATTTCCGTTTATTGTCTTGTTTCCTTCTATAGAAACTTTTGTTTTTAGTTGTTCGTTAATATTTGTTATTTCTTTTTGTAATTTTTGCTCTGTAGTTTCTACATTTTCTAAAAGCTCTTCTTTTGTTTGTTCTATTTTTTGAGTATTTGCATTAATAGCGTTTTCTAGTATATCAATCTTAGCATCTTTGTTTACCTTGTCAAACTCTAAAGCCTCAACCCTAGGTTTCAAATTTACAACGTCTTCTTTTATACTCACTATATCATAATCAATAGCCTTTGCATCTATCTCTTCCAAACACTCATCTTTTTTTGCATCAAGTTCGACTTTACATTCTTCTTTTTTTGCATCAAGTTCTTGTTTATATTCTTCTTTTTGAGTATGTAAATTTTGCAAATGATTATTTACAAAAACATCAAATTCATTTTTATACCCTTGATAAGTAGTGATAAAAATTTGAGTTAAATTATCAATCAAAGTTTTTGATGTTTCTATATATTCTCTAAAATTACTTTCTCTTTCTTCTATATTGGAAACTATACCTGTTGCATCATCGCACATTTTTTGATAAATATCATCCATAGCTTCGATAGTGCTATCACGCAAAGCTTTTAATTCTGTCTCATAGATTAACTTGTCATTGCCTAGCTCTTTTTTAGCAACTTCGGCTAGTCTCCCCAAATCTTCATTAGCCATTAAAGCTCTTTGATTAAACCTATCATAACTTTGCTCAAAATGTATTTTATATCCTTCACATTTTGCAACAAGTTCATCAAATTTAATAATAGCTTCATTTTTTGCTGTTTCTATGGATGAGATTACTTGTTCACCTTTTGCTTCTAAAGCTTCGTGTAAACCTTGTGCTTTATTTTCTAAATCACTTTCTAAATTCGCAATTTGTTCTTTGAAATTTTTTATAAGCTCTGAATATGATTTAATGTCGTTTTCAAATTCTTTGTATAAAGCAATAACTTCTTTTAACTCTTCTAAACTCTCTTTGGTTTCTAGTAAAAGATTATAAGCTTGTATTATTTCTTTATACTTTATGCCAACATCATATTTTATTTCCTCCAATTTTTTGACACTATCTATCATTTCTTGATTTAATCTTTGATTTTCAAAAAAGATAGTATTTATTTTATTTTTTATAATTTCGCTTGCATCTAAAACTACTTTACTAGCTTGCGATGAAAGCTCGTTTACTTCTTTTTTTATCTGCAAAAGCTCTGGCTTTAGTCCCCTAAGCTCATCAGCGCTATAGTTTAACTCTTGCACCAAATCTTTGCAATGTTCTAATTCTCTTAAAATATCATCTTTTATTTTTGAGCTTAATTCAAAATATTCTTTTGATAATTTTGTATTATTTGTAGCTTCTGTGATAATGGCTTCTAGATCTATCTTCATACTTTCATATTTAGATAAATCATCTTTTAAGCTTTCAAATACAGGTTTATTTTCTTCTATAAAGCCTTTTATAAGCTCAAGTTCTTCTTTAGAACTTGAAAAATCATTATAAGCTTGCTCTATAAAACTAAAACGCTCTTGCATAATGCTAAATTTTTCATTAACACTAGAAAATTTAGTATCAAAATCTTTTTTATTTTCGCTAAAACTAGTATACATTGTTAAAACTTCTTGTTTTAGTTCTAGTGTTTGTTCATGTAAAGAATTTACGCTCTCTTTTAAACCGACAATTTCATCAAGTCTTGTATTGTCTAAAGCTCTTGCTATAGTATCAATTCTTAATAAAATTTGATTAATTAATTCTAGCTTTTCTTTACCTGTTTTCAATTCAGCCAAACTTACCATTTTACTCCCCTGTATAAAAATCGCTATCTTTTATTCTTCTTTGGCAAAATAACAACAAATCATCCATTGCTTCAAGCCATTTTTTAGTATCCAAATAAGCTATAAAATCTAAGTTTGTAATACTTTTTTCATAATCATCATAACTCTTTGCTCTGATAAATTTTTTATATGTATCACAAGTGTGCATTTTCAAGCTCCTTTCCATCGTTACTAATATAATCATTGATAATTTCATTGCAAAGCTTTAAATACATCACATTTTCGCCTTTGCTCATCAAAAAACATACATAATTAATAACAGCGTAGCAAAGGCTTTCATCTATCATTAAATGTTCTTGTTCATCTTCAAAATTTGGCTCATCAGGGACTATCAAAAATGCATTGTTTCTAGTGTTTCTTAAGACCACTTGGTCATCTTCTCTTATGGTTTTAGTGAGTACACTAGGCTCACATTTGCCACAAATATAATAAAAAGCCTCCATAATATAGGCTTTTATAAATTTATCATCAACACTAGTTCTTTCTTTGGACATTTTCTTTAAGATAATATCCCTAACTAATACACTTTTCATTTTTTAAGCTTTAAAGCTCCACCTTCTACGCCACTAAGCCCAACACCTATAGCAAATGCATCAGCATTTCTTACTTCTAATGTGCTTTGAGTGTAAAATCTTTTTGCTTTTGCTGTTGCATCAGTAGGTACATCTTCAATAAAAGTAGGAATGTAAAGCCCGTGTTTCATAAACTCAAAATCACCTGCTATTAAAACATCACCTAATCCATATTTAGGGCTTAATAGTCTATGTAAGTGAAAATTGATTGTTCCAAAATCTGTCTCAAGGCTCATAACATTTCCAACTAGATTTTTCTCATTTCCAAAAATCCTAGTAGCGAGTTTATTAATAGCCGGTTTTAAACTAGCTCCTAAAAATACATCTTTAGGTGTAGCACCACTATCCCAAATGCTTTGTAAAATTTGACTTAATTTATCTTCAGTAAGCAAGCTAGGAGTTCCGCTCCAATCTTTTGCTTCATCAAATGCTAATACATTGCCTCTTTTTCCACCACTAAAGCTTGTTTCTCCTTTTGCTATATAGTGAAACAATCCTGCCATTTCTCCACTTACACCATTTTGCGCTTGAATATGCTCTTTAAACACTGATTTTTTAACATCACTATCACGACCCAATCCAAATAAAGCATATTCTATATCTCTTTTATGCTCTTTTGTCTTTTTACCAACTTGATATTCCATCTCATTACCACCATATTGTTTAGCTTTCATTAAAGCCGTGGTAACTGAAACTTCTGTAATAAAAATTTGTGTTGCATTAGATGTTTTTTGAGTTGTGTTTTTTGTTTCGCCATTAAATTTACTTAATTCCAAATTAGCATTCTTCTTTGGGTCTGCTAATGTGTCTGTAAGCCAAGAATGCAACAGTGGGCTTGTAACACTTGATGTGCCTATTTTGTTTAAAAGTGGTGTCTCGCTTGCACCTATTTGTATAATCTTTTCATATACGCTAGGTTTTAATTTAACATTTTGTGTTGCTGGTGGGGTAAAGTCCATAGATGACAAAGCCATTTTAAAATCTCCTTTGATATTTTTTGGAGATTTTGACAAAAATGGCTATTTCAAAACTAGTATATTTTGAAATAAATTAAAAAAACTTTTACCTTCTTAATAAGTTACCCCACTTTTCTTCATATTCATCATAATGTTTATAATAATCAAGCCTAGAATTAAACTTTTCTTCTATACTTTTATAAACACAAAAACCATTTGCTTTGTCTAGTTTATAGTTTTTTCTTGAAATGCTTTCAGCAAACAACATATACTCCCATTTTTTAAAACAAACTATTTCATAATCTTTTGCTAGAAATTTCCTAAGCTCTAATAATTCCTCATTGCTAAGTTTTCTTTTAAAGCTTAGCTCGTTTTTATGTTCTAAATCATACTTTAAAGCTTTAATCTCATTTTCATATTTTAGCTTTTGCTGTGCTAGTTGAGATTTGTAACCTAAGCTCTGTCTAAAAGCTAGTTTTTGCATTTGCTCTTGTTCGAGGTTTTTTAAGCGTTTTTCCATTTCATTGAAAGCATTAATAAAAGCTAACTTCCATTTATAAGCTTTCTCTCCTGTAAACCCCATAACAAGTAAAGAAAAGCCATCTCGAGTGATTTTATAACAAGGTAAAACTCTACCCGTGCTATCAGTATATTTACTCGCCTTAAAATTAAGGTCAGTGAAACTATCCTTTGGGAAAGTTTCAATTTTTGCTATAATATTATCGTGGCGTTTATTAAAAACAGCCGCGATATCTAAAGAGGTAGTCGTTACTTGGTCGTTGGCTACCTCCAACTCTACACCTACGCCATTAATTACAGCTAATTTTTCCATTTTTTTCCCTTTTTTGTTTTGATTTATAAAAGTTAATTATTTTATAACTTTTATGCAGTGATTATACACTTTTTTATAATATATGTCAAGCATAAAATACATTTTTTTATAATTATTTTTTATTAAAAGTTAAATTTTTATGTATTTTTTGCTATAATAACTAAAACCAACAAGGATATTAAATGGATATAGAAACATTTGAAAAAAAATTAAATGAATTAAACCTTACAAAAAAAGAATTTGCAAATATGGTCGGAGCTGTTTATAATGGTGTTGTTAATTGGAATACAAAAGGCGAAACACCTAAATGGGTTGATAGTTGGCTTATTAATTATGAAAAAGCAAAAGTTTTAGATGAAATTTCAAAATCTATAAAACCTTTTATAAAGTAGGTATAAAATGGTATAAAAATAAGTATAAAATGGTATAAAAATAAATATAAATTAAGTTAAAATAAGTACAATTTTTATACAGCTTATTGTATAACATAATCTCCTATTATGTTATACAATAAATATATGACTAAAGGAAGTGAAAAATGTCAGATTTCTTTTTGTGCCCTTATATCGATGACCAAGAATTGCGTGATTTTTATCAAAAACTAGAAAATAGCAATATTAACATAGTAGAAGGTTCAGGCAGTTATGGCAAGGGAGATATTAGCAATCCGTTTTACCTTAAAAATTTGAAATATAGAAAAGCTAGCAAGGAAAAAATAGAAGAACTTGCAAAAAGATATGGAATATAGGGATTTTTATGGATATAAAAGAATCTCAGTTGATAATAAGTAATTTTTTTAGAAATTATGATATTTTTATCCAAATAGATTCAAAAACTTCGCTTTTATATGGGAGAAATTATGAAATTATAAAAGAAGCATTTATATTTTTCGCAAACAATTTAATTCTTCACCCTAAAAATTCCAAAGAAGCATATGAAAAACTGCGGGAAAAATTTTTAAATTACTTCGCGCTGATTGAAGAAGATTTGGATATAACCGCACAAAGAAGCTCCGTTGTTTGCATAAATAATAATTTAACGTCTTCTTTTTTGCTTTTTAATAAAAGCCAAGATTTAAATTTTAACCAATTTCTTAGTGAATTTTTATATTCAATTAAAATGTTTGAAGAATTTCGGGATAAAATCCAAATGGAAGGTCGAAGAACAATAGCTAAAAATAATATCATAGAAAGATTAAGTTATTATTTTAATTTTCAAGATACCCATGCCGTAGAACAAATAGTCAAAAAGATAGAATTTCAAAATAATAGCAACATACCAAAACAAGTATTAACAGAATTCCATAATTTTATGTCTCATGTTTGTATGGCCTGCTCGTTATCTGATGAAGATAAAGACACTGATATTTTTTCAAAAAATATTGAACGAGCAATAAATCATATTAAACGAGGGACGCTTGATTGTTATAAAATTATAATTAAAGATTTCTTTATATTTACGAGAGGTAAAAAGGAATATTTAATAATAAAAAAAGATAAAAATAAGCTATTCAATCTAAGAATCAATGAATATCAAAATCTTGGGAAGAATATAAACAAAACAACTGCGGATTATAAACAATACGCTAGCTTTCTTTTAAATAAACTAACTTAAATAATAAAAATACAATTAACAGAACTATATATTTTTAAATAATTAATTAAATAGTTAAAAGGGAGACAATCATCCCTTTTGTAAAATCACTAGTGTATGCTGTCTTAGTGATTTTCTATTGTAAATGAAGCAACAATTCCAACATCTTTTAATTTTAAAAAATATTATATGGATTTATGATATAATTAATAATCGCCATTGGCACTACTCACGCTTAAAGTGTCAGTATTAAGCCTAGCTTCAGTGCGTATCGGCTGAGCTAGGGGCGATAATATTAATAAAAATTATATGCAGTTATAATCCACTTTTTATCTTTACCTTTATAATCAAGTGCTACCATAACTCTACTATTCTTAGTATCAATAAAAGCTCTATTATTACCCTTTTTTACATTTCCATTATTTATAATATTTTCTATTTCTTTTATAAAATTTAAAGCTTTATTTTTTGCTTCTATTTTATTTAGCCCTTGCTTAATAAAATCTTCTTCTCTTCGATTAACAATATGACTTAATCCAAAGTTACCATCTCCCCAAACCAAATCAATATCTCCCAAGTCTTTTCTATGAAAGGCACCTGCTACTTGTCCTTGTTTTTCAATGAGTAATTTTTGCAAAGCACCCTTTCCATCATGGTAATACTCTGCATAATTTTTTCCAAATTCTTTTAAAGGCTTGATGTTTAATTCATTTTCTATTTTAGAACGCATTAGATCAGGTATATCAGCTTTTTTACCCTTATGTGTCTTTTTTTTAGCATTGAGTATAAATTCTCTAGTGACAACATCTAAATTACCCATAACATCAAGATTATAGTCTTTATTCTCTTTTAAAAAATTATCAAATCTTTTCCATTTATCCTCATCATTCTCTTTTTGATTTTTGATTTTTTCATCAAGTTTTTCTTTAACACTTTTCTTGTTTTTCCTATCCTCCTTTAATTTCTCAATTAAGTTTTCTTTAGGTTTATCTTGGGTAGAATGTTTGAAAGAATGCTGTAATAAACCGCCTTCCACATTGGTAGTACTGCCTTTAGTGGTTGCAGGAGTTGGCGTACCTGTCAGCATTTCTTTATTTCTACGATTTAATCTCTCCAAATCTTTATCTTTTGTTTTATTAATGTGTATAATTTTGCCACTATCTTTTTTTATGGCTATATTACCAACCTTATTATCTTTTAAAGGTTTAGCTATTAATGCCACCTCATCATCATAGTTTTTAAAAAAATGCGTAGGATTGTCCTTTATCTCTTTAATCACCCTAAATACATCTGCTTCATTTTTAAACATTTCAGGGTGTTTTTTAGCCATAGCTTTTAAATTCACTACCCATTCATCTTTTAAAATTCCTGTAACATTATTAATCCATTTTTCTACATTAAATTTAGCAGTATAATCACTTTTAGCATATTTAGGATCAGGCTTGTCCATATAAAAGTTATCGCCTTTGATAAGCCCTTCTTTTATTAGCGTATCTTTTAAAATTTTGTTTTGCTCTTTATCTACTTTAATATAATTATCCAAAGCATCTTTAAAGATTTTACTTTGTTCTGGATTTGATATTTTTATGTTTTTGAGATTTTTTATAATCTGCTTGTTGGTTTTAGCAAGTTTTAATGCATCTAATATTTGATTTCTTAACGCTTGCTCTTTAGCACTTTTCATAAAAGGAACTAAAGCATGTATTCTAGCAAAAGAACCGCTTATTAATATTCTATCAAAAACCCCACTAAATGTTGTGGCTATTGAAGAATTTGTTTTTTTGCCACTACTAGCTAAAGCCGTCATTATTAAGTCTTTATTGTTTTGATAAATTTTTGCATAAACATTTACTACTTCTTTTGCATATTTTAAGTCTTTACTTACAAATTCTACATTATCCATATCTTTTGCTAGGCTCTTAAAATCATATCCTATATCTTCAATTCTATGTTTTGCTAGTAATGCATTAAAAACATGTTTTTCATTTGCTTTTCGCTCTGCTTCATTCATACCTTCAAAAGCTCTTTTTAAATCCTTATCTTCATTGATATTTCTAGCACCATTAGCTATTCTTTGTGCGAGCGCTTCGGGCGTTTCTTGGTCTTTTATTTTTCCTAGATAACTATTATTAAAATTTTCTTTTAACGCATAGTTTTTATTAGCATCTTCTAAAATCTTCCTTGCTAGTTCTTTATCACTTGCATTTTTTATCATAGTTTCATCTAAAGTATCTTTTACTAGTCTATAAGCTTCTTTAGTATTATATGTCTTGTTTCCTGTGGCTAATTGCTTATTTATAGCACTTCTTAAGTTAAATATTTGCTCAGCACTTAAGTCTTTATCAATAGCATCTTCTAGAAAGCTACTAATATTTGTTTTTATATCTTGCTCTAAAAAATTGTTGTTTTTAAACTCTTCAATCTTTGCTAAATCTTCTTTGCTTAACCTTATTGAGCCGTTGTTAAGCTCATCTATACTTTTTATAGCTTGAGCATATTCATTATTAATTCTTTTTTTATAAGAGCTATTATCTTTTTGCCAAGCCTTAACATCAAACTCCCCACTTAAACCAGTTTTATTCTTAAACATCTCATCTTGTTCTTTAACTATGTTTAAAAAAGAAATGCTAGCATCTTTATCAGCTTTTAAAACATCATCTAAAAAACTACCTATTTCAGGATACGCTTGTGCTGCTTTTAGTAGTATTTCTCTTCTTTGTGTAGTGGGGTAACCCGACAAAGCATTAGAAATATTTTTTAAAATAGCACTTGTTCTTTTAGCACTATCTTGTATAAATTGCGGATTGTTTTTGTTAAGTCCTTGCTCAACAAGGTTTTTTAATATTTCTATTGTAGGTTTTCCATTTTCTAAGTATATTGGGTTTTCTTTTAATATTAATTCATCAATTTGGGCTTTATTTTCCACATTTTTTGTAAGATTGTTAAAAATTGTTTCAGCATTTTGCAAGCCACCATCACTAAACTTGCCAACTATGGGAATATCTTTTTGACTGATTTTATCAATAACTCTATTTCCCTTAACAGCTATCCCATCTATCATATCTTTGCCAACAGCTGACCCTGTTTTTATACCATCTTTAACTCCTAAAAATGAGTTTTTAACACCACTTAAAGCCTTAGCACCACCTAAAACGGCCAAATCTCCACCAACATTTAAAAGTCCTGCAGTTGCACTATTTGCCAATCTATCATTAAAACTTGGCTCTTTGTTAAATAAAGCAGCATTTCTAGTATAGTCAATATCACTCCCTAACATAGCTCCAATAGTTCCAGCTGTAATCTCATCGGCATACTTTTTAGCACCAGGAAAAGCTTTTAAAATAGGCTTAAATTTACTACCAACTAAACCACCAGCAAGAGCGCCACCTACTTCAAAAGCATTAGTTTTAACTCCACGCCAAAGGTCCATAAATACATTATCATCAAGCTCTTGGGTTTCTCCAGTATTTGATACAAAATATCTTCTATTATATTCATCTTTACCTATAAAACCCACACCCATTTTCTTTAGCTCTTGGTTCATTGATTTCAATACTTCTTCTTCAACTTTAGCTCTTGCTCTCTGCGCTTCTTCATCACCCAATAAAGATTTAGCAAAATTATAATTTCCCAAAGAACCGCTAGCATTTGATAGTGTTTGCATAATATTTGATTTTATGTTTTTACTTCCATCTTTGTAAATGTTTTCCATAAAAAAAGGCGTGTTTTTATAGACTTCTTCCTTATGTTTATCAATATCCATTCGTTCTATATCATCAGTGCTTTCTTCTTTTAGTCTATTTAGATAATTAATTACTTTTTTATTATCTTCTAAATCAGCTAAGGCGTTTATTGCATATTGATTTTTTAATTCTTGTGCTTGTTCTAGTGTTATCTCTCTCATTCAAAAACTCCCATTTGTTTTAATTCAGCATAACTTGCTTCGTAAAATTTTCCATCTTTTTCTACTAAATAAGTTCCATCAACTAATGGAGTGATTATAGGTTGATTGCTATGTTCTTGTGATATATCTACTATTTTTCCAGGATTATTTGGAGTAATACCAAGCCATTTTTTAGTCTCTAGTAATTCTTCATCTATTTTTTTTACATAATTTTCATATTCAGTTATTACTTCTCTTCTTAGCACTGGGTGATTATAAATGCTTGGTTTTAATAGTTTTTCATGTGCTTTATCATAAGCTGCTTTTTTAAGTATATCTGCTTGAGCTGATTTAAGTTTATAATATTTATCTAATGGAATTTGATCTCTTATAAATGAAAAACTAGGCAATCCATGAATTCTTTCTATATCTTCTTGTTGCTTGTTTGTAACTTGTGAACCATATTTTGCCCTTGCAAAATCTAACATAGCTTCATTATGCGCGTTATAAAACATTTTGCTATATGTATCTCTATTTTCCTTACCCGCATAAAAGCCATCTACAAATGTATCTAAAAAACCAATTTCTTTTTTTGGGTTTTTCATTTTTTGCATTAAGTTTTTTTCATTACTAGAAAGCAAATAGGGTTTTTCTATACCGGTATTGTCTTTTAACATACCTTCTATTACATCTTCGCTAGGCTCTAAAAAACCATATTTTGATTTAAAATTTAATTCATTAGAAAGCTTTAGCTGATTTAATTTTTGCAGTTCTAAATTATTCTTTATTCTATCTTGCTCCATAGCATACTCAAAAGCTCTTTCCTTTTGTAATAAATTATTATTTAAAAAAGCATTATTAATCTCATTTTGTTCTTGTCGAGCTTTTAATTCTTCATCTCTTTGCGCCAAAAGTCTTCTTTTGTTTTCTTCTTCTCTATATTGTTTCATACTATCGTATAAAACTCCACCTACTTTTCCTGCATTTTGGATTACACCAAGACTTGGGTTAAATACTACTTGCTGTGGGTTATAATGTGCCATTTTTCTACCTTTATTTAATATCTAAAATAAAGGATTTAAGAAAGGTTTGTGTATAATTATAAAGGGTGTGGTGCCAAGGGTCGCCACCCTTAGCACTAATTTACCACCTAGAAAGGCGGTGAAAATAAGATGCTACAAATCTTAATAGTTATTATACTACTTTGCACTATTGTTGTCAACGCAAACTAACAATGATAGGCAAAGCCCTTCCTTGTAAAAAAGGAGGGGTTAAGATTTACCCTTTAAAAACACAAACTCTTAAATCCATAAACTTTAACTAGCCCAAACTTCTTTTAAGTTATTTTCTCTATTTTGTCTTCTTCTAAGCTCCTCTTGTGCTAAGTATTTGTTAAAATTGTAAGCATCTTTTTGAAGCTCAAAATTCTTTTTTGCCATTTTTTGCTCTTCATATCCACCCCAAAGTCCTCCGGCAAGTCCACCAATGTCTATAAGCCTATCAAAATTAGTTCTTGCTCCATTTTTTGCTATTTCTTTATTCCCCCATTTACTAAAATTATCAAAACCTTTACTTAGAAAATCAGTAAATGAAAAACTATCAACCTTTGGAGCCTGAGCTTTAACTGAGTTTTTTGAAAAATCAAAACCATTATTCATTAATGCTGCGTAATTCATTAAATACCCCTCTTTAAACTAAAGATAATAATTCTTTTCCTAAATCAATATTAGAAATATCATCACCTTTTTTTATTTTTGAGTTAAAATCACTCTCGCCACCTGCGTAATTTGATCTAGGTAGGCTCTCATCTGCCTTTTTACCAATATCTTTTTTATAAACCATAGCCAAAAGTGTTCTCCAGCTTTGTAAATCTCCACTTGCTAATCCACCAAGTTTGTTTGCTAATTCTCCCATAGTTTTTAAGTCAGCATTTGGATACTCTTTTCTAATTGTTCTTTCAACCTCCATGTATTTAGCACGCAAGCTTTCTTCCTCATCTTTTTGCTTAGCTTTTGCTTCTAATTCATCTAGTTTTTTAAGCCTTTCATCAATTCCATCAAGCCCTAATTGCTTTAAATACTCTTTCCTTTCTTCTTCTTCTTTACTTGGCTTATTTTTATTATTAAGTAGTGCTAAGCTTTCTTTTAAGGTTTTAATTTCATTTGCTTGCTCTTTTAAAAGTTTAGATAAATCTTGATTATTTTGTTTATCTTGTTCTACTTGCTCTACTTCTTGTCCTTCCTCTTTGTTTTGAATGGTTTCTTCATTGTCATTAAGTGAGTTTAAAAGTTCATTTAAAGCATCATTTTCATTCATTTGTTCATTCATCATCTTCTTCCTTTAGTAAATTTATTATCGTGTCTAAAAAAGCCATTTGCTCTAAAGCTTTTAGCCTATACTCTGCTGTTTGTTGTTGGTTTTTTGCCATTGCAAAACATTCTTGGTATTTTTTATCTATAAAATCAACTAGCCTCTTACCTCCTTTTGTTTGTTGTATATCAGAATTTAAATCCAATAAAATCTTCATTGCATATCCTTGTTGAAAGCAAATAAAGAATTGACATTTTTTATCCCCAAAATAGGTAAAAGTTCTTTAACTAACTCTTCATTAGCTTTAACAATTCCATATGCACTTTGCATATCCCCTATACTCATATACATTTGATAAAGTTGTGAAAATACTTGCATACTTGCTTGAAGTCCTGCTCTTCTAACTTCTTTATTCATAGCTCCAGTACCTGTTTGTATATTAAATCTAAAACTAGGTATATCCTCTCTTGTAAACCCATTAAAAAATTCATCATTTCCATACTTAAATACTAGTTTTGCAAATCTATCAAACAAAGGCTCTACAAAAGTCTCATTATATGATCTAATATAATCTGCACTTCTTCGACCACCTTCTTGTGCTTTTATGCTAATTTCAGTAGCAGTTTCATTTTGTGCAGTTTGCGCGCCGTTATTTTGTGGGCTAACACCAGTAACCTCTGTGATTTCACTCTCTAAGAGTTCTAAATTAACTCCCGAGCTACTTATATTCGGTGTTGGCAAAAAACCAACACTTGAAGGCTCTGTAAGATATATTGGCTTGCCAACAGTCTCTAAGTCTTCTCTTGAAACTCCGGCAGATTTTTGAAGTATTATTTTTGGGTTTAATGCACTTCTCATTGCATCTATTAAAAGATTTCTTGTGATATTTATTTCTTTTTGCAAAGACAATGCACTTGACATAACAGGCTCGCCATAAGCACACACATATTCTTCATTGTCTATTGTTTTTAATTGTGGAAGCATTGACCCCCAAACAAAAGGCTGTCCATCTTCTAAAACCACATCATCGCGTAGCAATTCCTCTTCTAAAAGTGTTGAAACAACCCATTTATCATCATCTTTTTTCACATAAATATCATATAACTTAACCTTTTTAAACTCTTCATTTTTGTCAAAATGCGCATCTATATTTGTCTTTTGATAAAATCCTAATTTTTGCCTTTGCTTAATTTGTGCGTGTGAAAGATAAATCTCATTTACGATAAAACTAATATCATCATTGTTTAAAGCATTTGGATCAAAATAAACCTCATCTATACCAACTCTTTCAATACGAGGCATACCCTTGTGCCAAGTTACTTTTGCTATTGATGTTCCTGTTGTCAAAACATCTAAAAATAAAGGCTGAAAGAGCTTAAACAAATTAATTTCTCCTGTATAAAAATCTAAAGCTCTTTGCCACATAGCTATAATTTGCTCATCTGAATTAATATAACTTTCAATATCTGCCATTCTCTCACTGTTAAAATACACATCATTTAAAGCAGTTATTAAATATTTAATTTTTGCATTAATCTTTGGTATAAAGATGCAAGATTTGTTTCTTTTTTCATAAATTTCTTTTTTTTCATTTTTTAATAAATATGCATCTTGCAAGGCAGAAAAATAAGGCTTGTATTTTTCATAAGCATTTTTACTTTCACTTATAAGTTTTACTAAATATGTAATTTTTTCTTCTTTATTTCTCATTGTTAATTCTCCATATGGTAACTTTACTAAGCTTTGTTAGCTTAGCAATATCATCATCACTCACACCTTTTTCTTTTAAAATTTTCACCATTTCTCTCTTGTATTGCTTTTTAGAAATATTTCTAAAACCCCCAAAAAGATCTAATATCCACTTAGCCAAAATTATTTTTATAACATCATCTTCTTTCTTAGCTAACTCTTTAATTTTAAGCGGATCTATATTCTCATATACCATTAAAAACTCACCAGCCATCATAACTCCAATCTTCACTAGTATTGTTTTTTGGGTGCAATTTTTCAAAGAAAGTTAAAGCTAAAGCATCACTAGTATCAGGGCTTTTTCCGTAATCTTTTTTTATCTGTTCTTTTGCCTTTATCTTTAAAAGCCCCTTATCAGAATACTCATATTCAATCATGCGTAAATCTTTTTTTAGCTCATCATCTTTGATAATTTGCATATGTTTTATGTTTTTAGCCAAAGTAAAATACATTTGCGCTCTTTTGTTTAAGTATTCATTGCTAGTTGCAGAATTTGCAGAATTTGCCTCAAATACAGGCAAGCCATAATCACTCAATATATCATATACACCAACTCCAAGCCCACAAGTATCTATAAAAATACCTCGTGGCTTTTCCTTGTCTTTATTAAATTCTGCTAAAACAACATTTGCTAAAGCACTAATGCTAAACCCACTATATTTTTTAATCTCATCTACAACAAAACCTTTTCTCTTAACCAAAACGCTCTTATCATCTCCATATCTTGCTACATCAAGTCCCCATATATTATCTCCTTGCATTTTTTGCATATCAAAACTAATAACATTCATACTTTTTTCAATATCACTTAAAGCAAAAAGTTCTGCACTAGAGTTATCTATAAAGTCTCCATAAATTTCTTGTTTAACTACTTCGCTATCTTCTCCGCCTACTTCTTCGATTAGCTCTTTGATTTGATCTTTACTCAAAAAAGGATTATCGTAACTTGAGAACTGAAAATGTTTCCAATTTTCATCACTTAATTCTTTTTTACAAAGCTCATAAAAAAGATTTTTTCCTTTAGGAACTCCACCTATAATCGCTCTTGATTTAGGATTATCAAGCAACATAGGGCGTATGGCGTTGTACCAAAGATACTCCCCTTTAGAGCCTTTTAAGATAATTCCTGCTTCGTTTAAAATTACCAAATCATAGCCAAAGCCTTCTATATTTTCAGGTCTTTCAGCACTTCTCATATGAAGCACAGCATTATTTAAAATAAGTTTTTTATCTTGAATGCTCCAAGAATAAAATTCTTTTGGGAGTTTTTTTAGCTCAGGCATAAAGTAAAGCTCGAAATAATTTTGTAAGTTGCTTTGAACCGTGTCAACCCAAAGAACATTTAACCCCATTAAAAGATTTTCTATTACATATTTTGCACTTCCTCTTGTAAAACCCAATCTTCTACCCTTTGCTACTGTTATAAAGCGTGGATTTTTATCATCAAAAACTTTAAGTTGTGCCGGAGTGTAAGAAAAATCAAGTTTTAATTGCATTTAACTTCACTTCTTATGATTTCTATTTTTTGAACACTATCACTAACCACTTCTTGTTTATCTACATAACCATGCTGATTTTTTAGCAAGAACATACTAACGCTAGGAGTATAAGTACCAATTAAAGAATGGTTTAAAATATCCATTTCACATCTTTGCTTAGCTTTAGATACAATTTCTCCAAAATCTTTATCTTTCTCCCAATCGCTTAAAGTTTGCATTGAAATTCCTAAATGAACTGCCAAACCAACTTTAGTTTTTGGTGCAAAAATAACATATTCTTTAGTTTCTTTTAAAACAACTCTTTCATTAAAATAACTCTCTATTTTTGAAATAAGCTCTTCTTTTGTAATACTTTTGCCATTTGTCATCATTTTTCCCATTACACCACCTTTTCTTTAAAATCAAACTCTTTTATTTCTAAATCCAAAAAAGCCTTTTTAAAAGCAACAATTTCATATTTCCCTTTTAGCACGTTCTTATCATTTTCAAACAGCGCATCCAATACGGCCTTTACGATATTATCTGCATCACCATGCTTTTTATTGTTAAAACCTATTTTTAAAGAAAACTCGTATTGCTTTTTAGAGTCAAAAGCTTGATTAGGGCTTATTCCATTTTGCTTTCTAAACTCAATTTGCAAGAGTTTTTTAAAATCTAAATACTTAAGATAATCCTTGCAAACAAACTTAGCTCTTTGAGTTGTTCTTTTATAAGGTACTGCATTGCTTTTTAAGTCAATTTTTAAAATATATTTTTTCATTTCAAACTTTCTTAAAACTAGCTTATATTCTTAAAAGCCATTTTGACTTTTGTTTTATTTTTAAATTCTTCTTGATTCTCCTCAAATTTTTTTTTCTGCTTATTCTTAAAATTGTCATATTCTTCTTCATAACTTAAAAATTTATATTCTTTTATCCCATAAGAAGTATTTATATATGTATTTTTTCCGATACGTTCTTGATTTTTAAATATAAAATCTATTAAAGCGTGTTTAAATTCGTTATTTTCTAGCGCTTCTCCATCTTCGTAGGTTAATTCTCCAAAATTATTTAGACAAACCAACATATTAATTGATTTTGCTAATTTTTTATAAAGCTTACCTTGTCCATCACGACAAAGATATGAGTATTTAAAATCATTTTCAAGCAATCTAAAAAATGGGCTGTTTTTATATTTACTCTTTAACCATCCTAAAAATATTTCTTTATCTTCAAAACGTTTTTTAAACTCAATTTCAGCCTTTTTACAAACCAATCTTAATTTCTCATAGGTAGTACCGATAATTTTTTCTTTTTCAAGCGTTTCAAAGTAGTAATCTAAAAATGAATGTATATCTTTTACATCTTGTAAATACCTACCTACAATATCTGTAGATTGTGCCTTGTTGATTTCTAATAAGTCCATTAAAATTTTAATTTTTTCTTGCATTCTTCACTCCTTAAAAGCACTCTAAGATCTTGTCTTTGTTTTCATCTTTCATTCCGTAATACTCCATTAAGCTGTCAACCACACAATCTTCAGCCTCTTTTTTTCTAACTTTAAAAGCATTTTTTCTTAATGCATTTTCCTTTGCATATTTGAGCCAAGTATGTAAGCTACCAGCAACAGAAGCCATTTTTTTGTTGCCTCTCTTCCACTGTCTAACATCCCAATACTCTATAAAATCTTCAGCCAAACTCTCATCAAAGCAAGTATTGTGTTTTTGATTAAAGGTATTAATCTGCTCCATTAGATCATCTACACTAGGTTTTTTAAATTTACCCATGCTAAACTCCTGTGTTTTTAAAGCTCCAAAATCAACAACAAAAAAAGTTCGCGTAGCGTTATTATTTTTATTTGTATTCTCTTTATTTTCTAAATTTTCTAAATTTATAAATTTATTATTATTTATATTTATATTATTTTCTTTATACGCGTGCGTGCGTGTTTCTATATATAGGGAATTTTCATTTTTTTCTTTTTCCGTATTCAAATTTCCGACTACGGAATAAGTATTATTTTTAAATATTTTGCTTGGTTTTTTATCAGCACTTTTAAGCTTATATTCAGTTTTGTTAAAATGCTTAATTATTTCATTGTTTTCATCTTTTAAAATCCACTCATAATTAAATCTATGATAATTTGTTTTTTTAATTTGAAGTAGATTAAAATTGATTAATTCATCTTTAGCAAGTCTTAATCTTTGCAAGCTTATTCTTGTATCTTTTTTGATTAAAATAAGTTCTCTTAAGTAAATTTCACTTACTAAAGTTTTTTCACTCATTCTCTTAAGCTGTAAGTAAAGAGCCAAAGCATCCATACTTAAGCCACCATAAAAAATCGTATTAGCTACTTTTGTAAAACCTCTTCTAGCTCTAAGTGACTTTTTAGCTCCTAAAGCCACTTCTAAACTAGCTTTAAAATGCGGTATACTCATCATTTTTCCTTAATTTATTTCCTCTTGGCTGATTTATATTTATCTTTGAACTTTTGATGTAAAAAATGAGACAAAGAATAAATAAAAACTCCGATTAAAAATCCTATACTAAGACCCGAAAGCAAGTAGTTAATCACACTCATAAAACATCCTTAATTTTGTTAAAATTCTTTTGCCAAGCTAAGAAATACTTTATAAAGGATCTAATCATGACAAAAAATGAGATTGTTTTAGAATTAACTAAAAAACTATTAGAGTATCTCCCTCTTGATGTTACACAAGATGATGGGTGTACCAATAAACAACCACAAGATTTGGCAAAAGAATTATCAAACATATACAACACCATTTTTGAAACCATAAAATGTGATAATTAAATGCCACCAGCAACCACAATCGGTTTAACTTCAATGCTATTTTCATAAAAAGCATTCAACATTTTTAAAATCTTAGCTTGGTCACCTAAGTTATGCTTTCTCATGATTAAAAGTATTTCTTTTAAATCCATAGAAATATCTTCAATTCTTTTGTTTTGCTCTTTCACTCACACTCCTTTTTTGGTTTTCCTCTATAAAATCAAGCAGCTTATCTCTATTTACTCTACCCCAAATATTTGGTGGGATATGATATTTCTCCCAAAGTTCTCCCGCAACTTGCACTTTTATCCCAATGCGAGAACTCAAAATACTATCAACTCCAGCCTTACTATAATAAGTTAATAGAATTTTTTTCAACTCTTTTCTGTTCAATTTTGCTTCCTAACTTTTTAAATAAAAATGTAGTATAACTACCATAAAAATAAGCTTAAAATTTATGTTGTTATACTACATAAATTTTATAAAAAAACGATGTATAATTACTACAATAAAAATAAGGAATGCGATGTTTTATAAATTAAACAAAGAATATTTAACAGAAGTGCTGAAAGAGAAAAAAATCAGTAGAAGTAAACTCGCTCAAATGCTAACAGACAACGGCTATGAAATATCATTAGATGGCATAGCCTATTGGTATAGATCTGAAAACAACCAACCTGAAAATTATGAAAATGTTATAAAAATTGCTCAAGTGTTAAATGTTCCGATAGAAAAATTAGCACCAATAAACGATAATATAAAAACAAATATAATTCCCTTGTTAAAAAAAGACAATCAAATCGAATTTAAATACTATCCTGATATTTCTGCTTCAGCTGGATATGGAGTTTTAGCACAAGATATAAATTATACTAGTATTTGTGTTGATGGAAGTTTTCTAAAAGAGATTTTAGACATTCCTATAAAAAAAAGCTACGATATTATAAAAATAAATGGCGATAGCATGGAGCCACTTTTAACACATGGAGATTTTGTTGTTATTGATAGAAGCAAAAATACTCTTGGTACTATATCGAGTGCTGATATAGTTATTTTTAGACAAGGCGAAGATCTATATTGTAAAAAAATTAAAAAAGAAGCTTTTTGCGATTTTATTTATTTAGTATCTGAAAACAAAGACTACAAAGAAGTTAAAATTAGCGATTTTGCACAGTGTGAAATTATAGGGGTGGTTGTATCAAAAATGACAGTTGAAACCTTTAAAAATTTTATAGAGTTTGTAAGATGATAAATGTTAAAGAACTATTATGCATTAAAAAATATCCAAAAATACAACAAACTTATATATTGCCAAGTCTTGAAAATTCTAAATCTTTAAAAATAGAATTACAATGCAATGATGATAAATATCATAAAGAGAATTTTATACTTGATATTTCAAGATCTAGCGTACAATTCCAAAGAAAAACAAACCAATACCGCTACAATGCAATTAATGTAATAGCAAGAATTGATTTTTATTCTTCTCATACAAATCCAGAATTTAATCCAAATAAAATTCCAAGCGATAAAAGATTATCAGAACTTATGGAAAAATATAGCGAATTTAGATTTAGAAACGAAAATCATATCCATATTTTTATGGAAAATTATGCAGATAAATGGGCTTTCCCTTTAAATGAATTTAATATCAAATCAAATGAAGATTTTTTAAATCAAAGTTATGATTTTTGTCAATTTTGTAATATAATAAATATAAAATTTGCAAAAGGTGATTTATTTTGTTAAATATAGAAAATCTTATGAATTCTTATTTTTCTTATGTTAAAAACAGCTTTGATGTATCCAAAATAGAAAATAGCATATATGAAGTTACAACACCATTTTTAGATAAAAGCAATGATAATATTTTATTTTATATAGAAAAAAAAGATGATTTGATAGAGTTAAGCGATGGTGGAGAAACCTTAAGAAATTTATCATTAAGCGGTTTTGATTTTAATTCTCAAAAAAGATTAAAAGAATTAGAAATAATTCTTAATGGCTTCAATATTCAAAAAAACAATGATATTTTATTTACTCGTGCAAATGAAAGTGATTTTGCAAAAAAACAACATAATCTCATACAAGCACTTATAAGTGTTAATGATATGTTTGTGTTAGCTCAAGGCAAAATACAAAGCTTCTTTTTTGATGATGTAAAAAATTTTTTTGAAGAAAATTTTATTAGATATACAGAAAATATTAGTTTGGACGGAAAAAGTCATTTAAATCATAAATTTGATTTTTTAATTACAAAATCTTCACAGCAAAAAGAAAGACTTATAAAAATAATTAATAATCCAAAGAATGATAATTTAAAGGCAACATTATTCTCTTTTATGGATTTACCTCAAGAAAGAAAAACTAATGCTGATAATATTATTATTTTTAACAATAAGGAAGGTAGAAATATGGACGCTTTAGTCAACGCTTCAAAAGAGCATAATGTAAAAGCATTTCTTTGGAGCAAAAGAAAAGAATATATAGATTATTTAGTGGCTTAAATATTAATATTAAGAATAGTATTTATAAAAAAGGTAATAATTTTAAAGAATGTTATAAAGTTCCAAATTATGAAGTCGATAATTTAAGTATAAAAAGATATAAGTTTAATTGTGATGTTTTAACTAGCAATAATCATCAGTCTTAAACGATTTTTTAGTTTAAACTATAATATAAGATAATATAAGATAATATAAGATAATATAAGATAATATAAGATAATATAAGATAATATATGATATGATATTATATTTATATCCTAAAATAAGGTAAAAACTATGAAAGCATTAGATGTTGCAAAATACTTTTTATTCTTAGCAAGAAGTAAAGAAGCTGGCGATACGCTATCAAATTTAAAAATACAAAAAATGCTTTATTATGCACAAGGGTATATGCTTGCTATATTTGAAAAACCGCTCTTTGATGATAGAATTGAAGCGTGGAAACATGGCCCTGTAATTAGAACAGTGTATGAACAATTTAAAAAATATGGATCAAATTCTATCTCTTTTGATGAACTTGAAGATTTTGATACAGATTGTATTGCTGACAATAAAGATGCCCATGAACTTTTAGTTCTTATTTTTGACAAATACGGTTCTATGGGGGCTTGGGAGCTTAGAGAAAAAACCCACGAAGAATATCCTTGGAAAAGTTCTTATGTTGCAAGTCTTGGAAATGAAATTACACAAGATACAATAGCTACTTTTTTTAAGGAAGAAAATAAAAAAGAAGCATTAAGACTAAAAGAATTACAAAAAAATGATATGGAAATTAATGAATTATGGCCTTAATTAATTTTAGATATTTCTTAATTCTTCTTTCTAATATGACTGATATAGATATAGAAATTTTACTTGAACACAAAAACGAATTACTTAAATACTTATCTCATCTAGGAGATAGTAGTGTTTTTGAAAAAGATAAGTGTTTTAAAGCTTTAAATAATATAGAGCAAGACTACTTTATTTGTATTGGTTTAACAGACAATGAAAAACAAAAAGATTTCTGTAAAAGTGTTTTTATTATCTTAAGAGATCATTGGAAAAAATTTAATTCTACTTTCTATTAACACCAAACTATTCTCTCAATACCCCATTAACCTTTTATATCCATCACAGCCAAGTTGATAGCCACCATCACAAGCTAAGCCATAGTATTTTTTTGCTTGTTTAATGATTATCCACGAATATTATTCTATCTTTCCAAACCTTTTCTCATATTCTGCTAATTTTTCTTTTAATTTGTCATTTTCTTTATACATTGTTTCTATTACATTTTTTTTATTATCATCATCAGTTTTATGCTCTTCTTCATTTTCTTCCATACTTAACAATTCTAACAATTCTTCTACCGATGTATAACTATTTGCATCATTTTCTTCTTCATATTCACCTTGGCTAATGTTTATTCCAAGTTGAATGATAAGTGAATTTATAAAACATTGGAAATCTTTTCTTTGATATTTATAAATACATATATGACTAAAAATAGTTAAAATAACTGTAAACAATCCTTCTTTTAATTCTTTATTTAATTTATCATAATTTTCAAGCAAATTGCTTAAGTTTAAAGCATCAATATAAAAATTTACTTTTTCTAAAACTACATTAGAATTTTTACATTTACACAACTCATCTTTATTTTCTTCTATAAAATTTAATACATAAGCACTTATAGCTATAAAGTCCATAAAACCTATGATTTCATCTGTTGAAATATTAAATTTGTTGTGATCTGCTATAATTTTTGGTTCGTTATATATTCTATTACATATTGCAAAATAATATTTAGATACATCATCTACAACTTCATTGATAATAATATCTATGTCGTAAATAGGTTTCTCATCTTTAAAGGTAATTTTTATGCTGTCTTCTAGTAATGGATATAATTTTTCCGAAATAGCTTTATAAAATTCGATATCCAACTCTTCTTTTGGTTTTTTATCATTTATATCTTTTTTAAAAACAAAAAATGGATTTTTTTCACCATAAACAATATATTGAATTCCCCATAAAATCAAAAATAAAGGCACACCTACAAACAAACCCACAATAGTCAAATCCGCAATAAAAGACAATATAAAAAGAACTCTTAATAATCTAATAGACAAAATCAATCCTTTTTGTAAATTCATAAAATATATTATACAAAACTATCTTTTTCATCTTTCTTTCTTTTATTTTTATACACAAAATTATATCATAAATGCATTTTTTAAAATATGTAGATATACTACATATATTTAAGTTTATTTTAAATGTAGTTATACTACAATTTCTTCATCGAAACAAATGAAACCTAAGAAACAAAAAAGGATTTAAAATGTTAGATAGTTGCTGCCTTGATTTAGAAAAAAGAGAAAGAGAAGCTGATACTCTAGCTAAAGAGCTTATGTATGATGAGAGTATGAGTGGTAAAAATCTTTTTTATCTTAAAGATTTGATAGAAGATTTTATAACAGATCTTGAGTTCAAAATGGAAGATTGGGAGTTTTCAACTTCTTTAGAAACTTACAAAGAAAATGTTGAGTTTGAGATTTGGGATTTAATATCCAAAGTAAAGGAAACACAAAAAACTTTAAATGCTATTAAAGCTTAACAAAGTCTTTTACTAAAAAGACTTGATTAAGCTTTTGACTGCTTGGAAATTAAGCTTTACTATCGCGTTGATAGTTCTTATAGCAGAAGGGTTAGCAAGTTATCCAAAAACTTGGCTTAGTATAAATGTTTATAGTGCTATTTTATGTTTTCTTGCACTTTAAAAATGACAGAAAACTAAGGGTTTAAGAAAAATTTTGTATAATAACAATTGTATTAAGTATGGCTACTCTTTCGGTTTTTTAGAAAGGGGGTTATTGGTGAGCAAGATAATTGATTTTATAATTCTTATTTTAGAATTAATAAAAGAGATAATTAAGCTCGTTAATTATCTCATCTAAAATCCTTAGAGCATATTATATATATCCACGCTTAGTCCAAGCTTAATACATTTAGAACACAATAACCGAAAGAGAGCGTGGCTTTCGGCTTTCTTAAACCCCTTTTTATACTCAAATGAGCGCAAAGATTTTTGTTTTGATTTTACATCACATTCATTAAGTTTTTTTCATTGCGATTACTCCTTAATTATAAACAATAAGACATATTTTTTCCTTTTTGCTTTGCGCTCATTTGAGTATAAAGATTTTGAAAGGAATATCAATGAGAGCAGAAGTAATAAACAAAAAGGCATACGTTCGTTTTGATGATTATGCAAATGAAGTCAGCGAATATAAAAAGAAAATAGTTTTATTAGAAGAAAAACTAAAAGAAGCTAAAGACTTATTTAAAAGTGAAAATAACTTAAGAATGGCTATAGAAGTTGAAAACATTAAACTATTAAGCTTATTAACAAAGGAGCTTTGATGTTGTTGTTTTTCAAAAAAGATGATGATTTAAAAATAAAGCTTTTCAAAGCCCAGTATCATATCAGACTTAAAAACAAGGCAATCAATCAAAGCTTATTAGCTTTAGAAGAAAAAGAAAAAGAGCTTAGAGAACTTCACTCTTTTAAAATAAAAATACTTGATGAGTTAGGACTTATAGCTATGGATAACGCTGAAGAATTAGCAATTAAAAAAATAAAAACACTAAAGGAGAAAACAAATGAAATATAAAATCATAAAATTAGAACAAGGCTCTAAAGAATGGCTTGAGTTTAGAAAAGGAAAAATCACAGCTAGTATAGTCGCTTCTTGCATTGGTGAAAAAGGTGCTTTTTTAAGCAAAGAAAAGGCAAAAGAACTTATACAAGGACTTTTTGAACCATATACCAATAAAGCCATGCAAAAAGGTAGAGAGTATGAGGAATTAATCAGAGCAAAAATGGAATTTATGATAGGAAAAGATATAACTCCTATTGTTATTCAAAGCTTAGAAAATGAGCTTTTTATGGCTTCTTTAGATGGTATAGATGATGAAAAAACAATATACGAGTTTAAATACTCAACTAACAACGAAGAATACGAGCAAGTGTTAAAATTTAAAAAACCTAGCCCAAAATACTACGCTCAAGTCCAATTTCAACTTTTTGTAGGTGGTTTTGAAAAATGTGTTTTTGCAGTCTTAAATGAGAATGATGATTTGACTTATTGTGTGGTTAAAAGCGATAAGGAATATCAAGATTTTATGCTTAGAAAAATAGATGAGTTTATAAAAGATTATCTCGTTAATCAAAAAAGCGACTACAAAGAACTTGATGATGCTCATGCAAAAGAATTAGCCTTAGAAATAATTAGACTTGAAAGCACAATGAAGCCTATAAAAGAAAAACTAGAAGCTCTTAAAAAAGAATTTATAGAGCTAGCAAATGGTGAGAAAGTTAAATGCTTGGATATTAGTGTTTATCCGCAAAATAGAACAACGATTGATTATAAAGGCTTTTTAGATTTTACTAAATTAGAAATCCCAAAAGAATATATAAAACAAAGTACCTCAATGTGTTTAAAAATCAAAAAAGGAGCATAAAATGAGTGAATTAGTAGTAGCTGAAAAAACACAAAAAAATAATTTTAACTTTAATCCATATGAATTAGCATTAGTTAAAGGAGATTTATCAGAATTAAATGATGAAGAAAGAACTTCTTATGTAAAAAGTATTTGCGATAGTTTAGGCATCAATATGCTAACTAAGCCTTTTGAGTACATTATACTTAATGGCAAATTAACTCTTTATGCAACAAAAACAGCAACAGATCAGTTAAGACAAATCCATAAAGTATCTATCACTAAAACAGAAGCTAATCAAATTGGAGATATTTATATGGTTACGGTTTATGCTAGCACTCCAGATGGTAGAACAGATTGCGACACAGGAGCTTTAAATATTAAAAATTTGGGCGGAGATAACCTAGCAAATGCTTTAATGAAAGCCATAACTAAAGCTAAAAGGCGCGTTACTTTAAGTATTTGCGGTCTTGGAATGTTAGATGAGAGTGAATTAGATACTATCAAAGACTATAACAATACTAAAGCAACGCTAATAAAAGATGAAGCAAATGAGCTAAAAAAACTTGGGCTTGAACTAAGAAAAACCTTAGAGGATATGGGTTTAAATAAAGAAGAACAAAATGCATTTATCAAAAACAACAATATCTTTACAAGAGAGAAAATAAAAGAATTGTTAGATGATAAAAATAAAATATTCGAACTTAAACAAGGACTAAAAAATGATACCAACATTTAAAGCAAATTATGAAGTGGCAAATTATCAGCCACTACTTGAATATTTAAACGAAGGTGGTTTATATAGTGGCTATTTTAGAAAAATATTCTTATATGATACTATCGGCAACACAGGCCATACAAATACTTTTGTAAAATGTGAATTTGTATGCCAAAAACACAATAAATTAGCTGATTTTAATTTATTTATTGCAAAGAATGGAGATTTTACATACACAACTTCAAAAGGCGAAAAGGAAAGCTACTTAGGCTTTAGACAACTTAACGCAATAATGCTATTTTTAGGTATAGAAGAACTTGATCTTAGCAAAAAAACAAAAGCAAATATCTACGGAAAAGAAACAGAAGCTACAAGTCTTGATGAGCTAACAAATAAAACTTTGCTTTTGGGTTTTGACACAGAAGAGTTTTTAAATAAAAACAATCAAGTTGAAAATAAAATAGTACTTAGTAGAATTTTTAACTCAAAACTACAAAGTCTTGATGAATTTAAAAACCAAAAAGAGCCAGTTGCATATAAAAACTTTAAAGCCAGACACAAAAAATTACCACAAGAGCAAAATGAGTTTCAAGCTCAAAGCATTTCATTTAATCCATATGCACAAAATTTTAATCAAAAACCTCAACAAATTCATACTTTAGATGCCACTTTAGAAGATGATGGTGAGCTTCCATTTTAAAGTAAGTAAAAATGTTAAAAGAAAAAATTAACACAGCCATAGAACACGCAAGAGCTTTGACTTTAATTAACAAAGAATGCTTAGAGTTGATTGACTACATGGAAGAGTGCGATGAGGATGAATTAAGATCTAATTTAGATGACTTAAAAAAACTCTTGATAAAAGCAAAAGAATTATTGAAAGGCGAAAAATGACAAGAGAACAATTTAACGAAATCAAAGAAAGATTAGCTAAATATAGAGAAATAAGGCATTTAACCTATGAAAATCAACAAGCAGAGTTTTTAGGTAATGCTTTTGAAAAAGTTAGTGAATATTTTAAAGCAAAAGATGATCTACAAAGAGTAAAAGCACTTTGTGGTATTGCAATACTTTACTTAAATTCATTCAATATTAGATATAAAAAATATAAAGAATTAAAAAAGTATTACTTTGCTGAAAGTGTAGTGTTTAAAATTTATAGCTTTATCTCAGAAACCGATGATTTGCTTGATGATAGTTCTAATAAATATTTATATCATTTAATTTATATATTAGAATGTATATCTTTTAGACTAAATTTTGATTTCTATAAATGCATGATTGAAACAATTAAAGAAATTGAAAGTAAAAATATAGGCAATTACTGTGAATATGAAAATAAGTTTTATCAAATGCCCGGTGCTTATACCTTAGATGAGGCATACAAATTAGCGTTTTATCGCGAATCAAATGAACCAAGTTTAAATGGAAAAACTAAACCTAAATTACACAAAGAAAATAACATAATGTGGACTTTTAAATACAAAAGCGCATTAGGTGGTGATATGAAATTAAATTTTATCAAATGGTACAAAGCTGATTATGAGGGTTGCAAGCTATGATTACAAAAACAATAAGATCTGCTTTAAATGCCCTCTCAAAAGCTTTTAATATTATTATCTCAATATTAGCTTTAACTTTTGCATTTCTTGGGATTTGTGCAATTATCATAGGATTATTTATTCTTGAAATTTTCTCAAAAGATAATCTTAAAAAATGTAAAAGGATTTTTAAATTTAAAAAATAAAACAAGGACTAATATGATTACTTTGCTTTATATACATTCAACAATATTTTTATTATCAATAATAGCCTTAATAGCTTGAGTTGTTTATTTGGTTACTAAGGATTAATATGAATACAGAAAAAATACTTAACTTTTTAAAAATTCAAACTCATTATTTTTGCGCTTACGAGGCAACGATAAACGATGGAGAAAGAATTAAAGGAAGTTGCATAGTTATAAATATAAGATATTTTTGGAAAAAAATGATCCAATTATTCCGTATGTGCGTGCAATTGAATTTGTGAGAGAAAAATTCGAAACAGAAAATATCAATTTTACACAATTTCATAAATTATAGAAAAGGTTAAAAAAAAATGATACAAATTAAAATTAGTTATGCAGTAGCTTATGCTTTGTATGGGAAAGAATTAGAAAATTTTAACACTAATCAAAGTATTGATGTAAATGGCATGATTAGGGTTTAAATAATTAAAAAAGGTTTGCAAATGAAGATACGAGATTTAATAAAAGATGGAGAGCATAGTATTTATTATGTAGATGGTAAAGTAAGTTCCACAAGAAAGATTTTAAAGAAAAATTTAGCCATTAAGGAAATTAAATCATATATTAATACAAATAAAGATGTGATTATAGATTTAATGAGGGGTAGATTTAATAATATTTCTAGCAGTTATAATGTTTATATGAATAATAGTGAAGTTATATTCTCTATAACACTTAATAAAGATATGTCTGATAGCACAAAAGCTTTAGAAAATAAAGCTAAGAATGCTATTATATTTGATATGTCTAGATATTTCTTACCTATGAAAATGTATGTAAATATACCTAATTGTGTCTCATATGAATTTTTAGAAAACATTGTAAGGAGAAGAATTTTTATATTTACTGGAGAGTTTTTAAACTTAAGTTTGCAAAACCAATAAAGAACTAATAAAAAAGTTAACTTTAAAAAACAATACAGCTTAAAGGATTAACAATTGAAAAAAGAAAATATTGATTTACATACATCAGAATATATTTATGATTTTAGTTCTTATTTGGAAACTGTAATAGATAAGTCAAATTATGATTTTAGCAATAAAGTTGAAAAATTTAGATTTTATCTTGATTGCAAAATAGAACTATATAAACTTAGAAAAAGTGATTATGAAAAATATAATCACATACCTATATTTGCTAGTGAAGTATTTAATGATTTTATGGAATTAGAGTTATTAAAATACAACGGCGATAACTTAGATAAAAAGTTAAAAATTATGAGTTTATATAGATGTGGTTGGCAGACTATTAATGCAATATCATCACACCCACATTATGATATTAAAATGACAGAAGATATTAAAAATTTATTTGATTACTTGATTGATTTAAACTATTTTGACTTTCTTTATCAATTATTTGATAAAGAAAATATAGAAAAATATCTAAAACTATACAAGCAAAGGATTGAAGAATGAAATTAAAAGATTTTGATTTTAGGATTTGGGATAATAATTTAAAAGCATATATTATTAAAAACAGAACAATATCTAAATACTCTGATAGTATTGATAGAGAAGACTCTTTAGCTGGATTTATACGAAGAGAAACACATTATGGTGATTTGGTTTTTGATAATTGGAGTTGTGATTGTGAAATCGAACTTTGGACAGGCTTATATGATAAAAATGGTAAAAAGATTTTTGAAGGTGATATTTTAGAGTTTTTTGCCACTGGAGAAATTATAGCAGGTCGTGTTGTTTATGATAAAGAAGAAGCTAGGTTTGAACTAATAACTAGCAATAAAGATGTATTAGATTTTACTTTTTATAGTGATGTTGAAATAATCGGCAATATCCACGAGAACCACATCTAAACCCACAAAAAAACAATATTAATTCTAAAACAAGAGGAAATAAAATGGCTACAATTTATGACAAAAATGGAAATATTATTATAGAAAAAACTGAAATTAGTTTAAGCGAATTACTTGATTTTTGTAGAAAGCAAAAAATATCTTTAAAAAATGCTAATTTTAAAGAGCAAAATTTAGCAGGCATAGATTTTAATAGTTTAGATCTAATCGGGGCTGATTTCACTAATGCCATTTTACAATATTGCAATTTTCAATCAAGCATTATATCAAATGCTGTTTTTACAAATGCTGTTTTAAAAAACGCTTATATGCAAGATGTAATTGCAAATGAAGCTAATTTTAAAAATTGCTCGCTACAAAACATTTTTTCAAATTCTGCTAGATTTATAGATTGTGATTTTAGCGGGGCTGATTTAAGAGAAAACAATTTCTTAAAAACAAGAATTACAAATCCATTTTTTAAAAATACTTTAATTTCAAATACCATAGGAGATATGGAAAACATATGCTCATTACAAGTAGAAAATTTTTCTATATCCTTTAATTCTCAAGATATAGCCATAGGTTGCAAACAAGAAAGCATATCATGGTGGAAAAATGTAAAAAATGAAGAGTTAAACGATGGTCGTGAAGATTATACGCAAGTATGGAATGCATACAAAGACATTTTGTTTAAAATCATCAATATAAAATACAATATTTAAAGGAAACCCCATGTCAAATATAGAATTTTTAACACCAAAGCAAGTAGAGCAAATGTATGGATTAAACCCTTTACAACAATTTAGAGCAAGAAGCAATGGCATGCCACACTACAAGATTGATGTTAAAACAATCAGGTACAAAAAAACAGAACTAGATCATTGGTTTAAATCTAAAAAAGTTATCATTTAAAATCAAATGGACACAAAGAATTTAAGTATTCGCCATACCAATTCATAAGCTGTTTTCTTAAATCAATGGCCTTACTTCTATTATAAGCTCTTTCAACTTCACTTCCATTTACATGGTGTAATATCATCTCAGCGATATCTTTGCCTATGCCAAGTTTTATAAGCTCGTTGCTTTTTTCTGTACATATACTCCTAAAAGTACTTCTAAATCCATGTATTGTATGTTTCAAATCATACATTTTGAAAAACTTGCTTGCAAAGTTATCGCTAATGCATTTATCAAAATTAAAAAACACATATTCTTTGTTTACATTAAACATCTTTTGTATTTGTAATATTTTTAATGCATATTCATTCAATGGGATAATATTTTCACCATTGCTTTTTACCTTCATATCTTCAGCTTGTATAACCCAAAGATTATTATCAAAATCTATCTCACTCCATTTAGCAAATCGTATGTTTTTACTTCTTTGCGCTGTCAAAAGCGTAAAATAAATTGCATTTATAATATTCACATTAACCCTAGCTCTTTGTCTGTATTCTTTCATACATTCGAGCATAAACTTAACCTCTTTTTCTTCTACTAAAGCTTTAAAATGCTTCACATTGCAATCATCATTGATTAATCTATAATACTTTTGCAAATCTTTCAAATCTGCAATAATGCTAGTTTTTAATTCTCCTCTTTGTCTTGCAAGTTCTAAAATTCTGCAAATAAAAGCAATACTTTTATTTAAAGTTGAATAAATATTTTTTGAATTCATATGATCATAAACAGGAAGAAAGTCTTTCTTTTCTAGCAAATTAATAGGCTTTTCTCCTAGCATAGGCTGTATGTATTTTATAAAAGTCCCCTGCTCCTTTTTGATAGTAAAATATGAAAGTTTTTTTCCTATAGTTTCCATATAATGATCATTTGCCATATTTAATGTAAATTTTTTATTCTTGTTATCGATAAAATCCCCGCTTCTTAATTGTTGTAAAATCTTAATCGCTTCCTTTCTAGCTTCTGCAAGACTTAACAATCCTTTTCTAAACTCTCCTATGGTTATATATTTTTTTAATTTTTGTTCTCTAAGTTGAAAAACTTTTCTACCTGTAGGATGAATTTTTAAATAAAGCTCTTTTGGCTCACCGAGCGGAACTAAGTATTGTTTTTCCTTTATTTCTAATGCTTCTATATCACTTTGAGAGAGTGCCATTTTCGCCCCTTTATACCCAAAAAATACCAAAAATATACCCAATACCTATAAAAAATAACGCTGGGTATAAAATGGGTATTGAAATTATATCAAATAAATGAAATAAAAGAAATAAATAAAATACTACAAATGCCTAAAAATAGATGTTTAAAGAAATGTAAGAAATGTATTTAAATAATAATGGTGTCCCCAGCAAGGTTTGAACTTGCGACCTCAGAATTAGGAATTCTGCGCTCTATCCAGCTGAGCTATGAGGACAAATATTTTTATTATTTTAAGAAAAAATTTATTTTATAGAGCTTAAATTTTAAGCTCTATAAAAAAACATTTTGGATTTTCATCAAAACCTAAAACTCCATTATGCGCATCAATAATTTGTTTTGATAAAGAAAGACCTAAACCATTACCTTTTAATTTAGTTGTTTTAAAAGCCTCAAAAACCATTTTTTTATCTTTGATACTTACACCATTATCATAAACTTTAATAAAAACCCTATCTTCTTTTTGTTCGCACTTAACCTTTATATAACCATCATCATTTTCGCTTTCTTCAATAGCATCTATGGCATTATAAAGTAAATTTTGCAAAACTAAAGCAAGTAAAGATTTATCTGCATTGATTTTTAAATCTAAAAATTCAAATTTAAAATCGATATTAGCTAGATAATTATAAGCTCCAATAGCTTGCTCACACTCATCTTGTAACTCCTGTAAATTAAACTCATTTAAATTAACATGTACTCCTTTTGTAAAAAGTAAAGTAGAATTTACAATACGCTCTACTCTTGAAATTGCTTTTTGGATTTCTAAAACTATATGCTTATTTTTTAACTCACTTCTTTCAAACAAAGTAGAGCTTAATAAAGAAATAGAACCTATGGGATTGCGTATTTCATGCGCTAGGTGTGCTGCAACTGTTCCCATACTAGCTAACCTTTCGTTTCTTTTTTCATCACTAATATCTGTTGCATTTACTATAAGTTTATCAGTATGAGAAGTGATTTTGATTAAATAAAATTTATGATCAAACTCAAGCTCATAATGTGTTTTATCAAGATCAATGCATTCTAAAAGCTTTGGCTTTTGTGTAGCTAGGTTGTTTTGCAAAATAATATTTTTATTTGCGTCTAAAATCCACAAAGCCATAGGCAAAACCTCTATAATCTCACTTACCATTTGTCTTAATGCAGTGTAGTTTTCATTAAGTTGCTTATATTCATTTTCTATAACATAGGTTTGCTCTATTAAGGCTTTTAATCCTTGTTGTAAGTTTTCTTTTTCACTAGAATCTAAACTTTTTAAAATATTCTCATCCACACTTAATCCTTAATTAAAAATTGAAAATCTTCTAAAGTATATAAAAGCAAATTACGCTCCTTATTTAAAATAAGCTCTTTACTAAAGCCACTCTTTGAAAAAAGCACATATAAATTAGGTTGAATTTGCAACTGTTTTGCTTTACTTTTTAAAATATTTAAAACATTTTTACATATTTTTCTTTCTTTAAATTTAACTTCACCTAAAACACAAAAATTGTTTTCATGATAATACAAGTCTATTTCATGATAATAATTCCAAAAACTATACACTTGATCCACTTTAAGTTTTTTTGCTAAAAATTCTTTACATAAAAGTTCAAAAGTAAAACTTTGGTATTTTTCCAAATTTTCTTGGATAAGTTCTATTAATTCATTGTATTTTTTCATCGCGATTAAATTAAGTTTAGGATATATAAAATAAAAGAAAAATCTTAATCCTTGATTTTTAAAAACAACCTTATCTTGTATATTATAAGAGCGTAATTCTTTTTTAACTTTCTGTCTTTTGTTTTTTATGATTGGCTTTTCTTGACTTTTTTCTAAGATCAAAATATTTTTCTCTAAAAGTTTATTAATAAGTCCTAGAGCCTGAAAATGCGGAATAGATTTATTAATAGAATAGCGTTTTCTATCGTTTTTACTTAAAACACTCAAAGCTTTTAAAGCATTCTCATCTAAATTTAAAGAAGCTAAAATATCAAAGGCTTTCAAAATAAAAACATTTAAGATATTTTCATATAAACTTAATTTCAAATCAAATTCAAACTCATCAAAAATACTATAAAAATCAAAAATACTTTCAAGCTCCAAAGTTTCACAGCGTTTTGAAAAATCACCAAATTTTATAATCACATCCTTAAAATAAATATTTTGTATGTTATAATTTTAACAAAAAATTAGAGGATTTTTTTTGGATATTGAAAAACTAAAACAAGATATTATTTTAAAAAAAGGAATATATTATTTTGATTTTACAGCTAGCGCTTTAGCACTAAAAAGCATAGAAAAAGAAATTAAAAAAATTCTTACTACCTATGCAAATACACATTCAGATAGCTCTTTAAATTCTTTTATCACACAACAGCATTATGAAAACGCAAGAATAAATTTAAAAAAATACCTTGAATTAGATGATAGTTTTGCTCTTATAGCTTGTGGGAATGGATCTTCAGCAGCTATAAAAAAATTTCAAGAACTTTTAGGTCTATATATACCACCACTTATTAAAGAAAAATATTTTAAAAATACAGACAAAAATACCTTACCTTTGGTTATAGTTGGACCCTATGAACACCATTCTAATGAACTTTCATTTAGAGAAGCTTTGTGTGAATGCGTTCGAGTGCCCTTAGATAAAAATGGAGAATTAGATTTTAATTTTTTAGAAAAATTATTACAAAAATCCAAAAACAGACAAATCATAGCAAGCTTTAATGCAGCTTCTAATGTTACAGGAATTTTAAGTGATTATAAAAAAATTTACACTTTAATCAAACAACACAACGGTATAGTTGCTTTTGATATTTCCACTTTAGCTCCTTATGCTAATTTAGATCCTAAATTTTACGATGCAGTGTTTATTAGCTCTCATAAACTACTTGGAGGTGTAGGATCTTGTGGCTTACTTGTTATCAAAAAAAATCTATGTGGCAATACCCCTAGCTTTGCAGCAGGTGGAACTGTGGGCTATGTTTCAAGAACATCTCAACAATATTTATGCGAAGTTGAAAATTTAGAAGAAGGTGGCACACCTGGAATTATTCAGCTTATTAGAGCAAGTTTGGCTTTTAAAATACGCAATGAAATAGGTTTAAAAAATATAGAAAAAAAAGAAAAAGAACTTTGTGAATATTTTTTCAAACAATGTACAAATTTTCCAAAAATGATCTTATATGCAAAAAATATCACTAATAGATTACCTATTTTTGCTTTTAATATAGAAGGAATTTCTCCTTTTGATTTAGCTTATAAACTAAGTAAAACTTATAAGATAGAAACAAGAGCAGGTTGTGCTTGTGCAGGACCTTATGGGCATGATTTACTCAATCTAAAAGACAATCAAGAATTAAAATCTAAACCAGGTTGGCTAAGAGTGGGTTTTCATTATACGCATACAAAAGAAGATATGGAATATTTTTTTAAAGCCTTGAATATAAGTATCAAGGCTTTAAGTTAATTATTGTAAATCGTATTTTTCTACGATTTTTTGGTAAGTACCATCAGCTTTAACTTTTTCTAAACCTGCATTAATTTTTTGAATAAGCTCACTTTGTTTTCCTTTATCAAAAGCTATACAAAACCCTGAACTTCCATCATTTTCTTCTAAAAATGCTTCTAGCTCTTCATTAGTTTTTAAATAACCTTTACCAATATCTTTATCCGTTAAAACTGCATCTACTTTGCCAGCTTTTAAAGCTAAAATTGCTGCTAACATTTCTTCGCTTGCAACTACTTGAGCATTTGGAATAGTCTTAGCAGCGCTTTCTTGAATAGTTCCAAGTTGAACACCTATTTTTTTACCTTCCAAACTTTGTTTATCGCTAATACTAGAATCTGTTTTTAATTTTAAATATAAATTTTTAGTATTGAAATAAGTATCACTAAAATCCATACTTGCTAATCTTTGAGGAGTTGAACTCATAGCAGAAGCTATCATATCAATCTTTCCAGCTTTTAAGGCAGGAATTAAACCATCAAAACTCATATTTACCCATTCAAGTTTTAAATTTTCTCTTTTAGCAATTTCTTCCAATAAATCAACATCAAAGCCGGTAATTTTTGCATCTTTAATAAAATCAAAAGGAGGATAATTTGCAGCTATACCTACTTTATAAACTTTTTCACCAGAAGCACTAGCTTGATTTTTATCGCTTGAACAAGCACCTAAAGCTAATATACCAAATAACGCTAAAACAACATATAATATTTTTTTCATTTTTTTCCTTTGTTAAAATTAAAATAAAATTGATAAATGATTATAATGTGTTTAAACGCCTGTATTTCTTCATATCCGCCTCCTTTATAATAAATGTGAGCATAATTATAGCAGAAAAAAGTTTTTTGTAAAGAGTTGTTATAGAATATTTTTTATTTAAGTTAATTTTTATATATTTTAATTAATGAGTTTAAATTTTTACCTTCTTGCTAATCATTAAAACATAACCTATTCCAAGACAAATAGACCACATAGAACTGCCACCATAACTTAAAAGTGGCACAGCAACTCCTTTTAATGGAGTTAAAGAAATAATTCCAAAAGCATTCATAAAAAATGAAAACAATAAAAGTAAAGCTACACCTGAACAAAATAAAAAATGGACCTTATTTTCACAGCGTCCAGCAATTCTAAAAATTCTAAGTATGACCATCAAATAAATCAAACATATAATGCTCAATCCTAACAATCCTATTTCCTCAGTAATCCCTGATAAAACAAAATCCGTATGCACCTCACTTAAAAATCCCAATTTGAAAGTTCCAAGACCCAACCCTTCTCCAAAAAATCCACCATGAGCTATAGCATTTAAACTATGTGAAATTTGATAAGGTTCTGAGTTATGGCTTACTCTTAAAGCACTTGCTAGCCAATCAGGAAAAAAAGGTAAAAACGCATCTTGGATATTTCCCCACCAAGCAGAAATACGCTGAATTCTTCTTTGATTACTTAAAATCACCAAAACCCCAATCATTCCAACAATAACCACGCCAAAAGCAAAAAGTCTTTTACTAGCTCCTGCAAAAAATGCTAAAGCAAAAACCAAGAAAAAAGAGATAACACTTTGGCCTAAATCATTTTGTGTCATATAAATATAGCCAATAACAAAAGCAGCTAAAATAAAATAAGGAATTAAAATTAAAACTTCGTGTTTGATTGCTTTTTTGCTATCATCAATTCTTCTTGTATAAGACCAAGCAAGGAAATAAATCAAACCTATCTTAAAAAATTCAACAGGAGAAATAGATAAAGGACCAAGCCTGATCCACCTTTTAGCACCACCTGCTGCAGTAGCAAGAAAGGTCGGTAAAAAAGGCAAAATAAGTATAAATAAAAAAGAGATTAACAAAACACTTATCATTAAATAATGTGCCATTTTACTATCAGGATTTAATCTTGAAACAAAATAAATAATAGCTATACCACTAAGTCCAAAAAAAAGCTGTCTGATGAAAAAATGAAATTCATTATATTCTAAATAAAGCACAGTAAAAGCACTTAAAGAATATGAAAAAAGTATCCCTATAGTTATTAGAATGCAACTTAAAAAAAATAATTTTCTATCAGCAACCAAAATTTCTTCCTAGAATTTTATAAAAATTAATTTTAATAAATTGCAACTTAAAATGATGTTATTTGGAGATTATGTGTTGTTTTTATATAAAGATTTTAAACTCTCATAAGCAAGCTGAATTTTTTCAAATTCCTCACGACAATAAGCTTGTTCGATTTTGCTTTTACCTTGATGGCGATCAGGATGATAAATTTTAACTAAATTAAGATAATTTTGTCTAATAGTAGCAAAATCATCACTAGAATTACATCCTAAAGTTTGGAAATAATTCTCAAAAAGTTTAGCTAAAGCATTAAATTTCCAATTAGTATTGGCTTTATTTTTCATTTTATTTCTAAATTCTAAAAGCTGAGTTTCATTGATTGTAAAATCCACACAATATTTTAAATGCTCATTTACGCTTGCTAAAATTTCTAAAAGATTTAAAGTATTATCATCTTTGTATTCTACTGAAAAAATACAATTTTTCTCATCATACATGCTTTTATGATCTTTAAAATATTGCTCTAAATATACAGCAAACATTTTTTCATTAGAACTTAAAGTTATTAAGATATTTTTTTGTGCAAAACCTATTTTAGCAAAGATTACAGGCTTTAAAGTATTTGCTTGAGCAAGATTTAATTTAAAGGTCTTATAATGCGCAAAAGCAAGATTATCGATTTGGTTTCCAGTATTTTTTTTATACTTGTGATTAACAAGTTTTAAAAAATATCTTCTTTGAGGAATTTCATTTTCCACAAAAAAAGATAGGGTTTTATTTTTATTACCTATAACTTTAGAAAAATTTTTACGGATAAGATCTTGAAAATATTTAAACATTAAAAAATCATCAGTATTAACACTAACAGATTCTAAAGTTTGCACTACTTGCATAAAATCCTCTCTATAAACCTAACTCCACAAAAATGCCTGTTCATCTAAAGCACTAGTGTGTTTTAAAATTTCATTTGGACTATAATCGGCTTTATACGATAAAGATTGACACCCTTTTACAAAATATCCTAAATAAATATATTTTAATTTTTTTAATTGTGCAAGCTTGATTTCTGTTAAAAGCGAGTATTTTCCAAGACTTAGATGTGAAAAATCAGGATCATAAAAACAATATATACTAGAAATTCCATCTTCTAAAATATCAATCAAATCAACACAAACTAACTTATTATCTATATAAAAATCAAGCTCATATCCAAAAGTACCTGCATTATCTACATAAAGATTGTAATATTTTCTAAAATTTAAATCATAAATTTTCCAATTTCTTTTATCTTTTTGATAATGGTGGTATTTTTCATAAAGCAGTAAATGCTCATCACTTAAAGAAGGTTTTTGTAAGATTATTTTAGTAGCTATATTTTTTTTTAAAACCCTACGATAGCTTTTACTAAAATGGAAATTTTCTACCAAAATACGCAAATTTTGACATTCATTACAATCATTACATATTGGTCTTGAAAAATATGAACCAAAGCGACGCCAACCTCTTGAAACTAATTCTTGATTTTGCGCTTTGTTAATAAAAGATATATAATTATACTCATTTCTACAATATCTATTTTCAAGATAAGGACATTCTTCTTCTAAAGTACAAAAACCAATAATATTATTCATTAGATCTTTTTAATATCACTATTTTTTACAAATTCCATAAATTCATTAGCTAAACGCTCTTCTTTTAAAAACATATCTTCAAATTCTTGTTCTTGCTTTTTATCTTCATTTTGCTTAGCTAAGTCTTTTTGTATAGCATCTAAGTCAGTATTTTTCATACTAACTCCGCTTTTACTCGCTTTAACCTTTTCTTTTTTTATTTGACCTTGTTCTTTTTGGAGTGCTTTTTTTATATCTTTTAATTCATCTAAAAAACTCATGATTGCCTACTTTCTTTTATCTTTTGTAAGGCTGCAGCTATAGCAGCAATTACTTCTTCTTTATTTTCTTGGTGTCTATCTTCTGTCTTTTCCAAAAGCTCTTCCATATGTGTTTCTATGAAAGAAGTATCAAAATACCCTCTTCTAAATTCTCTTATTTTGGTAATTGCAATCAAAAATGGAACAGTTGTTCTAATATCATCAATCACAAATTCTTTCAAAGCTCTCTCAAGTCTATTAACTGCACTATCATAACTTGAGCCCTTAACAATTAATTTTGCAAGTAAAGAATCATAATAAGGTGGCACAGTATAGTCTTTATATAAATGACTATCCACTCTCACAGATGGCCCTAAAGCTGGAAAATACTCTGTAATTTTGCCTGGACTTGGAATGAAATTTTTCCATACATTTTCTGCTGTAATCCTAGCTTCTATCGCAAAACCTCTTGGTTTTATATCGCTTTGCTCAAGATCTAAAATTTCCCCATTTGCTATACGAATTTGTCTTGTGATAAGGTCAATCCCGGTAATTTCTTCAGTAATTGGGTGTTCTACTTGAATTCTTGTATTCATTTCCATAAAATAAAATCTATTATAATCATCAAGTAAAAACTCAACCGTCCCAACATTCGTATAACCTACAGCTTTTGCAGCAGCTACTGCAGTAACTCCTATGGTTTTTCTTAGTTTTTCTGAAATACTTGGGCAAGGTGCTATTTCAATGATTTTTTGATGTCTTCTTTGTATTGAGCAATCTCTTTCACAAAGATGAATGATATTACCATAATTATCTGCTAAAATTTGAAATTCAATATGCCTTGGATTAATAACATATTTTTCCATAAAAACTTCATCATTTTTAAAAAAACTTAGTGCTTCTCTTTTGCATGCTTCAAAAGATTTTTCCAAATCCTCTTCTTTGTGTACTACGCGTATGCCTCTACCGCCACCACCACCACTAGCTTTTAAAATTACAGGATAGCCTATTTTTAAAGCTTGAAGTTTGATTTCTTCTAATGTGCAATGATTTAATTTTTCAGTACCTGGAACTACAGGGATTCCATTTTTTTTCATTAAATATCTTGCTATGTTTTTATTACCCATTTTACGGATAACATCTGATTTTGGACCTATAAAGATAATCCCTGCTTCTTCGCATTCTTTTGCAAATTCATAATTTTCACTTAAAAAACCATATCCAGGATGTATAGCATCAGCTCCACAAGCTTTAGCAATCTCAACTATTCTTTTACCATCTAAATACCCTCTTATGGCATCAGTTCCTATTCTATATGCTTCATCAGCAACTTTTACATGCAAACACTCATAATCAGGTTCAGTATAAACAGCAACACTTTGTATATGCAAATCTCTACAAGCACGGATCACCCTTACTGCAATCTCACCTCTATTGGCTATTAAAATCTTATGTATCATGACTTTGCCTTAAGCTAAAATATTAAAAAGAAGATTAGCATAAAAATATAAAAATTCTATAAAAATATTTATTTTTGCTAATTTTAAGAATTTTTTGATAAAATTACTCTTTATTTTTGCGCCCATAGCTCAGCTGGATAGAGCATTTGATTGCGGTTCAAAAGGTCAGAGGTTCGAATCCTCTTGGGCGTACCACTTACTTCTTTTTTACAGAAAATTCATCCAAATCTAATTCTTTTTTATCTTTAAATTGATACCATAAAAATAAAATAAAAAATATCGTTAAAATCACAGCCAAAACATAGTAAGTTCCATATTCATTTTCAGATAAAAATAAATTTTTGGTATTCATACCAAAAAATCCAACGATTAAATTTAAAGGTAAAAAAATTGCAGACATAATACTTAAAAAGTAAATATTTTTATTTATTTTTTCATTTCTTGCGGTATTAATATAAGTGTAAATCCCTTCTAATCTTGATATATTTTCTTTAATATTTTTTTCCAAAACAGCTAAATTTAAAATAATTGTTTTTAAACTTTTCTTTATAAAATGATGCTTACTATGACAAATTTTACAAGCCTCTAAAACAGAAGAAACCATGTTATAACTTTTACTAAGCTTGACTTTTAATATAAAATATTTTGTCAAGAAATTCTTTACTTTTTTATTTTCTAAAATCAACTCCTCTCTTTTTTCTATAGAAAGGTTAATGGTATTATTTTTTTCTTTTTCATTTTGCAAAATTTCTTTTAATATAGCTATAAATTCCGTATTAGAAAATAAAATCAAATTTTCATCTTTATACTCAAAAATTTGATTTTCTTTAAAAACAAATACACTTTTAGAATTTTTAGTTATATCTAGAGTGAAAATATCAAAATCATCAAATTCATAATAAGCATTTGATATATTAATATTACTAACAATTTGTTTTAAAACATCATTTAACACATTCTTTGCCTATAAAATTCTTTTCTAAAATTTTCAAATTCATCTTTAACAATAGCTTCACGCATTTGCTTGACCAAATTTAAATAATAGTGTAAATTATGAATACTTGCAAGTCTAAAAAAGGTTAATTCTTTGGCTTTAAATAAATGATTTAAATAGGCCCTTGAAAAATTCTTACATGTATAGCAAGAACATTTGCTGTCTATAGGGGCATGATCAGTGATAAATTCTGCTTTTTTGATATTAAATTTTCCAAAGCTAGTAAATAAAGTACCATTTCTTGCATTTCTTGTTGGCATCACACAATCAAACATATCCACACCTCTTGCTACATTTTCTACTAAATCTTCAGGCGTGCCAACTCCCATTAAATATCTAGGGCGATTGTTATCCACATAAGGCATCATAGCTTCAACCGTATCATACATAGCCTCATTTTCTTCTCCCACGCTTAATCCACCTATAGCAAGCCCATCAAAATCCATCTCACAAAGTGCTTGAGAGCAAATTTTTCTAGCTTCAAAATCAGTCCCACCTTGGATAATACCAAAGATATTTTGCCCTATTCCCACACCTTGACTTTGTTTTAACTTATGATAATCAATAGCTTCTTTTGCCCATTTTATAGTGCGTTTTAGAGAAAGTTCTATCCTTTCTTTACTTGCAGGTAAGGCCACTAAATCATCTAAAATCATCATGATATCTGAATTAAAATCATATTGCGCATCTAAAACACTTTGCGGGGTAAAATAGTGCAAACTTCCATCGATATGACTTTTAAATTGAATACCTTTTTCATCAGGTTTTGAATTTTTACTTAAAGAAAAAGCTTGAAAACCTCCACTATCTGTTAAAAAAGAGCCTTCAAATTTACTAAAACCGTGCAGGCCATCCATTTGCTTAATCACTTTAGAACCAGGCCTTAAATACAAATGATAAGTATTTGCTAAAATAATTTTTGCATTTAAAATCTCACTCATATCAACAGCATCTAAACTTTTAATCGCAGCCAAAGTTCCAACGGGCATAAAAATAGGAGTTAAAATTTCACTATGTGTAGTTTTTATACGACAAGCTCTAGCATTTGCACTTTTATATTGAACTTCAAATTCCATTATTTTTCCTGTATTTTTTGCATAATCATACCAAAGACTTGCTTATAAGTTTTTTTGAAAGAAAGCCTGTTTTTAACAGGCTTAAGAAATTAGTAGTTTTTTACAAATTCAACGATTTTTTCACAACCTTCAATAATATCTTTTTCATTAGTTGCATAAGAGAGCCTAAAATACCCTTCCATGCCAAAACCAATACCTGGCACCAAAGCTACTTTTTGCTCTTCTAGCAGTCTTTTACAAAATCTCATAGAATCATTATCAACTTCTTTGCAAGATATAAATAAATAAAAAGCTCCTTGTGGAATTTGTTCTAATTTTAACTTATCACTTTTGGCTAAAATTTCACAAGCTAATTCTCTACGCTTTAAAAAGGCTTGTCTCATCATTTCAATATCATTATCTGCTTTTCCAAGTAAGGCTGGTAAAGCTGCGTATTGGATGATTGAACAAATATTTGATGTACTTTGCCCTTGTAGTTTTTTAACAGCATTATTAAACTCGCTCATTTTACTTGCCATGTATCCAAAACGCCACCCTGGCATAGCACCACATTTGCTAAGACCATTAATACTTACAGTTCTATTTAAAGCATCTTCACTAACTTGTGCAAAGGCACAAAATTCTCCATCATAAACTAATTTTTCGTAAATTTCATCACTTAAAACTACTATTTTAGTTCCTTCTAAAACCTTAGCTAAAGCACTTATTTCTTCTTTAGAATATATAGCTCCTGTAGGATTTGATGGAGAATTAAACATCAAAACCTTAGTTTTTGAAGTAATAGCTTGTTTTAATTGTTCTGGGGTGATTTTAAATCCATTTTTTGCTTCACCTTCTATAAACACAGGAGTTGCGCCTGCAAATTTTACCATTTCAGGATAACTCACCCAATAAGGACTTGGAATGACAACCTCATCACCTTCTTCAACTAAACACTCAATCGCCATAAACAAAGAATGTTTAGCACCAACATTGGTAATGATTTCACTTGTTTTATAATCTAAACTATTATCATTTTTAAATTTATATTGTATAGCCTCTATAACTTCTTTTATACCCACAACTGGCGTATAAGCTCCACAACCTTTTTCAATAGCTTCAATTGCTGCTTTTTTAATGATTTCTGGAGTATCAAAATCAGGCTCACCTGCCGAAAAACTAATAACTTTCTCACCATTTGCTTTTAAAGTTTTGGCTATATCAGTCATTACTAAAGTTAAGGATTCTCCTAAATTTTGAGATCTTTGGCTTAGCATTTTCTATCCTTTTATCTTATACTAATTTTAATTTTTGTAATTGTTACAACTTGGAGCTTAAAAAATTCTACGAGTAAAATCAAGATTGTATATTTTTAAAAAATTTTGTGTAGAAACTATACATTTTCTACACAAACTATTTTTATTTGTTTCTTTGGGTAATTATTCTAAAGCTTCTATGTCGCTTTCATTATGATGAATAAAGCGTTCATCTTTTTCTATAGTTTCAACTAAACGCCCTACTCTTTCCCATCTAACTTTTTTATTTTCATCCCATGAAAAATAAATAAACCAAGGTTGCCCAACTATATATTTATAATCTACACTTCCCCAAAATCGACTATCGCTAGAATGATCACGGTTATCGCCCATCATAAAATATTCATTTTCAGGTACTTTATAATAATAAGCATTAAAACCATAAATATTATTAGCACCTAATTCATCAAAAGAAGCAGGCTTCATAGCAAATTGCCCCAAATTTAAATAGCGAAAAAATACACTGTCTATATCCACTCTAGAATCATAATGTATCCCTTTTTCCACAAAAGGCTCTTTTACAAAAAGTCTTCCGCCTATGATTTTTGTTTTATTAGGATAATAATCTTTCATATATTCATCACCCTCAACCATACGCACATATAAGGTTTTATTTGCAAAAACTACTTCATCTCCGCCTTTGGCCACACATCTTTTTACATAGTGGATTTTTGGCTCATGCGGATATCTAAATACCACAATATCCCCTCTTTTAGGACCTTCACCACTTACTAAATGTCCATTTTTATTAAAATCAGGTAAAACAGGAATTTCCACCCAAGGAATATGCGGGGTTGGAATACCATAAGAAAATTTTTTTACAAATAAAAAATCCCCTACTAATAAAGTATTTTTCATAGAACCGCTTGGTATAGTAAAAGCTTGTATAAAGAAAAATATAATCAATAAAACAACTACTAAAGTTCCCGTCCAAGATTGTGTAAATTTATAAATTTTCTTCAAAAATTTCATTTTTTTATCCTATTTTTAGCTGATTTTATAGTATTTTCTAAAAGCATAGCAATAGTCATAGGCCCTACTCCACCTGGTACAGGAGTGATATAACTAGCTTTTTTACTAACATTTTCAAAATCGACATCGCCTACTATTTTTCCATCAACTCTATTAATCCCAACATCAATTACCACCACACCTTCTTTAACCATATCTTCTTTTAAAAGATTTGGACAACCTGCTGCTACGATAACAATATCAGCATTTTTTGTATAAGCTTTTAAATCTTTTGTATAAATGTGACAAATACTCACACTAGCGTTAGCATTTAACAAAAGAGTAGCCATAGGACGGCCTACTATATTTGAAGCTCCTATTACAACTACACTAGCTCCTTGTAATTTTATATCATAATGTTCTAAAATTTTCATAACGCCTAAAGGTGTACATGGTAAAAAACCACCTTTTAAATTAAGATTTAAATTTCCGACATTAAAGGGGTGAAAGCCGTCTACATCTTTATTAAAGTTAATACTTTCTAAGATTATATCTTTATTAATATGCGATGGCAATGGAAGTTGAACTAAAATTCCATCTATACTATCATCATGATTTAAAGTATTAATCAAAGCCAAAAGCTCATTTTGAGTTGTATTTACATCAAGTTTATAAACTAAAGACTTAATTTCACATTGCTCGCAAGCTTTTGCTTTAGAACCCACATAAGTAGCACTAGCAGGATCCTCGCCTACTAAAATTACAGCCAAACAAGGCTCTATACTTTGAGCTTTAAGTTCTAATACTTCTTGTTTTAAATTTTCTTTTAACTTATCACTTAGCTTTTTACCATCTAAAAGTGTCATTTCTTTCCTTAAATTTTATAGCTTTCTTTAACTTAAAAAATTGTATCATAACAAAACTTCTTTTTTTGTTAAAGGCAATGAATGAAAATTGTATTATTTTTATTTTTTATAATTTATGGTGCTTGGGCTGAAGATTTTATCTCTCCTAAAGAATACCAAGAGTCCCTTTACAAAAATCCAAGAGGTATAAGTTGTGCTAAATGTCATGGCGATGGAGGTCAACAAATACTAGGTTATTACACTAAAAATGGAGAAAAAATTCCTTTTATTGTGCCAAGTATTAAAAACACTCCTTATACGCGTTTTAGAAAAATTCTAAATCAACCTCAAGAGGCAAAAAGCATTATGCCAACTTACTCGCTAACAGAAGATGAAATAAAATCACTTTATGATTATATTACTAGCAATAAAAGGAGTAAAAATGAAAAACAATAAAAAAGCCTTTGAGGAAGCTTGTGAGTATATAGCAGGTGGGGTAGATTCCCCAGTGCGTGCTTTTGCAAGTGTAGGTAGCAATCCTTTATTTATCAAACAAGGCAAAGGTGCTTATATTAGCGATATAGAAGAAAATACTTATATAGATTATGTGCAAAGTTGGGGACCTTTACTTTTTGGACATTGTGATGAGGATATTGAAAAAGCTTGTAAAAAAGCATTAGAGCATGGCTCGAGCTTTGGTGCGCCAACTTTAGCTGAAACTAAATTGGCCAAATTTATCTTAAAAGATTGGCCACATTTGGATAAAATCCGTTTTGTAAGTAGCGGCACTGAAGCTACTATGAGTGCTATTCGTCTTGCAAGAGGATTTAGTAAAAAAGATAAAATCATCAAATTTGAAGGATGTTATCATGGGCATTCTGATTCTTTATTAGTAAGCGCTGGAAGCGGTGCAACTACTTTTAACACCCCAAGTTCACTAGGAGTTTTAACCGATGTAGCTAAAAATACTCTAGTAGCCGTTTATAATGATATTGATAGTGTTAAAAACTTAATCAATAATGATGATAATATAGCTTGTATCATCATAGAGCCAATTGCAGGAAATATGGGTTTAGTGCCTGCTAAAATAGAATTTTTACAAGAGTTAAGAAAACTATGTGATGAGTATCAAATTCTTTTAATTTTTGATGAAGTTATGAGTGGCTTTAGAGCTTCATATCTTGGCTCTTTTGGGATTAATAATATAAAAGCTGATATAGTAACTTTTGGTAAGGTTATAGGCGGAGGTATTCCTGCAGCTGCTTTTGCTGCAAGAGCTGAAATCATGGATTTATTAAGTCCTTTGGGCGGGGTATATCAAGCAGGAACACTAAGTGGCAATCCTCTTGCTATGGCTGCAGGTTATGCGAGCTTAAAAAAAGCAAGAAACTATGAAGGCTTGTATGAAAAATTAGAAAAACTAGGCAAAAGACTTACTCAAGGCTTTAAAGAAGCTGCAAATGATTGCAAAATTCCTTTGCAAGTTAATTGCGTTGGTTCTATGTTTGGATTTTTCTTTTGTGAAAACCCTGTTAATAATTATCAAGACGCTTTAAAATCAGATACTAAATTATTTGCCAAATTTCATACACAGATGCTAAGCAAAGGTGTGTATTTAGCACCATCTCAATTTGAAACAGGTTTTATATGTGAATGTATGGATAAAAAAATCATTGATAAAACTATACAAGCAGCACAAGAAAGTTTTAAAGCATTATGAATAAAAGACAAAAAATCATTCGCAAAGGTATAGAAGCTGCAGATGGATTAAGCCTTGGTATATCCATGGTTGTGGCTGTTTTAATCGGAGTTGGTATAGGCTATTTTTTAAAAAACTTAACCGGTATTGTTTGGCTTTTTTGGGTAGGAGTGTTTATAGGAGTAGCTGCGGCGATTTTAAATGTTTATAAAGCCTACAAAGCACAAGTAAAAAGTTACGAAGAATTTAAAGAAGAAAATCGCTATAAAGATTTAAAAAATGATCCTAAAGCCTAAAATTTTATTAAAACTCTTGCTAGGATTAAATTTACTTTTCTTAGCAGGAGTTTTTTTTTACAAAGAATTAAGCTTTAAAACCTTTATAAGCTTTGAATTTGGCTTTTTAGCTCAAAATTTAATCATTCTAATATCTTTTTTAAATTATAAAAATTTTATTTTTAAAGCAGCTAAAAATTATGATTTTACGCAAAGACCTTTACAAATTTTTGCTAAAAAACAATATTCTTTGCCAAAAATTATAAAATTTATCCATATAGATGACGATTTAAAACCAAAATTTAAAAGTATTTTTAAAAACGCATTAGCTTTTTTTTCTTTATTTAAAATTTTTGCCTATGTGTTTTTAATAGCAGGATTTTTATTTTTAGAGTTTCAAGGTTTAATGAGTATTTTTGCCTTGTTTTGTGCAATGTTTGTCACACCCATAGCGGTATTAATATATAATTTTTTAATAAGAAAATGTTAAGCTCAAAAAGAACGATTAGATCACTAACAGCATTATTTCTTGGTATGATTTTTGTTTTCATAGGAAGTGCTTTAACAGTAAATTCCATAGCTATTATTTTAAAGCATAATAATGTTAGTAATTTTTATATAGGCGTAATAGGAAGTTGTTATTTTCTTGGTGCTATGGTAAGTACAATTAGTGCCCATAGAATAGTTTCTAAAGTAGGACATATAAGATCATTTGGAATTTTTGCTATTATTTTTGGTATAGCCACCATGCTTCATAGTTTAAATTCTAATCTTTATTTTTGGATGTTTTTAAGATTTTTGCTAGGTTTTTGCTATTATGCGCTTTTAATGGTAATAGAATCATGGCTTAATGAAAAAGCAAAAAACACTATTCGCTCAAGAGTAATAGCCTTTTATGAGGTTGTATTTTACTCATCATCAGGTTTTGGAATTTTACTTATGTCTTTTGACTTTCCAAGTAATACAGTATTTATTTTAAGTGCTAGTTTTATTATGTTTGCTTCCATTCCTTTATTTTTAATCCGCATTAAAGAGCCTATTTTGCCACAAAAAACAAAAATTTCCATTCCTAAGGTTTTTGATATAGTGCCTTTAGCCTTAGTAACAAGTTTTATAGCGGGCATGCTTTTAAATGGCTTTTTTTCCATGGCTTCTTTATTTGTACTTATACAAGGATTTGGCGCAAAAGAAGCTTCTATTTTTATTTTCTCTACTATGGTAGGTGGCTTTATTTCGCAACTTTATATCGGAACTCTTTCTGATAAAATTAGCAGAAAATTTGCCATTATATTGTGTGCTTTTATTGCTTTAAGCGCTATGCTTTGCATACTACTTTTAGAATATAATATTTATCTAAAATACTTTTTTGGGTTTTTGCTAGGCATGGGTATGTGTTGTTTATACGCTCTTTCTTTAGCAAGAGCAAATGATATGCTTGATAATCCTAACAAAAGAGTTGAACTTGGCAGAGCAGTTCTTTTTACCTATTCTTTTGGTGCTTTATTCGCGCCTGCAGTTTTGGGAACTTTGATGTATTATTTTCAAGCTTATGGCTTTATGTATTTTTATATAGTTTTATTAAGTATTTTGATACTATTTGCCATCGATAAACCAAAATTTAAAAAACTTACCAAATTTAAAAGAAAACCTGGTAATATGGTAATGCTAGATGATAACTAATATCTCTAATAATCAAAATCAGTTTGCAAAAAATGAAACAAATAAAGAAAATAAAAGTGAAAAATCAGACAAAAAAACCTCTCTCAATGAAGCGTTAAAAAATCCTTTATTTTCCAAAAGCGATTCTGAAGTTAAATTACCCAGAGATTATGTTAGCAAAATTGATCAAAAACTACAAGAATTACTTAATAAACTTTTAGATCAAATCAAAACCAATAAAGATCCTGATTTGGCAGTATTAAAAAATCATAAAGATTTAAATTTCGCACCTAATTTTGCCAATGAAGTAAAAAAACTCCAAGCAGAGCTTTCAAAAAATCCTGAATTTGAAAAACTGCTTAAAATTTTAGAAGATTTAGTCAAGCCTGCTAAAGATATTAATAATAAAAATCTTTCATCTTTAGTGAAAAATTCAGGCATATTTTTAGAAGCAAAGCTCAATCATTCTTTAAAAGAACAAAATTTACCACAGAGTTTTTTTAATCTTTTAAGTACTATAAAAGGCGCTACAAGTGAAAATTTAAAACACGATATAAGTAATTTAGATCTTAAAAATCTTGATACTACAAGCACCTTAAAAGAACTTATTCACATCTTACAAAATCACAAAAAAGATAATAAAATTTCTTTAGAAAATACAAACTACAAAACACTTTTTAAGCTATTTGATAAAATAGAAAATTTTAAAAATTATATCAATAAAAACCCAAGTTCTATTAGTCAAGAAAAACTCCAAAATATTGCGGATAATTTTATCAAAAATCTTAATAAAAATTTAGCACTTATCAACAAAGAACTAGCTAAACCAGAAAACATAAAAATTCAAAACACTCATATACTAAAAGAGCTTAGCCAAAATATAAAAGATTTTATAATACTTTTAAAAGATATAAAAAATCACAAAAACAAAACCGAAACAACACAAGAAAATTTAAACAAAACTCCACACACTAAAGACATCAAAGAAGAGTTAAAAGAAGAAATAAAAACTCCACAAAAAAACACAGAGGATAAAAAAGAAACTCAACAAAAACAAGAAAGCATAGTAAAAGATAAAGAAATTCAAAACATAAAAGAAGAAAAAATACCACAAAGTAAAGATATCAAAGAAAATCCCAAAGAAGAGCCAAAAACACAGCAAAAAAATACTGAAGATTTAAGCAAAAATGATAGCAAAAGTCAAAATTTACAAACAAATAATACTAAGTTAGAAGATATATTTAAAAGCACTTCAGGCAAAATTTTACTAGAAGATATTTTCAAACAAAATGTAAGCAAAAATCTTAATTTTAGCCAAAATTTACAAGAAGAGCTTTTAAACAATCTAAACAAAGAACTAGGCTTAATAGGAAGAAAACTCAATGAAGTTTTAAAAGCTTTAGATCCTAAAAATTATGAGGCAAAAAATTCTTTAGATGATATAAAAAATATAGAAAAAAAATTAGAACTTTCTATAAAAGATCTTGGAAAAATCACCCAAAAAGATAGCACAGAAATTTCTTCAGAATTACAAAAAGATATTAAATCCACTCTTTTGCAAGTTTCTAATCTAGCCAAAAATTTAGACAATGAAAGCATACTAAATCAAGCAAATCGTCTTATAGCTCAGCTTGAATTTAACCAACTTTTATCTTTAGCCAATAATAGCATTCATACTTTTTTACCTTTCTTTTGGGATGATTTAGAAAAATCTAATGTAGTTTTTAAACGCGGTAAAAAAGATAAATTTTATGCACAAATTAATCTTGAATTTGAAAAATTAGGAAAAATCAATGTATTTTTATCTCTAAGTAATGATAAATACATCGATATAAATATGATGATAGAAAATGCTAATTTTAGAAAAAAACTTTATGAAAGAGCACATGAACTAAAAAAAGCCTTAGTTAAAGTAGGACTTCTAAGCTCTAATTTTTTCATCAGCGATATAATTAAAAGTAAATTTCACAATCAAGAAGAATATAATGACTTTAATATGGGTTTTGACACAAGGGCTTAAAAATGGCTAAAAAAACAAAAAAAGCCGTTGCACTAGGCTATAACAAAGAAGAACAAAATGCACCAAAAATCCTAGCTAATGCCAAAGGTGAAAACGCTGCTAAAATCATCTCTTTAGCCAAAGAAAATGGCATACCCATAAAAGAAGACAAAGACTTAGTAGAAGTGCTTAGCAAACTTGATCTAGGCGATGAAATCCCACCTAATATGTATAAAGCAGTGGCTGAAATTTTTGCCTTTTTATATAAAGTTGCTAATGAAGATGAGACTAAGCAAAGTCCGCAATCTTCTTAGAAAATTCAACTTGCTCATAAGCATTTTTACTAAATTTTAAAAACCCTTTTTGAGCGATTAAAACTATAGTTGAACCTAGCTCAAAATTTCCAAGTCTTTGGCCTTTTTTTACAAAAAGATCTTCATAGGTATGAGTAAAATCAAAATTTGCTGCATTAGTTTGTATGCTAGTATCAAAGCTAAAGTGCATTTTACCGACATTTAGCGCACCCACAAATACCATCCAAAGTATAAATTTTCCTTCCACTAAGCACTTTAAAACTACTCTTTCATTTTTAGTATAAAGGTTTATAATTTTAGCTAACTTTGCCTCACTCACACTAAATAAGGCCCCGCTCATATAAGTAGCACTTAAAATTTGCATATTACAAGGTGCATGATAATGATGATAATCTTTTGGAGATAAATAAATATTTGCATAATCTATGCCATTTTCCAATTCTTCTTTACTAGCTGAGTTTTTTAAAAGCTCTTCTATACTATAACTTGAACCTTTAATGCTAAAGGCTAAATTTTCTTTTAAATCATTTTGAAAGCTACTTCCAAGTTCTAAAATTTTACCATCACTTGGACTTATAAAGCCATCTTCTAATTCTCGCTCATTTAATAAAGTTCTTGTAAATAAAGCATTTAAACTCTCATATTCTTCTAAAGGTTTAAATTCACTCATATTGATATTAAAAGCATTTACATAAGCTTTATTAATATTTTTTTGTATAATTTTTGGAAATTTATATTTTGCTATGATTCCAAACATTTTTGAAGCACTATTGCTAAATCCCACTCATTCTCCTTTTAATCTAATCAAAGCTATCTCACTAGGGGCTAAAAATCTCACAGCAGGCCCCCAAAATCCAGCTCCACTACTTACATAAAGCAAACTATCTTTGCTTAATTTATAAAGCCCATACACAAAACCTTGTTCTAAATATACTAGCAAAGAAAAAGGGAAAATTTGTCCTGCATGTGTATGTCCTGATAAAATCAAATCAAACCCACTTACATCATAAGTTTTTACATACTTTGGTTGATGAGTGATTAAAATATTAACCTTTTCTTGATTGATTTGAGTTTTGATTTTTTCTATATTGCTTTCTTTAAAGCCCAAACGCTTGGCAGCCAAATCCAAAGTCCCACTTAAAGTAAAATCCCCAAAATCAATACTTTCATCTTCCAAAACTTTGAAATTTTTAAGAGTTTTAAGCTTTTTGCTTATTGCATTTATATCATTATAATACTCATGATTTCCATAAACAAAATAAGTACCATATTTTGATTTAAAATTTTCTAATAAATTAATATAAGGCATACTAGCAATATCTGCATCGATTAAATCCCCAGCTATAATGACTATATCAGCATTTAAAATATTAACTTCATCGATTAAAGTTTTTAAAAAATCTTCTCCTAAATTTTTTCCCAAATGCACATCAGAAAGTAAAACTATATTTAAATCTTCTTTTAAATTTTTAACTTTAATATCTACCTCATTAACCTTAGGTGTGCTAATAGCATTTACAAAACCTTTAAATACCATACTAACGCTAAGTATAATAAGCCAAGAATCAAAAATTAATTTTAAAAACTTTCTTCTTTGGACATTGAAAATTTGCTCTTTTTTATTTTCATTAAAAAAAATCCAAGAGCCAATTTCAAAAATCACTCCAAAAAGCAAGAAAAAGCAAGTAATAGTAGGAAAAATAGCTAAAATATAATAAAGCTTTTCATGTAAAAAGTCCCCGCGCATATTTATAAAAAAGATTAATTCACATGCAAAAACTATTAAAATAAAAGCTAATACAAACTTCTTATAAGGTTTTAAAAAATCAACCCTACTTAAAAATCTTTTATAAATATACCAATTTGCCAAAGCAAAAAATAAAACTAATAAAGTAAAAAAAACAAATGCTCTCATGGCGTAATTTTATTTAAGCAAAATTAATACTTTTTAAAGTAAAATCGTAAAAAACATTTGGGAAAGAAATTTGGCTTTAATAGATTTAATCGACGCAAATAAGAAATTTAATACAAAAATAGTTTTAGAAAATGCAAATTTTAGTGCAAATTTAGGAGAAAAAATCGCCATTATAGGCAAAAATGGTGAAGGAAAATCAAGCTTTTTAAAAGCCCTTATGGGGACTTTAAGATTAGACAGTGGTAGAGTAATTAAACAAAATAACACTAGTATAGGTATGCTAAGCCAACAAGTAAGCTTTGAAAGCACCTTAAGCGTAAGCGAAGCCATCAAAAAAGAACTTGAAGAAATTTACCAAGCCTTGAAAGAATTTGAAAGCTATAATGAAAAACTAGCTTTTGATCCTGAAAATAAAGAATATTTAAAAAAAGTAGATGAATTAAGTTTATTTATAGATTCAAAAGACGCATGGAATTTAGACCAAAAAATACAAAGAATATTAGAAGAATTTAAACTATTAGAATACAAAGACAGAACACTTTGCTCTTTAAGCGGGGGCGAAATAAGACGCGTAGGGCTTTGCACACTTTTGCTAAAAAATCCTGATATATTATTGCTTGATGAACCAACTAATCATCTAGATGTATATATGAGTAACTTTTTAGAAGAAAGGTTAAAAACCTCTAAAATGTGTGTTATTTTCATCTCTCATGATAGGTATTTTATCGATGCTATAGCGCAAAAATGCGTAGAAATAGAAGCGGGAAAATTAAGCATTTTTGAGGGTGGATATACGCAATATCTAGAAAAAAAAGTAGCTATTTTAGCTTCCTTAGCTAAAAGCCATGAAACCTTGCTTAAGCAACTAAAAAGTGAGGAAGAATGGCTAAGAAGAGGAGTCAAAGCTAGGCTTAAACGCAACGAAGGACGCAAAGAACGCATTTTTAAAATGCGTGAAGAAGCTAAGAAAAACCCAGGAGCTATCAAGCGCTTACAACTTGAAATCAAAAGAGCAAGTAAAAATTTTAACCAAACTCAAAGCCAAAACCGCAAAAAAATGCTTTTTGAACTTAAAAATATCTCAAAGTCTATTGCCAACAAGACACTTTTTAAAGACTTTAATGCACGAATTTTACAAGGTGAACGCATAGCCATAGTAGGTAAAAATGGCTGTGGAAAATCTACTTTCTTAAAGATTTTACTTGATCAAATTCCGCTTGATAGCGGAGAGATTAAAAGAGGTGAAGTTAAAATAGGCTATTTTGATCAAAGCAGGAGCTTATTAAATACTGATAAAAAACTTTTAGAAATTTTTTGCCCAAATGGTGGCGATCACATTCAAGTGCGTGGTAAAAATATGCATGTTTATGGGTATTTAAAACAATTTTTATTTCCAAAAGAATTTTTAGAGCAAAGTGTGAGTGTACTAAGTGGGGGCGAGAAAAACAGAGTTGCTCTTGCCTTGCTTTTTACTAAAGAATATGATGTATTAATCTTAGATGAACCAACAAATGATTTAGATATAGCTACAATAAATATCTTAGAAGAATATTTACTTTCTTTTGAAGGTGCGATTTTGCTTGTATCACATGATAGATATTTTGTTGATAAAATAGCAACTAAACTTTATGCTTTTGAAGATAATGCAAATATTAACATAGAAGTTCTTTCTTATAGTGAATATTTAGAAAATGAAAAAGAATACAAGGACTTTGAAGAATTTTCTAAAAGTTTAGAAACAAACACTACAACAAGTGTAAAAACAAAAGAAAAATCAAGTAAAAAACTAAGCTATAAAGAAAATGAAATTTTAAACTCATATCCTGATAAAATTCATAAATTAGAAGAAGAAATCAAAGAAATCAAAAATGCTCTAAGCAATCCTGCAATCTATCAAGAACTAGGTATAAATACCCTTTATGAAAAGCTAAACTCTTTAGAAAATGAACTTAGTATTTTAGAAGAAGCTTATTTTGAGGTTTTGGAAAAAAGTGAAAATATTGATTAACTTTATATATTTTAAATAAGATAAAATTACTCAAATTTATTTAAGGAAAAACTATGACTTTGATAACTATTTTATGTATTTACACAGCTTTTTTGGTTTTTATATCTTGTGTGCAAATTTCTTTTTTAAAAAAAGAAAGAGAAAAACAAGCAATTATTTTAAATGAACAAGATTATAAAAATGCTGCAAATATCGCCATAGAAAATGAAAAATACAAAATCTTTTCTAATCTTTATAATCTGATGATTAACATTTCTTGGATTAGCTTTGGCTTTTTGTATTTAAAAGAAATTTTTATAAAAGAAAATTCTACCTTAGAAAATACTTTATTTTTGCTTGCATTTTTATTTATTATTAGTATTTTAAATTTACCACTTAGCTATTATGAAAGCTTTATAAAAGATAAAAAACACGGCTTTTCAAATATGACTTTAGCACTTTTTGTTAAAGACAGCATTAAATCTTTAGCTCTAATGCTTGTTTTTGGCTTTTTAATCATCTATGCCTTAGTATTTTGCTTTGAATTTTTTAACACATACTGGTGGGTAGTGGCTTTTGCTCTAAGTTTTATAATTATACTTATTATAAATCTCATCTACCCTACACTTATTGCACCTATGTTTAACAAAATGAAAAAACTTGAAGATGAAAATTTATTAGAAAAAATCACTAATTTAATGCAAAAATGTGGCTTTAGTGCAAATGGTGTTTATGTTATTGATGCAAGCAAAAGAGATAAAAGATTAAATGCTTATTTTGGTGGCTTATTTAAAAGCAAAAGAGTAGTACTTTTTGATACACTTTTAAATGCTTTAAAAGAAAAAGAACTCATTGCTGTTTTGGGTCATGAGCTAGGACATTTTGTGCATAAAGATTTGCTAAAAATGTTATTTGCTAGTGCTTTGATGCTTTTTGCTTTATTTTTCATCTTTGCACATTTACCAAGCTTTTTTTATATTGAAAGTCATTTAAATGGAGTGAATGCTGGAGTTTTTGTACTTTTATTGATTTTTGGAAATATTTTTACTTTTATTATTTCTCCACTGCTTAATAAAATGAGTCAAAAAAATGAATTTAATGCTGACTTACACGGAGCAAAACTAAGCTCTAAAGAAGATATGAAAAATGCTCTCATAGCTTTAGCAAAAGAAAACAAAGCCTTTGTTAAAACAAGTAAAATTTATACTTTCTTTCATCTAAGTCATCCTTGTATTTATGATAGAATCAAAGCTTTGCAATGATTTCAATCAAACAAGCTTTAAAGCAAGCTTACGCAAAAGATCCTACTCACAAAGAATATATACTTTTTATTCTTTGTGAGCTTTTGCAAAAAGATAAAGCTTGGATTTTTTTAAATCCTGAATTTCAAATCAATGAGAAAGTTTTTTTAGAATATATAGATAGATTTTTAAATGGTGAGCCTTTTGAGTATTTATTTCAAAAAACACAATTTTATGGTTTTGATTTTTTTACTAAAAAAGGGGTTTTGATACCGCGTTTTGATAGTGAAATATTACTTGAAAGATGTTTAGAAATTTTAGATCATAACTCTTTTAAAAATATACTTGAAATTGGCTTTGGAAGTGGAATTTTAAGTATTTGCTTAGCAAAGTTAAAACAAATTTTTATACAAGCTTGCGATATTAATCCAAAAGCATTAGAGCTTGCTAAAAAAAATGCAGATTTTCATAATGTTTCAAATTTAATCAATTTTCAACTTTGTGATTTTAAAAATATACAAGGAAATTTTGACTTTATTTTTTCTAATCCTCCTTACATAAAAAATGACTATCCTTTAGATAAATGGGTTCAAAACGAACCACACAATGCTTTGTTTGGTGGAGATAAAGGTTGGGAAATTTTACATGAAATTATTCTTTTTGCCAAAAATCACAACACAAAAGTCTTAGCATGTGAGTTTGGCTATGATCAAAAAACAATTTTAAATAAAATTTTAAAAGAAAATGATTTTAAAGCTACTTTTTATCAAGATTATAATGGATTTGATAGAGCCTTTGTTGCATGGAATTTAAAAAATTAGACTATAATTATCTTTATTATAGGAGAAAATATGAAATCAATATATTTATTTTTACTAGCAAGCTTAATTGGGATTGAAATTAGCATAGGTGTATTTTTAGCTCCGACTATATTTTATCCTGCTAAATTCATAGGTGAAGGGGTTTTAACTCATTTTCAAAGTGGGCTTTTAATGACACACATTTTTGTACAATTTGGCTATGTTTTGTTAAGTGTGAGTGTTTTGTCTATTTTAATAGAAATTTTTTCATTTAAAGACAAAAATTTAACTTTTAAAATAAATTTTTCAAAATTTATGCTTTCTTTGATCATTTTGGCACTAAGTTTGCTTTTTATATTTTACTTCACTGCTTATGTTTTAGAAGCACAAAGTTTAGGAGAAGAAGCAACTAAAACTCAAGAATTTATAAAAATTCATGGTGCAAGTGAAGTTGTGATGAAAATTATCATGTTATCACAAGTAATTTTGTTTTTCTTAAATTTTAAAACAAAAAAATGATATAATAAAATAAGTCTTTAAAAGGAGTCAAAGATGAAAATAGGCGATATAGGAACAACTCAACAAAATCACTACTTAAATCAAGCTCAAAAAAGCCAAGAAAAAGCTTTAGAAAACATAGCTGCAATCCGTGCTATAGATGGGAGCGATGGAGCAAATTTAGCCATAGCTGATTCTTTAAGAAGTCAATATAGCACTATAGATCAAGGTATTTTAAATGCCTATGATTCCATAGGAGTTTTACAAATTGCTGATTCAACTTTAAATAACATTTCAGCTACTGCAGACAAACTCAATGAACTTTCAGTGCGCTCAAACAATGCTGCTTTAAATGACAGACAAAAAAGTATGCTAAATTCTGAAGCAAGCAAACTTGTAACTTCAATCAATGATGCTTTTTCTAATGCGACTTTTAATGGAAAAAATGTATTTCAGAGTATGGATTTTGTTGTTGGTACTGGGGTTGAAAGTATTAATTTAAATCAACCAAGCACAGCAAATTTAAGCCTTGAAAATCAAGACGGAATTCGTGATTTTCAAGATCAAGTAGGTTCTTTACGCGCAGATATTGGTGCTGGAATTAACGCTATCCATTCTAATATCAACTCATCTTTGCAAACTAGTATTAACACTAAAGAAGCTGAAAGCAAATTACAAAATAATGACTTAGCTCAAAATATCAATGATTTTAATGCAAATTACCTAAAAGAAAATGCATTTTTATTTGCAAATGCTCATTCAAATGTAATGTTACAAACTAAACTGGCAAGCCTACTTCAATAATAAAAACTCCCAAATAAGGGAGTTTTTCAAGGAAAAATATGCAAAATAATGCTTTATTTAAGCAAGTTTTAAAACATCCTTTATATGAAAAAATTCAAAAACTTAGTGAAAAAATTCAAAATTCAAATTACCTTATAAATGAAAGTTTTGATATTTTTTGTGATAAAAGTTTAGATGATGAGATTAAGAATATCACTTTAGAATTAAAACCTTGGCGTAAAGGACCTTTTAAAATTAATGATTTATTTATAGATACAGAATGGCAAAGTTTTATCAAATTTAATATTTTAAAGCCTTATATGCAAGAAATAAAAGGCAAAATAGTAGCAGATATTGGCTGCAACAATGGTTATTATATGTTTAAAATGCTTGAATTTAATCCTTCAAAGCTCATAGGTTTTGATCCTTCTATTAAGTATTATTTGCAATTTTTACTTTTAAACTCCATTGCAAAAACTCCTATACAATATGAGCTTTTAGGCGTAGCTGATGTACCAAATTATGGCATAAAATTTGATGTGATTTTTTGTCTTGGAGTGATTTATCATCGTAGTGATCCCATAGCCATGCTAAAACAACTCAAACAATCTTTAAATAAAGATGGCATAGTCTTTTTAGACACTATGTATATAGAAGATGAAAGAGAAATAGCACTTATTCCTCAAAAAACTTACTCAAAAATACCAAATATTTTTTTCATTCCGTCGATATTAGGTTTAAGAAATTGGTGTTATAGGGCTGGATTTAGTGAATTTGAAGTTATAACAACTAAACAAACCGATCTTTTAGAACAAAGAAAAACACAATGGATTGATTCTTATTCTTTAGATCAATTTTTAGATAAAAATGATTCAAATTTAACTTGCGAAGGCTATGAAGCACCAAAAAGAGTTTATGTTAAATTAAAGGTGTAAAAATGGCAAGAACAGTAAGTGCTGTTACTATAGAAGAATTAATAGACCCAGAAGAGTTAAATCGTATTAAATCAGAACTTATCACTTGTCCAGGGATAAACAATACTTTAGCAGGAAGTATTTCTCATATAGAAAAAAATTTCGCCAAAGGTATTTTAATCACAACCCATGATATGGCAGTAGATGAACTAGGATTAGTGCATAGTGGCTTTGTATTTAATGCAGCAAATTACATAGCACAAGCTGCAATTAATAAAGAATTTAGCGTCTTAATAGGCTCAAGAAGCTTTTTTTATGCTCCTTTAAAAGTGGGAGATATTTTAAATCTTGAAGCGAGTGCTTTATTTAGCGATGACTCAAGAAAAAGAGAGGTTAAAGTAGCTGGTTTTGTAAATGAGATTAAAATTTTTGACGCATCTTTTCAAGTTATTACTACAGATGATCATATATTTAAACTTAAACAAAATCAAGCCGCTACAAATAATAATCAAAATCAGCAAGAAACAACTAAACAAGAATCAATGCAAGAAGAACTTAATGCAGTCTTAAAAGGAATCGGGGGTTAAAGGTAAATCCACCCAATTCTTTGGACATTCTTTATGATAAGTCCCGCTTGCATCATAATATTCTTTACAATCATCATAAAAGCGATTTGAAACCCCTCTTTCATTTACAAAACAACCGCTAAAAAATAATGCTAAAAATCCAAACAATAATATTTTTTTAAACATCTTATATCCTATTTTAATCTTATTTGTTTACGCCATTTATAAGGCTCTATAGGATTTTCACTTTCCCATAATCCTTTTTTATTTATCTTGGCATAATTTTGCTCATTTATATACAAATCACTATAATGCTCATATGCCCAAGCAAAACCATTTTTAACCATAACTTGATTAATATCTTTATCATTTAAATATACAATGGCTAAAATTCTACCATATTTATCCTCATCTTTTACATTCAAAACTACTTCTTTATTTAATACAATAGCTTTTAGAAATTGCGTAGCCATCTTTCCATAAGCTTGATCACTCTCAGGTGCATCTATACCAAAAAGTCTGATTTTAAGTTTTTCATTTTCGAATTTAGCCTCAATAGTATCTCCATCTACTACACGACTTACTTTAGCATTGATATATGAACCACTATCATAGTTTAAAACATAAGCAAAAGCAACTAAAAAAAATGCGATTAAAAATTTCTTCGGATCTTTTAATAAGTTTATAAATAATTTAATTTGTTTCCTAGAAAATTTCATTTAAACCTCATCTATATAAAAATATGCCATAATTACAATAAAAAGGAGAATTTATGCAAGAAATTATACAAAATTTTAAACAAATTGCTCAAATACCTCATTGTAGTTTCAAAACCGAAGAATTGAAAAATTTTCTCATTGATTTTGCTAAAAGTCAAAATTGCCAAGTAAGCGTTGATGAAGCAGGTAATATCCACGCACACAAAGGAAATCCTAAAATTTGTTTACAAAGTCATTATGATATGGTTTGCATGGGAGAAGCTCCAAATATACAAATATATGAAGAAAACGGATATTTAAAGGCTAAAAATTCAAGCTTAGGTGCAGATAATGGCATAGGAGTATCACTAATGATGCAAACTTTAAAAGATTTTGAAAATATAGAATGTCTTTTTACTAATGATGAAGAAGTTGGACTTTGTGGAGCAAACAATCTCACCCATACTTTGATCTCAAGCAAGCTTTTAAATTTAGACCACGAAAGCGATGATGAAGTTGTTATAGGTTGTGCTGGTGGGGTAGATATTTTTGCTAGTTTAAACTTAGAAATAGATGAAAAAGAAGAAAATTGTTATGAGATAGAAGCAATTGATTTTAAAGGTGGGCACTCGGGAATTGATATTGTTAAAAATATTAAATCTTCTATTAAAGAAGTGAGCTATTTTATCACTCAAAATCAAGGAGAACTTTGCGAATTTAAAGCAGGTGAAAGAATAAATTCTATACCAAAACATGCTAAAGTTATAGCATTTTTTAAAAATCCTCCAAAAGAAAATGATCATTTTAAAGTAAATTATATAGGTAAAATCAAAAGAACATATTATAAAAATTCTCAAGTTATTTTAAATCTCATTAATGCTTTTGCACAAGGAGTTAGAACTTTTAATCATCAATTAAAATTAGTTCAAACAAGTATCAATCTTTCACTAGCTTATGAAAAAGATAGCAAATTTCATTTTGAGCTTTTTGCAAGATCTAATGATTTACAAGAACTTAAAAACATAGAATTTGAAACCTTAACTTATTTTAAGATGCAAAACTGCGAAGTTTCAAGTGCAAATTTTTATCCACCGTGGGCTAATAAAGATACTAAATTTGGAGAAGAAATTCTAAGTTATTTTAAAAAAGAAAACCCAAATGCCAAGCTTTACACTATACATGCTGGTTTAGAATGTGGTATTATAAGTGAAAAACAACCTTTAGAATGTTGCTCAATAGGACCAAATATCCATAGCCCTCACTCAACAGATGAAAAATGTGAAATAGCTTCTATTGAAAAAATCAGTAAAATTCTTTATGCAATCTTAAAATATTATCAATAAATATAAAATAACCAATATTTTGATAAATAAATTCAAAATATTAGTAAATATTTATTTAAATAATAAAAAATTTTATTTACTATTAATAAAACTTGGATTATACTCTCACATATTTCAAAAAATAAGGAGAGAGTATGGAAATACTAACTAGCCTTAGCGAAGGTGTTCAATTTAGTATCCAACTAATTGTTGTTCTTATTTGTCTTTTTTATGGGGCAAAAAAAGGCGGTATCGCTCTAGGCTTATTAGGCGGTATAGGTTTATTAGTTTTAAGTTTTGGTTTTGCTGTAGCACCTGGAAAACCTTCTATTGATGTTATGCTTACCATTTTAGCTGTTGTTGTTGCTAGTGCAACTTTGCAAGCTAGTGGTGGTTTGGATGTAATGTTGCAAATTGCAGAAAAAGTTCTAAGAAAAAATCCTAAATTCTTAACTATTTTGGCGCCATTTGTAACTTGCATTCTTACCATGCTTTGTGGAACTGGGCATGTTGTCTATACTATGATGCCTATTATTTATGACATTGCTATTAAAAATGGTATTCGCCCAGAAAGACCAATGGCTGCTTCTAGTATTTCTTCACAACTTGGTATTATCGCAAGTCCTGTTTCAGTTGCAGTTGTAAGCTTAACAGCCCTACTTTTAAATCCAGAAATTAATAAACATCCTTTAGCAGGATTTGATGGCTATGTAGATTTACTTGCTATTACTATACCTTCTACCTTAGTAGGTGTTTTGGCTATAGGAATTTTTTCTTGGTTTAGGGGAAAAGATCTTGATAAAGATAAGGATTTTCAAGCTAAGATTAAAAATCCAGAACAAAGAGAATATATCTATGGCGATAGTAAAACTCTTCTTGGACAAAAACTTCCAACTATCCAATGGGTAGCTATGTGGATTTTCCTAGGTGCTATTGCTATAGTAGCTATACTTGGAGCTTTTCCAGAGCTTAGACCACAATTTACCTCAAAAGGCGTTACCAAACCTATGAATATGGTAGCAACTATTCAAATGTTTATGCTTTTAGCAGGTGCAGCGCTAATCATTTTTACCAAACTTGATGCAAGCAAAATTGCAAAAAATGAAATTTTTAAATCCGGTATGATAGCCTTAGTAGCTGTTTTTGGAATTTCTTGGATGGCAGATACAATGTTTGCAGTGCATACTCCTATGATGAAAGAATCTTTAGGTAATATCGTTATAGAACATCCTTGGACTTATGCTATTATGCTTTTACTTATTTCTAAATTTGTTAATTCTCAAGCAGCAGCAATTGCAGCTTTTGTGCCACTTGCACTAGGAATTGGTGTTGAACCAGGTATTATCATTGCTTTTGCAGCAGCTTGCTATGGATACTACATTTTACCAACTTATCCAAGCGATCTTGCAACTATACAATTTGATAGATCAGGTACTACAAAAATAGGTAAATTTGTTATCAATCATAGCTTTATCTTACCAGGATTAATTGGTGTGATTGTTTCTTGTATAGTAGGTTATTTTTTAGCTTTAGGTGCAGGATATTTATAAAAATTAAAAGGGCTTTAAAAAAGCCCTTTTTTCTTATTTAAATGCTTTTTCTAAATCAATAGGCATAGCTTGATAACCAGTACTTGCTCCGCTAAAGCGAATTTGTACTGAAGGTTCTTTAGCTCCCCATTTAAATTCATCTATTTCAGGTTTTGGCTCACCTACAGCAGCACCCTTGCTTAAGTCAAATGACATTCCAGCAGTAGCACTATAAACCATGATGGAATTTTTATCTTTATGGTATTCTGCTAAAGAAGTGACAGGTGAAAACCATTCATTGCCTCTTTGCTTTCCATACTCCCAAATTTGTTCTACGGTTTTATTTTTTTGATCTATTTTATACACAACTGCTCTTGAGTATTTCATTGAAGCAAAAGCAGGTTGCTCTATACCTCTTGCATCGCCATTATCAAAAGCTGTGATATAAATATATCTTTTGTCAGATTTTTCATCTATTCTAAAAGCAGTATGCTGTGTCCATGTAAAATCAAAACCACCTTCTTCGTTTTCATATCCTGGACATTTGCTATACTCATCTTCACAAACTATCTTTTTACCATTTTTATCAACAGGTTGCAAAAGTGTTTTTTTATATTTTTCTCCCCATCCTTTGTGTGCTCCTAATATCCATTTTACTTTTTTATCGCGTCCTATTTTTATAATAGCACTTTGATGACGACTTGAAATAATAATACTATCATCACTTGGATCATAATCTACGCTATTTACATGAGCCCAGTTACGCCCTACTCCAGTGCCTGCTATATCGCCAAAAGAATCACTTGCATCCATTTTAGCTAAATCCTCATCACTTAAAGTAACCCCTGCTTTACTCGCATCAATATTTAAACAAACAGCACCTTGATCTAATGCTTTGATTACATTTGCTCTATATGGATCTAAAATTTCAAACAATCTCCACTCATCTACTACATTACCATTTTTATCAACTTCTACTATCACATCGCGCACTGAACGCACATTTTTACCATCAGGACGCTTAACATTGGCAGAAGCCACCCTTAAAAGATAATTTCCATTTTGCATATTATCCATAGAATGAGAAAAATCTATATAAGAAGAAGGTAAAAGACGATTGAAAATTTCTCTACCCATTAAATCATATTTAACATATCTTTGTCCAAAACCCCAAGTTAAAGCCCCATCAGTATTTTGCCTAAATCCCATCATAATACCACGGTTGTAAATATTATTCCAATCCATTAATTTATCATTGTCAAAATACCAACGAATTTCACCTTTTGTATCAATGATAAATGCATTTGAATTCTCATCCCATTCCATTGCACCACCTGCTGGGTTATTCCAAACAGATTGAGAGCCTTTTCCACTTTGTTTCCCTGGAGCATTATTAACCAAATACAACCTATCTTCAAAACCTTTATCTACTTTAATCACTTCTACTTTTTCAAAAGGCACACCTCTTTGCATAATACTTCCACTTGGCTCTATATTAACTCCACCAGTTGCTATTTTATATACCTCATCTACTACTTTTTCACTCTTTCCAAAAGCAGTTTTGGTATAACTTACTTTTACTGTATTAAAATATGATGGATAAAGTCCAAAAACAGGAATTCCTCCATAAGTTTTAATTTTACTAGGGCTAACCTTATAAGATATAGTTTGCCCATTTGGTTTTGGAACTATAGTTACGCTTACATCACTTAGTTTATATCCACCATCCATAATTACAGCACTAAGCGGAGATAAACCATAAGGATTCATCTTTACTGCGCCAATTTTGCCTTGAATTTCCCAATCAATTTTAGCACCACTAGGTCCACCCATAGCCAAAGAAACACTAGGTACTACCATAACAACACTGCTAGCAAGCAAAATACTACTTACAATTTTACTAATCTTCATTTTTTCTCCTTTTTTATATTATTAAGCTATTTGCACACTTGGCTCACCTAAAATTTTTAGCAAAACTACTAATATCAAAACAATCAAAGCATAAAATTTAGCCTTAGAATGTGAAAATGTATAAGAAACAAACATGCTTCCTAAAATCACCAAACAAACAACAAAAGCCAACAAACAACAAATCGCCATATTCATAAATTCCATACTAGGAATCAAATACCAACCATTACTATACAAACCATCTTCAAAATTTGGAGGATTTCCAACAAAAAATTTCTGAAAAGCATTTAAACTACCATAAACATCTTCAGGCACTATAGGTGTATCCATACCACACTCACCTGTTGGTAAAAACCATCCTGGTGCCCATTCATGCAATGGTAAATTAAAAGGATATATAGGAATTTCTCTACACCCATCAACACCAGCAAAAGGATTTTCTGAATGTACTACCTCATGGATATGATTAAGAGTAATACAATACTCTATACCAAGCCATATACCCCAAAATACAAAAGTATAAGCAAAAATTTTTAGATAATCATTTTTAGGATCTATCAAGGCTAAAATACCACCAAAAGCCATAGTTAACATAGCAAATCTTATATAAACACACTGCTCACAAGGCTCCATATAAAGGTATTCTTGAAACAAAAAGTGTGCTATAAAAGTTAAGCCTACCATAGCTATAACCATTATCAACCAAGGAACTCTTGTATTTTGCCAAGTGGTGATTTTACTAATAGGACAAGAACTCATAAAATACCTCAAATCACATCTTGCTTAATTCTTCTGTTATTTCTATTAAAGCTTGTGGAGATGTGATAGCTTGTGGTATGATTTGGTATTTACCATTTACCACAAATGCAGGTGTACCATAGTTTTTAGAGATATCATTAGCATTTTCATAAGATTTTAAAATTTCACTAGCCTCAGGAGTTTTTAAAAAGTTATCTAAATCTTCTTTGCTTGCTGAAATTGCTTTTAATCCTACTTCATAAAACGCTTCAGGATTGGCTCCATTTCCCCATCTTTGTTTTTTCTTAAAATAAGCATTAAAATATGCTTCAGAAGCTTTATGAGTTAAACTATTTTTATCGCTTTGACTTACTTTATTTTGCTCATCTTTAAAAGCAGCAAAAGCAAAAATTTCATTAGCTTGCTTACCATAATCACCCATAGAGCTAACAGGATAAAATTTATAAGTTAATTGTGGTAATTTTTCTTTGACTTTTGACATGGTATTAAACTTATGATGATCATAACAATGTGTGCAACGATAAGAAAATACTTCTATTAAAGAATTTTGAGCATTTGGGATAGGTGTTTTTAAAACCACATACTCTTTACCCTCACTAAGTGCATTTGCACTCACACCAAGAACAAAAGCAGCTGCCGCCATTGCTTTTGACAAATTATTTAAGTTGAATTTCATTTTATTTCTCCTATTTGTATTTTATATATAATAAATATTTGCAATTTATTATAAACATGCTTAAGTTATATTAATATAACTTAAATATTAATTAAACAATAAGAAAAAATTTCAAAATGAAAATATAATTATTAAAAAAATAAAAAATAATAATACTTTATCACAAAAATTACAAAAAGTAATGCTTAAAAAAGCATTACTTGGTAGAAAGTTCTTTAACTATACGGATTAGTTCTTCTAAAGAAGTGATATACTCAGGATTGATTTGATATTTGCCATTTACTACAAAAGCAGGCGTGCCATAATTTCTTGAAATTTCATTAGCTACATCATAAGCAACTAAAAGCTCTTTGGCTTCTTTAGTTTGTAAAAATTTTTGCAATTCTTCTTTACTAGCACCAATGGCATTTAAACCTATTTTATAAAACAAATCAAGATTATTTAAATTTAATTTTTTTTCAAAATGACTTACAAAATACACATCAGCAAGCTTATAAGTAAGACTTTTTTCACTAGTAACATCTAAACCTAAAGCTTTTTCTTTAAAAGAAGCTAAAGCAAACATCTCATTTAAAGCACCACCGTACTCGAGCATAGAACTTACCGAGAAAAGATCATATTTTAAATTTGGTAAAGCTTGTTTAACTTTTGCTAGAGTGTGAAATTGATGATGATTATAGCAATGAATACAACGATAAGAAAATACCTCTATTAGAGAATTTTGTGCATTTGGGATAGGTGTTTTTAAAGTAATATACTCTTTACCCTCACTAAGTGCATTTGCACTCACACTAAAAACAAAAGCCATAATAGCTAGCAATTTAAACATTTTTTGCAAAACTTGCATGATTTTCCTTTTTTCAATGATATAAAATACAATTTTAACATAAGATATAAAATCAAGAATGTTTTATGCTTTTCTTATGACATTTTAAGTAGAATTTCAACAAATTTATCAATAAAAAAAGTTGATTGTAAGCGATATTTTCCGATCAATATATAATAAAATAAAAGGTCTAAAATGCAAATACGAATTTATTATGAAGATACCGATGCAGGTGGAGTGGTATACCATAGCAACTACTTAAAATTTTGCGAAAGAGCAAGAAGTGAGATATTTTTTCAAAAAAATGCAAAAATTTTTGATAAAAATACAGGACATTTTCTACTTACAAAAGCAAATTGTAACTTTTTAAAACCCGCTAAACTTGGAGATCTTATAGAAGTAAAAACATTTATCACAAAGCTTAAAAAAGCCTCAGTTTGTATAAAACAAGAGATTTATAAAGAAAATACCAAGCTTTTTGAAGCTGAATTTACCCTAGCTTTTTTAAAAAATGAAAAAGTAGCCCCTATAGATGAGACTATAACTAAGGTTTTTACTGATCTTGCAAAGGAGTAAAACCTAAGCCTTGCGAGCGAATGATTTTAACCTTATAGTCAAATTGATTATCATTTAAACCCTCATCAAAAATTCTTTGAGAATCTTTATCTAAAAACTGCGTATAAAAATAATCAAGGCCCACGCTAGTTGCATAAGCTATCCAGTTGTAATTAATATTTTGCGAAAAAAGCTCATTAAGATAGCTTAGAGTTTGATCCTCATTAGAAATGGAATTTGCTAGCAAAAGTTTTTTTCTATCATTAATTTGCGTTAAACTTAGCAAAATAGGATTATAATTAATCTGGGTTGATAATAATACAAAAGGCTCTATATCATAAGTTCTTATTTGTGAGCTTATGAGTGCTGTTTTAATCAAAGAAGTATTTAAAATAATACTAGAATCTTGAAAACTTCTATTTTGATTTAAAATACTTCTAAAATCAAATTTAGAACTATTAATAGTATAAATTTTCTCACTACCATTACCTGCGTTTAAAACATTCTCATCTAAGCGATTTGCCAAAGGTGTTCCATCTGAAAAAATAATATTTTTACCATTGGAGTATTCCAAAAGTTTTTGGATTTGTTTTTGATAATCTATACTTCCAAAATACACATTTTCATTTTGCGTATCAAAATTTCTTTTGTGTGCAGTAGGAATAAAAACTTTTACATTAGAATCAAGGCTTTCTTTTAATAAATTTTTCACACCTTTATCTGTAAAACCTGCGATAATATAATTAAATTTCTCATCTTGAGCTTGTTTAAAAGCTTTAGTTATCTTGCTCTCATCTTCTGTACCTATTAAAAACACCTTTACTTTTATTTGCGCTCTTTGTCTTAATAAATACGCTATGCTTGAATTTATAATAGTATTAGAATAACTTTTAATCGTTTGCTCAGGTATAATAATAGCTAGTTTTATGCTAGCATTTTTTTGAATTCTTTTTTCAAAATCTATAATAGAATTTAAAAGTTTGGTATAGATATTGACTAAAAGCTCATTTGCATTATCATTATTAAATCTTGATAAAAAATTAAAATAAAGTCCTGTTTCCAACAAAGTAAATAAACAATCATTATCACAATTTTGAAATTCTAAATTAGGATAAAAAGACTCACTAGGTTCTATGGGCGATGGCTTTTGCTCTTTTGCAAAAACACTTAAAGTTAAAACAAAACTCATCATCAAACAAACTAAACTTTTTCTCATAAATAACCTTTTATTTTTTTAATATCTTCTATAAATTCAGCATAAAAGCTAGGATTTTTACTCAAAAAATTCAAATCATAGCTTGGCAAAAGTAAGGCATTATTATAATACATACATTGTCCTTTATATTTTTGAAAATTCTCAAAACCCAAACTTGTAAAAGCTTCTTGGCCAAGACATAAAATAATCTTTACTTTTATAAAATCAAGCTCATTATAAAAATACGGCAAGCATAATTTTAATGCTTGATCGTCTATTTTAAAATTACTAAAACATTTAAACATATAAGAAAAATATATCTCATCATCTTTTAAATTTAAAAGCTCCTTGCATAATTTCAAAAGTTCTTGTTTATTTTTAGAAGCAAAAAACTTTCCACTTTCATTCTCTTCCTTGTCAATAAAGGTCTGATAAATCAAAATTTTAGCATTTTTGGCTTCTTTTTCCATTAAACTATGCTTTCTTAGTCTAGAAAAATGACAAAGATTGCAGGTTTTTACCCTTTCGTTTAATTCTTTAAAACTTAAATTAAAATGCCTAATTTGTTTTTGCTCGTTAAAATATTCATAGCCAAAAGCTTTTAAATAATACAAATTACGCTTATTCATTACATCAATGCTTCTAAATTTTCACCCTCTAAACGATAAGTTCTCCACTCATTCATATGCTTTGCATTTAATTTAGTATAAAACTCAATCCCTAAATCATTATCATTCAAACATACCCATTCTAATCTTTTAAGATTTTTTTCTTTACAAATTTGTGCTAAATATTTAAAAACAGCTTTTGCATAGCCTTTTTTTCTATGTTTTGCTTGTATATAAATATCTTCTAGATATAACCCACCTAAACCCCAAAAAGACGAAAAAGTAAAATAATACATTGCATAACCTATGATTTTACCATCAACTTTTAGACTTAAAGCCTTAGCATATTTATTTTCAAAAAAAGATTCTTCAAGTTCTTTAGTTGTGCATTTTACATCTTCAAGCATATTTTCATGGATAGCAAGCTCTTTAATTAATTCTAAAATTTTTTCTAAATCTTCTTTTTTACTCTCACAAATTTCAAAACTCATGATTTTTCCTTAAAATACATAAAAATAAAACAAAAATTTAGCAAAAACTTTTAAAATAACTCTTAATTAAAAGCAGATTTAAGTAAGATTTTGATAAAATACACGCTTATTATTTTGTTTTTTATTTTAAGTTAAGGAAAGAATATGAAAAGAACATATCAACCACACAAAACTCCTAAAAAAAGAACTCATGGCTTCCGTGTGCGTATGAAAAGCAAAAATGGTCGCAAGGTAATCAATGCTAGACGCGCTAAAGGTAGAAAAAGATTAGCGGTATAAAAGATTTTCTAAGTATTAACGACTTAGGAGAGTTTGCAACAATTTATAAAGAAGGTAAAAAGTGGCACTGTGAAGGTGTAATCATCTTTTATACTTTAAGTAAAGAAAAAAAATTTGCTGTTGTTGCTAGTAAAAAAGTTGGAAAAGCTGTCGTTAGAAATAGAGCCAAAAGGCTCTTAAGATCAGCTTTTTTTCAGGTTAAAAATCAAGTCGAAAACGGGAAATACATACTTGTAGCTAAGACAAGTATTACTGAAATTCCTTTTTTAAAATTAGAAAAAAACTTGAAATGGGGTTTGAAAAAAATAGGATGTATAAAATAGCTTGTTTAAAACTTATTAGATTTTACCAGCTCTTTATCAGCCCTTTTAAGCCACAATGCTGCAGGTATTATCCAAGTTGTTCTGAATATGCCTTATGGCAATTTAAAAAAAATAATATTTTTAAAGCATTTGGTGCAGTTTTTTTAAGAATTTTAAAATGCAATCCGTTTTTTAAAGGTGGTATTGATTATCCTAAAATACGCAAGAATACTCTAAACTCAGGTGTATGTTTTAAACCTAGTTTTAATGCTTTAAAACAACTCAATTATTTTTATATCCCTTGCAATGATAATCAATTTTTTTTAATTAAGATTATATTTCCAAAGGACAATCCGTGTCAGAAAATTTATCCCAGCAAAAACGCATATTAATTGCCGTTGTATTATCATTTTTATTTTTTGTAGTTTATGATTATTTTTTTATTCCAAAAGCACCACAAAATGAGCAAAATATCACTCATATAGAACAAAACAATTCAGCTCCACAAACTACAACCGCAAATACAAATACACAAGCTCCAAAGACAGAACTTAGTGTTAATCAAAAAGAAGAAATAGCAGTTGTTAAAAGTGAGCATTTTGAAGCACATATTGACTCTTTAGGTAGAATAGCTAAATTTTATCTAAGCGATGAAAAATATAAAGATGAAAATGGTAAAAGCATTAATCTAGTAGATACTTCTTTATCACCTTTGCCACTAGAAATAAGATTTAGTGATGCAAAGATAAATCAAGAGGCATTCAATACAGTATATACAGCTAGTCAAAAAACTATCAATGTAAATGATGAAAATACAACATTAATTCTTACTCAAAATTTAAATGATCTAATAATAACTAAAAAAATCACTTTTCACAAATATGGAAATTATGATTTAGAAGTAAATCTAAGCAAAGATACAGCTTATTTTATCACTCCAGGTTATCGTCCAAATATAGCAGTTGATAGTTATACAGTACATGGAGTTTTAATCTTAGATAAAGATGATAAAATAACAATGTTAGAAGATGGTGATATAGAAAACGATGAAAGTTTTTCTAATGTAACCCTTATGGCAGCTTCAGATCGCTATTATAGTACTTTCTTTTATAATTTTGAAAAACCTTTAAATGCAGTAGTTACTAAAGATAATCACGAAAATTCTATCGTTTTTGCAAGTGCAACTAATAATTTTAAAGCAACCGGATATATAGGTTCAAAAGAGCATGAAATTTTAAGAAGCATTCATGCGGATTTAGATGATGTGGTAGAATATGGTTGGTTTACTTTTATAGCTAAACCTATGTTTGAATTTTTAAATTTCTTACATGGTTATTTGGGTAATTGGGGTTGGGCTATCGTAGTGATGACTTTAATTGTGCGTATTATTCTTTTCCCACTTACTTACAAATCAATGATTTCTATGAATAAACTCAAAGATTTAGCACCAAAAATGAAAGAAATTAGAGAACGCTACAAAGGTGATCCACAAAAAATGAATTTACATATGATGGAACTTTATAAAAAACATGGTGCAAACCCAATGAGCGGATGTTTACCTATACTCATTCAAATTCCAATTTTCTTTGCAATTTATAGAGTTTTACTAAATGCCATAGAACTTAAAGCTGCACCTTGGGCTTTTTGGATTACAGATTTATCTGTGATGGATCCATGGTTTATTTTACCTATATTTATGGGTCTAACTATGTTTATCCAACAACTTATTACACCAATGGCTATACAAGATCCTATGCAAGAAAAGATTATGAAATTCTTACCATTAATTTTCACTTTCTTTTTCTTAACATTCCCAGCAGGTTTAACTTTATATTGGTGTGTAAATAATATATGCTCACTTATCCAACAAGTAATTGTTAATAAGCTTTTCAAAAACCACAAAAAAGAGGAAATAGCTAAACATGAACATAGAAGCTAAAGACTTACAAACTGCACTCATAGAAGCTTCAAAACAACTTGAGTGCTCTGTGATTGACTTAGAATACGAAGTTATTCAACATGCTAAAGCAGGATTTTTTGGCCTTTTTAAAAAAAATGCGATAATCTGTATTAAAGGACATAAAAAAACTCAAAAAGTCCATAATGAAAAACCTAAAAAAAATCAAAATGAGAAATTTAACAAATATTCTCAAAAAAATTTTGAAAAAAATGAATATAAAAAAGAATATAAAGAAAATTTTCAAAAACCAATTGAAGATATTGCTCAACCTAAAGAACATTACAAAGTAAAAAATGATGCTATTTTTGATTCTTTCCATAAGGAGTCTTCAGAAGAAAAAAACATTGTTTCTTATATAGATGAGATAAAAATTTCACTAGAAAATTTATTAGCAACTTTTGATTTTGATATTAAAGTTGTGCAAGTTAGTGTTTGGGATGAAACCTGTGTTTTAATTAAACTTGATGGAGAAGATGCAGCCTTGCTTATAGGCAAAGAAGCTCACAGATATAAAGCTTTTTCATATTTACTTTATAATTGGCTTAATGCTAAATATAAAATTCAACCAAGACTAGAAATAGCACAATTTTTGGAAAACCAAACCCAAGCTATTGATAGTTATTTAAAAATTCTCATAGAAAAAGTAGAGAACACTGGAAGAGTTCAAACAAAACCACTAGATGGAATTTGGCTAAAACTTGCGTTAGAAAAATTAAGAGAACGCTTTCCTGATAAGTATGTAGCTATCAAACAAAATGACGATCAAAGATATATCGTTGTGAATGATTTTTTGAAGAAAAATGAATGAATGACACGATAGCTGCTATTGCTACAGCTCACGGAGTGGGCTCTATAAGTATTATTAGAGTAAGTGGAAAAAAAGCTTTAGAACTTGCATTGAAAATTACCCACAAAAAAGAACTCACACCACGCTATGCACGCTTGTGCAAACTTTATAAAAACAATAATGACTTTTTAGACGAGGCTTTAGTAATTTATTTTAAAGCACCCTACTCTTTTACAGGAGAAGATATTGTAGAATTTCAACTTCATGGCGGTTTTTCTTTGAGTGAAATTTTACTCGATGAGCTTGTTTTAGCAGGCGCGCGCCTTGCTAATCCTGGAGAATTTAGTAAAAGAGCTTGCTTAAATGGCAAAATGGATCTTTTAAAAGCTTTAAGCATACAAGATGCTATCATGTCAAAATCAACAAGTGCTGCAAATATCATAGCAAAAAATATTAAAGGTGATTTAAGTAAATTTTTAAACGCCATTCGAATAGACCTTGTTCAAACTCTTGCTTTTGTAGAAACTAGCATTGACTATGCAGATGATGATTTACCACAAGATCTACTTGATCAAATCATTACCATGTGTGAAAGAAATTCAAAACTTTTAAGCGATATAGTAGATATTTCTTTAAGTAAAAAAGGTCTTATAGATGGCTTTAAAGTTGCTATTATAGGTAAGCCAAATGCCGGAAAAAGCTCATTGTTAAATTCGCTTTTAGCATTTAATAGAGCCATTGTTTCTGATATTGCAGGCACCACAAGAGATCGTATCGAGGAAAGTTTAAAAATAGGCTCACATTTAATTAAAATCATCGACACAGCAGGTATAAGAAACGCAGATGATGAGATAGAAAAAATCGGAGTCAACTTAAGTTATGAAAGCATTAAAGAAGCAGATATCATTATAGCTGTTTTTGACGGATCTAAAGAATTTGAAGAAGAAGATGAACATATTTTACAAGCTTTAAAAGATTGTGATAAAAAAATCATTTATGTTTTAAATAAAAGTGATTTGGCTACCAAATTTAAACATGAAATTAGCACTTCTTGTATACGCATTTGCGCCCAAAAAAACACTCAAGCCATTAAGGAAAGTTTAAATGAATACTTAAATACTTTAGATGGCGATGGAATGCTAATTAGCAATACCTTAATACTCAATGCTTGTAAAAATGCTAGTGAAGCTATTTTGCGTGCAAGGGATTTATTAAAGGAAAGTTCTTTAGAACTTTTTGCTTTTGAATTAAATTTAGCCATAGGAGAAATAGCTCAATTTACCAAAAATTTTGAAAGAGATGAAATTTTAGATGCAATGTTTAGTAATTTTTGTTTAGGAAAATAAAAAGGAGATAATTATGGATAAAGAAGTTATAAAACAACACAAAATTAGCGATGAGGAATATCAAGAAATTTTAAATATACTAGGTAGAGAACCTAATTTATTAGAACTTGGAGTAATTTCTGCAATGTGGAGTGAACATTGCTCATATAAATCAAGTAAAAAATACCTTAATGGCTTTCCAACTAAAGCTCCTTGGGTAATCCAAGGTCCTGGTGAAAATGCTGGAGTAATAGATATAGGCAAAGGAATGGCTGCTGTATTTAAAGTAGAAAGTCATAATCACCCAAGTTTTATAGAGCCATTTGCAGGTGCAGCTACTGGTGTGGGTGGAATTTTACGCGATGTTTTTACCATGGGCGCTAGAGTTGTTGCAGGTATGAATTCTTTAAAATTTGGTAATATCCATGATGAAAAAATAGGCAAACATCAAAAATATTTAGTTAAGGGTGTAGTAAGTGGAATTTCACACTATGGTAATTGTATGGGTGTTCCTACTATAGGTGGAGAATGTGCTTTTGATGAGTGCTTTAATGGAAATATCTTAGTTAATGCTTTTGCACTTGGAACTTGCAAAATCGAAGATATTTTTTATGCAAAGGCTGAAGGTATAGGAAATCCTGTAATTTATGTAGGCTCAAAAACTGGTCGTGATGGACTTGGTGGAGCTGTAATGGCAAGCGATAGTTTTAATGAATCTAGCAAAAGCTTAAGACCAACTGTTCAAATTGGTGATCCATTTGCAGAAAAATTATTAATGGAAGCTTGTTTAGAACTTTTCAAAACTGATTATATAGTTGGAATTCAAGATATGGGTGCAGCAGGACTTACTTCAAGCTCTTTTGAAATGGCAGGACGCAGTGGTAGCGGGATGAAACTTTACCTTGATAAAACTCCTATGAGAGAAGAAGGTATGACTCCTTATGAGTTAATGCTAAGTGAATCTCAAGAAAGAATGCTAATTTGTGCTAAAAAAGGCTATGAAGAAAAAGTTATTGAGATTTTTAATAAGTGGGGGCTTGATGCAGCCATTATAGGCGAAGTTACAGATACTGGCAAAATGGAATTATTTTGGCATGATGAATTAGCTGGTCTAATCCCTATTGAACCACTAAGCGAAAAAGCACCTATACTTGATAGACCTGTGGCTAAGCCAAAATACTTAGATGAAATAAAAAACTATCAATTTAAACTTAGCATTCCCACTCAAGAAGCCTTTGAAAAACTTCTTGCAAATGAAAATATCAGCAATAAAGCTTATATTTATGAGCAGTTTGACTCAAGCGTACAAACTAACACCTTAAAAAGCGATGGGGCTTTAGGAGCAAATAGTATTAGAATTAAAGAAAATAATTGCTTGCTTTCTATGGCCATTGAGTGCAACTCAAGATTAAACTATGTAAATCCAAAAATCGGTGCAGCAGCAGCCGTTGTAAGTGCAGGAAGAAAAATAGCATGCTCGGGAGCTAGACCTTTGGCAATTAGTGATTGTTTAAACTATGGCAACCCACAAAACCCTGAAGTAATGTGGCAATTTGCTCAAGGCTGCGAAGGTATTAAACTAGCTTGTAAAGAACTCAATACCCCTGTGGTAAGCGGAAATGTTTCTTTATATAATGAAACCGATGGAGTAAGTATTTTTCCAAGTCCAACCATAGCTTGCGTTGGTATTCACGAAAAAGCAGAAAATGTTTTAAAATCATACTTTAGTAAAGAAACGCAAGCTATTTATTTAATAGGAAAAAGCAAAGGTAGTTTTGGTGGATCTTTGATTGCTAAAGTACTAGATCAAAAAGTCGCAGGAGAGCTTGAAGATATAGATTTTAAAGCAGAATTAAAACTATGGGATTTCTTACTAAAAGCAAACGAAGCAAAGTTACTTGATTGTGCTAATAGCATAGGCATAGGTGGTCTTGCTATGACTTTAGCCAAAATGAGCGCAAAGGCGAATTTGGGTGTAAATGTAAAAACAAATTTTAAAAACAGAAGTTTTATTTTTGAAGAAAGTCCAACTAGAGTTGTAATTGGTGTTAAAAATGAAGAAAATTTTATTGAATTTGCAAACAAAATGAAAATTAATTTTGCAAAACTTGGAATTTTAAATGAAAAAGATTTCGTTTTAGATGATATTAAGATATCTTTAGTAAAACTACAAAAAATTTATTTTGATAAATTTAAAGAATATTTAGGATAGAAATGCTTTTTGTTTTATTAGTATTAGCAATTCTTGCATTTTATTGGTATTATAAAACTTGGGGTAAAGATGATCTTTTAGGCTCTTTCAAAAAAGGAGCTAAAAGCTTCTCTCAAGGCTTTAAACAAGGCTATCATGAAGAAAGGATTGATGGCTTTAAAAGGAGATTAAACTATTATGTTATAGCGCTTTTAGCAAAAATAGCAAAAAGTGATGGTAGAGTTAGCGAGAATGAAGCAAACATGATCTCACAAATTCTTGATTATAATGCTAAAGATAAAAAAGAAAGAGATTTTTTAAAACAATGTTTTAATGAACATAAAAACACTTTAAATGATACTTTTGATATAGCCAAAGAGTTTATCAAAGAAGTGCCTTTACCACAACAAGAAAGAATTAATATTTTAAATGTCTTAGTAGCAATGGCTTTGATTGATGGAGAACTTAACAATACCAAAAAAGATGTCTTAAGAGCTATCATTAGAGCTTTTGAACTTGATGTAAATATACTTGAAAAACTTTTAAACTCTATGCAAACACAAAATACAGGTATGAATTTACAAAAGGCTTGTGAAATTTTAGGCTTAAATGAAAATGCAAACTTGCAAGAGCTTAAAAAACGCTATAGAGAACTTGCCAAAAAATACCACCCTGATATTTTAAACGCAAACAATAGCGATGAAGAAAAAATCAAAGAAGGTGTTAAAAAATTTCAAGAAATTAATGAATCATATGAATTTTTAAAACAATATATAGAAAGGAAAAATTAATGAAAGCACTAATTAGTGTGAGCGATAAAGAAGGTGTTGTAGAATTTGCTAGCGAACTTACTAAATTAGGTTATGAGCTTTTATCCACCGGAGGTACTTATAAGCTTTTAAAAGAAAATAATTTACAAGTACAAGAAGTTAGTGAATTTACTCAAAGCCCTGAAATGTTTGAAGGGCGTGTTAAAACATTGCACCCAAAAATTCATGGTGGAATTTTATACAAAAGAGAAAATGAAGATCATCAAAAACAAGCCAAAGATTACAACATCGAAAGCATAGACTTACTTTGTGTGAATTTATATCCTTTCAAAAAAACTACAATTTTGACCCAAGATTTTGATGAGATTGTAGAAAATATCGACATTGGCGGTCCTGCTATGATACGCAGTGGTGCAAAAAACTTTAAAAATGTCATTGTCGTTTGTGATATTTTAGACTATGATAAAATCATACAAGCTTTAAAAGATAATACCTTAGATCTTGATTTTAGAAGAGCATTGATGATCAAAGCTTATGAGCATACAGCAAATTATGATGCTTACATAGCAAATTATATGAATGAGCGTTTTAATGGTGGCTTTGGTGCAAGTAAATTTATCGTAGGTCAAAAAGTGTTTGACACAAGATATGGAGAAAACCCTCATCAAAAAGGTGCTTTATATGAATTTGATGACTTTTTCACACACAATTTTACAACCTTAAAAGGTGAAGCAAGTTTTAACAATCTAACCGATATTAACGCGGCTTTAAATTTAGCAAGTGCTTTTGATAAAGCTCCGGCAGTAGCCATAGTCAAACATGCAAATGCTTGCGGATTTGCCATAAAAGAAAACTTACTCCAAAGCTATATCCATGCTCTTAAATGCGATACCTTGAGTGCTTATGGAGGAGTTGTTGCTATCAATGGAACTTTAGATAAAGAATTAGCGCAAAAAATCAATGAAATTTATATAGAAGTAATCATTGCAGCAAATGTAGACGATGATGCTTTGGAAGTTTTTAAAGATAAAAAGCGTATTAAAATCTTTACACAAAAAGCGCCATTTTTAACTAGAGCTTATGATAAATATGATTTTAAGCACATAGATGGTGGTTTTGTATATCAAGATAGTGATGAAGTTAAAGAAGATGAATTAAAAAATGCGATTTTAAAAAGCGAAAGAAAAGCTAATGAACAAGAATTAAAAGATCTTGAAATAGCTATGAAAATTGCTGCATTTACTAAATCAAACAATGTAGTTTATGTAAAAAATGGAGCTATGGTAGCCATTGGTATGGGTATGACAAGTCGTATCGATGCAGCTAAAGCAGCTATTAATAAAGCCAAGGAAATGGGGCTTGATCTAAATGGTTGTGTTTTAGCAAGCGAAGCTTTCTTTCCATTTAGAGATAGTATAGATGAGGCTAGCAAAATAGGAGTAAAAGCCATCATTGAACCGGGTGGAAGCATAAGAGATGAGGATATCATCCAAGCTGCTAATGAGTATGGTATCGCATTATACTTTAGCGGCATAAGACACTTTTTACACTAATAAAAGGAGTTTTAAATGTTTAAAAGCATAGGTACAAAAATATCTTTAGCAATGATTTCTACATTGCTAATTAGTTTTATTATCATGCAGATTATCTTACAAAAAGATTCTCAACAAACTACAGATAGAATCAGCCGTGCACATTTAGATACTTTAAGTACTTCTGTTTTTCAAACATTAAGAATGGCAATGAATTTGGGCGATCCTGCTATTATAGAACAAGCTATAAAAGATGCTGGTGAAATAGAAGGTATAAAAGATATTAAAATTTATCCTTCAAAAAGCACAGTTGAGCTCTTTGAAATACAACATTTTACAAAAAGTGATGAGAGTATTATCAACGAGCAATTTAACAAGCCAGAAATTAAAGCCGTTGAAATCAATAACGAACAAGGACATTATCTAAGACTTATACGCCCACTTATCGCCAATAAAGGTTGTCTTGCTTGTCATGCTAATGCTAAAGAAGGTGATGTTTTGGGTGTTATGGATATGTACAATGATTTAAAACATGTAGATGATGATTTGGCAAGTTCAGCTAGAACCTATATTATAATCTTTAGTGTTGCTTTACTTTTTACCGTTTTTGCTGTACTTTATATTTTAAAAATAGTTGTAGGTAATCCTGTTTTAGATCTTTTAAAACATGCCAAAGAACTAGCTAGCGGCGATGGAGATTTACGCGCAAGAATTAATATAAAAAGCACCGATGAAATAGGTAAAGCTTGCACCTACATCAACCAATTTATTGAAAAAATTCAAAATACAGTGATTTCTACTAATGAAAATTCTCAAATGGTAGATAAACAATCTAAACTTTTAAATGCTAATGCACTTGATCTAGCAAATAGAACTAAAGAAGGTCATACAAAAACTGATGAATCTTATCATTTAAGTGAGCAAATTCATACAGAATTACAAGATCTTGCTGAACTTTCAAATAACGCAAATAAAGCCAATACAAAATCTTTTGAAGTTTTAAACACTATGCTTGACTCATTAAATCAAGTAGTAGATAAGGTAAAAGTTGTAGCTGAAAATGAAGATATATTATCTCAAAAAGTAGAAGTTATGGAAAAACAAGCAGAAGAGATTAAAAAAGCTTCTGACATGATGGGAGAAATTGCTGATAAAACCAATCTATTATCTTTAAATGCAGGTATTGAAGCTGCGCGTGCTGGAGAATTTGGTCGTGGCTTTTCAGTTATTGCTGAAGATGTAAGAAATCTTGCTCAAAATTCAGAAGAATTTTTAAAAAATATTGCCATCGTAACCAAACAATTAGTAGATAGTATCAATGAAGTTTCTAAAGAGTTAAAACACAATGCTAACGAAATTAACTCTTTAAATCAAGATGCAAAAGAACTTGTAGAAGGAACCAATGAAGTAAAAGTTTGCAATGAAAATGCAAGAGATTTAGCAAATGCTTGCATGCAAAAAATTTCAAGCACACAAGAAACTTTGCAATCTTTGCTTGATAAAATGCAAGAAACGGTAAAATTAAGTGATAAAAATGAAGAAATTTCAAAAATTTTATTAGATGTTGCTCATGAGTTAAATATAGTTTGTCAAAATTTAGAGGATGAATTAAAACATTTTCATGTATAAATCAAAGGAGTATAAAAATGAAAAAAATAATCACATTAAGTATAGCGAGCTTAGCTATTTTTAGTGGGTGTTCTGTGGCAAATTTAAGTGTTGATGATTTACAAAATAAAGAATTTACTATAAGTTCTTATGAAGCTAATGGAAAAAATCATGAACTTCCTCAAAATACTAAAGCAAGCATTAGTTTTGATAATAAAGATAAAAGAGTTTTTGGTGTATCAGGATGTAATAGATTTTTTGGAAACTATAAAGATCAAGGAAGTAGTATCAAAATAGAAGATAATCTTGCTTCGACAAAAATGCTTTGCGATCAAGAATCTATGAAATTTGAAAACGACTTCTTAAGATATTTTAATGGAGAATTTCAAATTATTAGTGATGATGATGGAATTATTTTAGAAAATAAGAAAATGAAAATTTATTTAAAATAAGCCTCTAGGCTTATTTTAAATGCTCTAATATATTCTCACAAACCATTCTAGGTTCTTTTGCCTTATAAATAGGTCTTCCAACCACGATAAAATCTGACAGATTATCCTTAGCACACTGTATATCAGCTACTCTTTTTTGATCATCTAAATTTTCTTTAAAAGGACGAATTCCAGGAGTTAGTGTAATAAAATTTGTATTTGTATTTTCTTTAATCAATAAGCTCTCATATACCGAACAAACCATACCATCAAGACCGCTTTCATAGCTAATTTTAGAAAATTCCTTAACGGCTTGTTTGATATTTTGTCTATATATACTAAAAAATTCTTGCTCATCAAAACTAGTTAAAGCAGATACAGCAAGCACCAAAGGTCTTTTGCTTAAAGCACTTAAACGCTCCATAATCATACACATAGCACTTTTACCTGCACTTGCGTGGATATTAAACATATCCACATCAAGTTTAGCAAGCTCTTCGCAAGCATCTGCCATGGTATTTGGTATATCATAAAGCTTTAAATCTAAAAAGATTTTAAAATCATCCACTTTTTTAATCGCCTCTAAAAGCTTTGCTCCATCTCTTAAATATGATCTAAGCCCTATTTTAACCCAAAGATCTAAACCTTTTAATTCTTTAGCCAAACTAATACACTCATCATAACTTGACACATCAAAAGCCACACAAAGTTTCATTGCTTTTCCTTGTTGATTTTATCCAACACCCCGTTGATAAATTTAGGAGCATTATCTCCTGCCATTTCTTTTGCAAGCTCTATAGCCTCATTAATGATAATCGCTTTTTGTGTAGAAGTAAATAAAATCTCATAAGTACCCAAACGCAAAATGGCCTTTTCTATACTAGCTACTCCATCTAATTTGTGCTCTTTTAAACACTCATTGATTTTCTCATCAAGCAAAGTAAGTTGCTCATTAATACCATTATATAAATCTAGAGTGAATTTTCTTTGGTCATTGCGAATTTTTTTCTCATCCAAAAATTCATTGATAAAATCTTTATTTTCTTGATTTAACTGTGCTGCATAAAGCAAAGAAACTATACTTTGTCTTACTTGGTGTCTAGTAGCCATTTTAAGCCTTAATTTTTTGGATTAAATTAAGCATTTCAACCACAGTAAGCATAGCTTCAAAACCCTTATTACCTGCTTTACTACCTGCTCTTTCTATGGCTTGCTCTAAGGTATCAGTTGTTAAAACTCCAAAACTCACAGGCACATTAGCTCCAAGCCCTACACTTGCTATACCTTTGGTAGTTTCAGCTGCTACATAATCAAAATGTGGTGTACTTCCACGAATTACTGCTCCAACACAACAAATTCCATCAAATTTTTTACTCTCACAAGCTTGTTTTAATGCAAAAGGAATTTCAAAAGCACCTGGCACTAAGATAAGACTTAAGTTTTCTTCCTTGCCCCCATGTCTTAAAAAAGCATCTTTAGCACCTTCAACTAAACGATCTGTGATGATATGATTAAATCTTGCATTGATAATCGCAATTTTCTCATCACCTTTTAAACTTAAATTTCCCTCTATTATCTTCATAATTTTCCTTTTTTAAATGATTTCTTGAATTTTTAAAAGCGTATTTACGCAGTTTTTAAGTCTTGAAAGATCAAGCATATTTGGTCCATCGCATAAAGCTTTGCAAGGATCAATGTGCGTTTCAAAGAAAAATCCATCTACGCCTACACTAGCAGCAGCTCTTGCTAATGGCTCTACAAATTCACTTTTGCCTCCACTACTGCCACCATTTGCTCCTGGCATTTGCACACTATGAGTAGCATCAAAAATAACCGGAGCATATTTTCTCATGATAACCAAACTTCTCATATCTACAACCAAATTTCCATAGCCAAAACTCGAACCCCTCTCAGCTACAAAAACTCCATTTTCTTTGGCTATTTCAAAACCTTCTTCATTAATGCCTCTAGTTTGTAAAATTTTAGCTACACTGTATTTAATATCTTCAGGGTTTAAAAATTGCCCTTTTTTTACATTTACTTTGGCTTTTGTTTTAGCAGCAGCTACTAATAAATCAGTTTGCCTGCATAAAAAGGCAGGAATTTGTAAAACATCTACAACCTCAGCCGCAACACTCGCTTGAGAACTCTCATGAATATCAGTAAGAATTTGCATGCCAAATTTATCTTTCACTTTTTGCAAAATTTCCAAGCCTTTTTCAAGACCTGGCCCTCTAAAACTATTAATACTAGTTCTATTTGCTTTATCAAAACTTGATTTAAAATAAAAATGAATTCTATCATCTTTTAAAAAGCATTCAAGCTCTTGTGCAACTTTAAAAACAAGTTCTTCATTTTCTATTACACAAGGACCTGCTATTAGTATCATTTTTTTCATTATTTTTCCTTATTTTTATTATTTTACTTTATTTTTTTCATTTTCTTCAAGCGGAAAAACGCAATTTAAAATAATAGCCGTAATCCCACCTGCTGCAATCCCTGAAGAAAATAAAGTTTTAAACCACATTGGCATAAATTCTAAAATATCAGGATTATTAGAAACTCCAAGCCCTATACCCAAACTCATAGCTATGATGATAATAGAACGACGATTTAGATTTTCCTTAGAAATAATCCTAACTCCCGTTGCAGCTATAGTACCAAACATTACTAAAGTTGCTCCACCTAAAATAGGCTCTGGAATTTGTAAAGTAATATCAGCCACAATAGGAAATAAACCCAAAATCATCAACATAAAAGCTACAATAAATCCAACATATCGACTTGCAACACCTGTTAAAGCTATAACGCCATTATTTTGCCCAAAACATGAATTTGGAAAAGTATTAAAAAAGGCTGAAACAAAGGAATTAAAACCATTAGCCAAAACCCCGCCTTTTAATCTTTTTGCATAAAGTTCGCCTTTAACTGGCTGATTTGAAACTTCACTAGTAGCACTAATATCGCCGATAGTTTCTAAAGAAGTTACCATAAAAACTAAAATCAAAGGTAAAATAAGATTATAATCAATACTCAAACCATAATGTAAAGGATCGGGTAAAAACACTAAAGGTAAATTTTCATTAAAATTAAAACTAAAATTTTCAAAAGTCATAGCTACTAAAAGCCCTATTATCATAGCTATAAATAAAGAAGAAATTCTTATATAGGCATTATTAAAACGATTTAAAACAATAATACTTAAAATCACAACTCCAGCTAATAATAAATTTTGCAAAGAACCAAATTCACCACTTACCTTAGCCGCAAATCCACCTCCTGCACTCACAAGGCCAACATTAATCAAACTAAGACCTATAATCATCACAACTATACCTGAAACCAAAGGCGAAATCACTCTTCTAATAAAAGGTAAAATTTGTGAAATAATCATTTCAGTAGTAGAACAAAGCATTAAAGTGCCAAAAATGGCTCCAAGCATTGCTTCTTGCGATAAACCATTATTTTTTAAAACAAGCCCACCTAAAATAATAGGTGCAACAAAGTTAAAACTAGTCCCCTGAATAGATAAAAGTCCACTCCCTATAGGACCCCAAGTTTTAATCTGCAAAAGCGAAGCAACACCTGAAGCAAAAAGCGACATACAAATAATTCTAGCCGTATTAGTATCATCTATCCCAAGACCTTTGCAAATTAACAAAGCAGGTGTAATCACAGCAACAAACATAGCCATTAAATGCACTAATGCAGCAAAAAATGCCTTAGCAAAAGGTGGTCTATCTTCTAAACCATAAATTAAATCTGTTTTATTTTCCATTTTTCTTTCCTTTTGTTTGCTTACTAACCAAAATAATTCCTCCTAAAATAATGCTAAAAATTCCTATAAAAACCATTAAGCTAGGAAATTTATCTCCTAATAATATGCCCAAAAATAAAGTAAAAACTACATCTATATAGCTAACTCCCGCAACAACTCCTGCCTTTTTTGCTACCCCATAAGCTTTAGTAACATGAATTTGATACATTGCTCCAAAAATTCCCATCAAAACAATAAAAATCCAAGCTTTAAGACTAGGCATAACAAAAGGAGCAATTAAAAAATCAAGCTCTTTTATTTCATAAAAAGAACCTACAATCATAGACATTAAAGGCATAAGAGTACCAATTAAAACAAAAGATAAAGCTATAAATGGCGCTGGGTATGATTTTCTAAGCTCTCTTACGCTAGTTAGCGCCAAGGCTGCACAAAAACCGCTTAAAATTCCTAAAATACTATTTTTTAAATCAAAACCTGAATGCGTAGTGCTATCTGCAAAAGGCTGACAGATTAATAATACTCCTATAAAAGCAATCAAAATCCCAAAACAAGCTTTTAATCCTAAACTTTCTTTAAAAAACAAAAAAGCAATCAAAGCTATAAAAATAGGTGCTGTTTTTTGAAAAGCAAAAGCCCCACCTAATGAAATATTAGAAACATTATAAAAAAAAAGATATAAAGCGATCGTTCCTATAATACCTCTAAAAATAAGCAGTCCAAGATGTCCGCCACTTTTATGAAAATTTAATTTTGAAAGCGCATAAAGCATAAAAGCTGTGCCTATAATATTTCTAAAAAACATAATTTCAATCGATGATAATTCTTCACTAAGAATTTTTGCACAAGCACCTACAAATGCAAATTCTATAGAAGCAATAATCATAAAATATATACCTAAATTCTTTTTAACTATTCTTAACATATAAATTCCATATAAAATTCCTGTTATTTTAGTCTTTTTTGCTTAATTTTAAGGCAATTTTTATATAATCACAAATAAAAATTTAAAAAATGAGTATTAATGCAAAGTATTATTTTAATAGGAAAACCAAATGTTGGCAAATCAAGTCTTTTTAATAGACTTGCAAGAAAGCGCATTGCAATAACTAGTGACATAAGTGGAACTACAAGAGATACTAATAAAATAGAAGTAGAAATTGATGGCAAAAAAGCTTTATTGATAGATAGCGGCGGGCTTGATGAGAGTAATGAGCTTTTTAAAAATGTCAAAGCAAATTCGCTTAAAGCTGCTAAAAATAGTGATATTATCTTTTATATGGTGGATGGAAAATTTTTACCTGATGATGAAGATAAAGCTTTTTTTTATGAAATGAAAAAACTCAACAAACCCATAGCTTTAGTAATCAATAAAGTCGATAACAAAAAAGACGAGGAAAGATCTTGGGAATTTTCTAATTTTGGAGTAAAAGAAGTTTTTAATATCTCTGTAACACATAATATAGGCATTGATGAGCTTTGTATGTGGGCTAGTAAGTTTTTAGATGAAAGTTATTTAAATGCAGATGAAGAAGAAGACTTTGAAAGTTATTTAGAAAATTTTGATGAAAATAGCGGAGATTTTAAGCTAAAAACTATTAATGAAAATCATATTAAAGTGGGAATTATCGGCAGGGTTAATGTAGGAAAATCAAGTCTTTTAAATGCTTTAGTAAAAGAAGAACGTAGCGTGGTAAGCGATATAGCAGGCACTACAATTGATCCTGTTAATGAAAGCATTATGCATAAAGATAAAATCATCGAATTTGTAGATACTGCGGGTATTAGAAAACGCGGGAAAATACAGGGCTTAGAGCGTTATGCACTTAATAGAACTGAATATGCCCTAGCCAATGCTCAAATTGCACTTTTAGTACTTGACGCAGCTGAAGGCTTTAACGAACTTGATGAGCGTATTGCAGGACTTGCTGCTAAACATTGTTTAGGTGTGATTATTGTACTTAATAAATGGGATAAAAGCGAGCTTGATTTTGATAAAACTTTAAAAGAATTAAAACTAGATCGTTTTAAATTTCTAGCTTATGCGCCCGTTGTAAGCGTATCAGCTTTAAGTGGAAAAAGAATACATGTGCTTTTGGATAAAATTTTAGAAGTTTTTGCAAATTTCACCCAAAAAATTCCAACAGCAAAATTAAATGCTTTGGTAGAAGAAGCCACAAGAGCCCACCCGCTACCACATGATTATGGTAAATTAGTGAAAATTTATTATGCGGTTCAATACGACTTAGCACCTCCAAAAATAGCTCTAATTATGAATAGACCAAAAGCTTTACATTTTAGTTATAAACGATATTTACAAAATCAAATTAGAAAACAATTTAACTTTGAAGGTGTACCTTTAATTTTAGCTCCAAGAAAAAAAGGTAGCAAAGATGAGCAAGAAAACTAACCTCCTTTTTGTAGGATTTATGGGCTGTGGTAAAACAACTATAGCAAGGACTTATGCAAAAAAATATGATAAATTCTTTTTAGATACAGATGTTTTAATCAAAGAAAAATTTAATCTTGAAATTAGTGAATTTTTTAAAACATATGGAGAAAAAAAATTTCGCAAAGAAGAAAAAAAACTTGTTTCGTTTTTAACTTATGTGCAAAATTGTTCTATTGCAAGCGGTGGTGGCTTCATAGAACAAAAAAAATTAAAAAATATTGGTACTATCGTTTACTTAAAAGCAAGTTTTGATTATCTCTTACAAAGACTAAATAAAGAAGAATTGGCCGCAAGACCCTTATTTTCAAACACAAACAATGCTAAAATACTATTTGATCAAAGAATTAAAAAATATGAAAAAAAAGCAAATATCATTATAAATATTGAAAACAAAAATATCCAAGAAATAATTAAAGAAATCAAAAAAGAGGTAAAATGAGAATTATTACAGGATTACAGCCAAGTGGGGATTTACATATAGGAAATTATTTTGGCTCTATAAAACAAATGCTAAATATGCAAGAAGAAAATCAAATGTATATGTTTATAGCAAACTATCATGCTATGACTTCAAATTTTAATGGAGAAAAACTTAAACAAAATTCACTCAAAGCTGCGGCAGCTTTTTTAAGTTTAGGAATTGATCCACAAAAAAGCGTATTTTGGTTACAAAGTGATGTAAAAGAAGTGATGGAGCTTTATTGGATTCTTTCTCAATTTACCCCAATGGGACTTTTAGAAAGAGCACATAGCTATAAAGATAAAATTACCAAAGGTTTAAATGCCAACCATGGGCTTTTTTCTTACCCTGTTTTAATGGCTGCAGATATTTTACTTTTTAATGCTCAAGTAGTTCCTGTAGGTAAAGATCAAATTCAACATGTTGAAATAGCAAGAGATATAGCTTTAAAAGTAAATAATGAATGGGGTGAAATTTTTACCCTACCTCAAGCTAAAATTAATGATGAAGTTGCAGTAGTACCTGGTACTGATGGAGCTAAAATGAGCAAGTCTTATCAAAACACAATCGATATTTTTAATACACCAAAAGCTATTAAAAAACAAATTTCTTCCATTATCACAGATAGTACAGCTTTAGAAGATCCAAAAGATTGGCAAAATTGTAATGTATTTAAAATCGCAAAATTGTTTTTAGACAAAACAAAACAAGAAACTTTAAAAAGTCGTTATGAAAAAGGTGGCGAAGGTTATGGGCATTTTAAAATGTATTTAAATGAAATCATTAGTGAGTATTTTGCCTCGGCTAAGGAAGAATATGAAAAATTACTAGCTAATCCTTCTAAAATCGATGAGATTTTAGAATTTGGAGCAAGCAAAGCAAAAAAACAAGCCCGAGAAACAATGGAAAAAATTTATGCTAAAATAGGACTATAAAAGGAGTTAGAATGTTAGATTTAAAACTTTTGCAAAATAATTTTGATGAAATTGCGCAAAAACTAAAAGCTAAAAAAGTAGATGAAAATTTACTCAAAGAACTTAGCGACTTATTTATAAATTTAAAAAAAGAAAAAGCACTTTTGGAAGAATTTCAAGCTTTTCAAAATAAATTTAGTAAAGAGCTTGCAACAGCACAAGATAAAGAAAGCTTAAAAGCGCAACTAAGCCAAAATAAAGAAAAAATCAATACTCAGTCAAAAATCGTTAGCACGCTAGAAGAAAAACTAGAACAAATTGCCCTAGCAATACCAAATATCCCTGATGATTGCGTGCCTTTTGGAGGAGATGAAGATGAAAATATAGAATTAAAAAAAGTTCTGACACCTCCTAGTTTTGATTTTGAAATCAAAGAACATCATGATTTGGGAGAAAAATTAAACTGGCTTGATTTTACAAGAGGGGTTAAAATCTCACAAAGTCGTTTTTGTGTACTTAAAAATGAAGGAGCTTTACTAAGTAGAGCCTTGGTAAATTATATGATTGATTTTAATAGAAGTAGAGGTTTTGAGCTAGTCAATGTACCATTTTTAGTAAATAGCGCAACCATGTATGGCACAGGACAGCTTCCTAAATTTAAAGATGATATGTATAAGGTAGAAAATGATGATTTATATCTCATCTCAACTTCTGAAATTCCTGTAACTAATCTTTATTCTAATGAAATTTTAACTCAAGAAGAACTACCCTTAAAAATGACCTGCTATAGTGCTTGTTTTAGACAAGAAGCAGGAAGCGCGGGTAGAGACACAAGAGGTATTATAAGACAACATCAATTTGAAAAAGTAGAGCTTGTTAGTATATGCAAACCTGATCAAAGTGAATTGATGTTTGAAGAAATGTTAAATTGCGCCAGTGATTTACTAAGCTCTTTGGGTCTAGCACATAGGCATTTAATGCTTTGCACGGGAGATTTGGGCTTTTCTGCTGCTAAAACAGTAGACTTAGAAGTATGGCTTCCATCGCAAAACAAATACCGTGAAATTAGCTCTGTGTCAAATTGTAAAGATTTTCAAGCAAGACGCGCAAAGATCCGTTTTAAAAACGATAAGGGCAAAAATGAATTAGTTCACACACTTAATGGTTCTTCACTAGCTGTTGGTAGAACCTTGGTAGCTATTATGGAAAATTATCAAGAAAAAGATGGAAATATAAGAATTCCTGATGCATTAAGAAAATACTTTTAAGAGAAAATATGGCCGAAGAAGTAACACCTAAAGAACAAGATAATCAAGAAAAAGCTTTTTCAGAGATTGATGAAAATCCAGGAGTGGAAGAACAAACTATCCCTCCTGGCACAATACCTCCTGAATTAGAGGAAGAAGAAAGTACTTTTCAAAGAGTAGAGGAAGAACCTCAAGCATCACAACCTGAAGAAAAGAAAAAGCTTTTTGATAAAAAATTTCTTATTTTGATTTCAACACTTGGTGCTCTTGCTCTAATTTTACTTATTATTTTAGTTTTACTTCTTGTTTTTAAAGAAGATAAAAAAGTAATCACAAATAATCCAATTTTAGAAGATAATGTTAGTACAAGTATCACAAAGGTGAAACAATCTGCTTTAGATCTTGTAGTACAAAAGGCAAATTTATTATATGAAAAAGGTGATATAGAAAGTGCTTTAGAGCTTTATAATAATATTAATATTTTCAATCAATCTTTATCAAGTTATAATCTTGGTGTAGCTCAAATGAAACAAAAAGATTATATTAGTGCTGTTGAGAATTTCAAACAATCTTTAGAATTAGAAGAACACAAAGTTGCAGCAGCTATTAATATAGCTGTGTGTTATTTTAATCTGGGCGATAAAGAGAAATTTAAATATTATCTTGATTTAGCAAGAGTACATTTACCACAAGATTCTAAATCTTCTTTGTATGATTATTATCTAGGATTAATTAATTACTATCAAGGATTTTATCCAGAGGCTTTACAAATGTTCATGCGTTCAAGTAATATCAACAGCTATCAAGGAGAGTCTTATTACCTTGGGGCAAAAATTTACGCATTATTAAAATCTGATCAAAACGCCATTAATCTTCTGCAAAAGCAACAAGATTATGAAGCAAGCTTACCCTTAGGTTTATTATATGCAAAACTGGGAGAATATAAAAAAGCTAAAGAATATCTTGAAAAAGCATCAAAAATAGAAAATCAAGCCATAAGAAGCAAAATGGCTCTAGCTTTAGTAGAATTAAAAACAGGTCAATTTGACAATGGTGCACAAATTTTAAAAACTTTATATGTAAAAGATAGAGCTATTGGCTCAAAATACTATAACATAAAAACAAGACTAAAAAGAAATTTTTCAAATATTGATATAGCGCAGCAACATTTTGCCAAAAGTTTAATCACAGGAAAACAACAAATTTATGATTTACTTTTTTATTTTTCACCTTATCGCGTTTTTGATATAAAACAAAGCATGGAACTCATCACAAAAGCTGATTTGGGAAATTTCATACAAGGGTATGAGTATGAAAATGAATTGCTTGTTAAAAGCAAAGCTTTATCAGGCGTTAATGTGGAATTATCTCATGCTATCAATCTAGCTTTTAATTTTCATCTAAGAGAAGCAAATCAAGAATTTAAAAATTTAAGTGAAATTTATCATGCTCACGATGTAATTCATTACAATCTTGCTTTAACTTATGCACAACTGCAAGATTATAATAATGCATATAAACATTTTTCAACTGCTTATCATTTAAATCCAAAAAATTATATTGCAGGTATTTTTGCCATATATTGCATGGATTTAGTAAAAAAAGATTATACCAAACTTGCTAATGAACTTTTGGAAAATTTACAAGCAGATAATAATATCGATCAAAATCATAATATCTATAAATATTTACTACATCTAGTTAAAAGTGACTTTACTGCTATGATTCCTTATTTAGACAACCTTTCAAATAGCAAAAATACTCCTTTAGAACTAATGTTTGCTATAGTAGCTGCTAATGGCAATAATCTTGAAATTTTAAGAAATCAAAAAATAAAAGAATTAAAAGATTTGCTCGGTGAGGATATTATTAGCAATATTTTATATTTTAATTCTAAAAACACAAATCTTGATATTAAAGAGTATGCCAAACAAGCACAAATGTATTTTTTAACAACCAAGCTTGATTATAATTCTTTATTTGGTGGAGCTGGTATAGTTAAAGACAGCTATGTGACACTTATGCAAATTACAGGCTTGTTAAATCATGTTAGAAATGACATAAAAAAAAGACTTGCTATGAGTAATAAAAATTCCATCGGACTGATTTTTGCTCTAGCTTATGTTGATATTTTTGCTAAAGAATACCAAGAAGCATATACGCTTTACAATATCTTAATAGATGATTATAAAATCAAAGATGCGCAAACTTTATTTTTAGCCGCAGTAGCAGCGATAGGTTCTAATAATCCAAATTCAGCCATAGCTTTACTAGAGCTTGCAAAATTAGAAAATGAAGAAACCTTAGAAGCAAGACTTGCACTAGGACTATTATATCATGAAGTTCAAAATTTAGAACCTGCTATGTTTCAATATGAAAAAGTAGGGAATAATTTTGAAAGTAAATTTTTTACTTTTGATATTAAAAATTAGTATTTTCATAAAATAAGAAAATACTAATTAACTATCAAAAAATATAATTATAAATTACAAATTAGATTATTATAAAATATACATGAGGTTAACTTTATGAAGTGGCTCCGGATGTAGGATTCGAACCTACGACCAATCGGTTAACAGCCGACTACTCTACCGCTGAGCTAATCCGGAACATCAATAAATAAGAAATGATATTATATAAGAAAAAAACTTTTTTGTCAAGATTTTTTATAAAAAATTACGCTTTTTTGTAAAATTTTACTCCTGCTAAATTTTCTACAACAACTTTTCGTTCTTTAATTAATTTTTCTAATATATCTTTACTATGCTGACTAAATTTGTTTTCTATATCAAATTCACTTTGCGCTCTAAGCTGCAGCATCTTCAAGAGCTCTTGGATATTAAAATCAATTTTTTCACCTTTGTAATAATGTTTAGCAAGAACAACAGGCACACTAGTGATATACATACTTAATTCTTCCAACTTTTCCAAAGATATACCTTTAACAGGATACGCAGGCGGTCTATCTATAGTGCTAAAATCCACTCTTGATGGTCTTATCTTGTCAAATGCCTCATTTAAAGCCAACATCTCATCTTTGTTATCATTCAATCCCTTGACAATTAAAACTTCCATAACAAGCTCACCCAAAAATTTCTCTCTAAAGGTGATCATTTGTTCTATCATTGTTTCAAGTTTTATTTGCTTTAAAGCCCTATCAACTCTATAAAAAGTTTTTTCCATTGCACTATCAAGACTAAATTTAACCACATCAATATACATTAAAGCATCAAAAATATCCAAATTTAAAACTCCACTACCATTGCTTAGGATTAAGAGTTTTTTATCTTGTTTTATTTTATTTAACTCATAAACTAATTCTTTTAAATGAGGATATAAAGTAGGCTCACCATTTGCAGTTAATGTTAAAAAATCAAATTGCACATTACTTTTAAATACACTTTGTACTTCATCGATAATATTTTTTATTTTAGGATAAATTAAAGATTTTTCCAAAGGTTTTGCAGCTTGTAATTCACAATAAACGCAGTCAAAATTACATTGTTTTTGATTTGGACTTAAATCAATTCCCAATGAAAGTCCAAATCTTCTTGAACTTATAGGCCCAAAAGTTATTTTACTCACTTTTTAGATTTCTCTTGAACTAGCTTGATAAAATATTTAGCATTATCAACAGGAATATCAGGTAAAATTCCATGTCCGAGATTAAAAATATGTGCACTATCTTGCATAATATTTAAAATTTTATCCACACCTTGTTCAATAGCTTTTTTATCATAGAGTCTGCAAGGCTCCATATTACCCTGCAAAGTATATTTAGCGCCTAGTTTTTCCTTAGCCAACTCTAAAGGGGTACTCCAATCTACTCCAAAGACATCAAAATTTCCATTTATATCATCTAAGAACCCACTTACCCCTTTAGGAAATAAAATCACAGGAATATGCGGATATTTTTCCTTTATAAAATCAGCAATTTCAAGCATATATTTAAAAGAAAACTCAAAAAACATTTCTTTTTCTAAAGCACTTGCCCAACTATCAAATACCTGTATAGCATTAGCACCTGCTCTAATTTGCTCTTGAATATAATACTTTAAAACAAAAGTAAGTTTAGATAAAATTTGATGTAAAAATTCAGGATTTTGATAGACTAATTTTTTACACTTTGCATAATTTTTACTACTACCACCCTCTATCATATAAGTAGCAATAGTCCAAGGACTTCCACAAAAACCAATCAAAGCTTTATCTTGTGTAAGTTTTTCTCTAGTAAATGCTAGTGCATCATAAACATAAGAAAGATTTTTAATGCTTTTTTCAACATCTAATCTTTCCAATTCTTCTTTTGTTTTAATAGGATTTGAAAATATAGGGCCCTCGCCTTTTTCAAATTTTAAATCCATACCCATTTCTAAAGGTACTACCAAAATATCTGAAAAAATAATAGCTGCATCAACACCCAAAATATCTACTGGTTGTAAGGTAACTTCACTCGCTTTTTTATAATCTTTACAAAGCGATAAAAAATCTCCAGCACTTGCTCTAACCTGCATATATTCAGGTAAATATCTTCCTGCTTGGCGCATCATCCAAACTGGAGTATAAGGGGTTGACTTTTTAAAACATGCATCAATAAAAATCATTTTTATTCCTTATTTTAATGATCACTTTTGTGTAAAAAATAAAGTCCTATACAAAGAGCTAAAATAGAACCTGCAAGATAAGTCATATCCAAAACCGTATTTAGTTGCATTTGCAAAATTCTTTGGAAAAAATTTACAACTAAAACCATAATAATAACTTTTGCAAGTTTATCTTTTAGTTGATCTAAACTGTGCACTTCTAAAACTTTTGATTGTTTAGTTTGTTTAAATTCTTCTATTTCACTAATAAAAAGTTCATAAATTCCAAAAGAAAATATAAATAAAACTAAAGCCATTAAATATAAATCTACAGCCCCTATAATCAAACCAACAATATCCTCATGCAAATCTACCGTAGAATTAGGCAACATAAAATACTCAAATACATATTTTAAAACTTTAATCACATCATAACTTGCAATAAAAAATAAAACAAAAGCTCCTATAAGGCCAAAAATTACAGGCAAAATAGTGACTAAACGACTTTTAACTAATAAATTTTCAAAAAATCTTTCTAACATTTTTCTCCTTTTTAAACCAATTCTAACCATTTTTGCGCAATACGCACTGCATTTGTAGCAGCTCCTACACGAATTTGATCAGCCACGCACCATAAGTGTAAAATATTTTTATGATTAATATCACGTCTAATTCTTCCTACATAAGTTTCATTAGTATCGCTTGTAAAAAGTGGCATAGGATATTTTTTATTTTCTACATCATCAATCACAACAACACTTGGTGCTTTAGAAAGTATCTCTCTAACCTTAACAACATCAACATCTTTTTCAAAATGCATAGTAATAGCTTCACTATGACTTCTAAGCACAGGAACTCTTACGCAAGTTGCTGAAATTTCAAGTTTTTTATGCAATATTTTTTGCGTTTCATTTACCATTTTTAATTCTTCTTTAGTGTAGCCATTTTCACTAAAAACATCAATTTGAGGAATTAAATTTAAAGCTAAGGTATATGGAAAAGTTTTTGCCTCAAATTCATCTAATTTAAAAGCAAAAAAACTTTGTATTCCTTGAACTAATTCTTCCATACCTTCTTTACCTGCACCACTTGCTGCTTGATAAGTACTTACATCTACTCTTTTTAGATTAAATACATCATCAAGTGGTTTTAAAACATGCACCATTTGTATAGTAGAGCAATTTGGATTAGCAATAATTCCTGTTTTTTCCCAATCTTTAATATCTTCGCTATTGCATTCAGGAACTACCAAAGGAACATTTTCATCCATTCTAAAATGACTAGTATTATCAATCACTACAGCACCACACTCTACTGCGTATTTTGCATACTCAGCACTTATGTTTCCTCCGGCACTAAAAAAAGCAATATCTACAGGATTTTCTTTAAAAACATTTGGAGTTAATTCTTTTACTTTATAACTTTTTCCTCTAAATTCTACTTCACTACCTGCGCTTTTTGCGCTTGCTAATGGTAAAATACTTTCAACCGGGAAATCAAGCTCATCTAAAACATTTAAAAGTTCTTCGCCAACCGCTCCTGTTGCACCTACAATGGCTATTTTTTTCATCATCCATCCTTTTTAAGTAATATTGTATTTTTTCATTTTTTCACTAAAAATTTTTTCACTCATCCCTATAAGCTTAGCTGCTTCTGCAATATCTTGCGAATTTTTTAAAGCTTCTAAAATCAATTCTTTTTCAAGATTTTTAATATCTTTACTTTTTCTACTTTCTAAAAATAAATCTTGAGCGCTAATCTCATCATTTTCACTTAAAATACAAGCTCTTTGTATAATAGAAATCAATTCTCTAATATTACCTGGAAAATCATAAGCTAGCAAAGTACCTTGTGCTTCTTGACTTAAAGTTTTTTCATTAAAATCGTATTCTTTACATGTATCAAGTAATACCTTTTGTGCAATTTGCAAAATTTCTTCTTGACGCTCTCTTAGTGGTGGTATATTAATAGGAATAGTATTAAGCCTATAATATAAATCTTGTCTGAATTCATTATCTGTAATCTTTTTTTCTATATGAGCATTAGTTGCACTAATAATTCTTACATCAATCTTTATACTTTTAGTACTTCCTAATCTTGTAATTTCTTTTTCTTGCAAGGCTCTTAATAATTTTGCTTGAATTTCATAAGGCATTTCACCTATTTCATCTAAAAACAAAGTGCCTTCATTAGCAAGCTCAAACAACCCTATTTTAGTAGTATTAGCATCGGTAAATGCACCTTTTTCAAAACCAAAAAGCTCACTTTCTATCAAATTTGATGGAATTGCTGCCATATTAATAGCCACAAAAGGTTTTTGTGCTCTTTTTGAATTTTTATGCACAAAATTTGCAAAAACTTCTTTACCTACCCCACTTTCTCCAAAAAAAAGCACACTTGCATCTGTCTTAGCAGCCTTAGTAGCCAATTTTAAACAATCTTCCAAAGCTTTAGAAGTGCCATAAAAATCTTGATTTTCTTCTTTTTTGATAATCTTTTTGTTTGTTTTTTTAGAAGTCTTTTCTTGAATTATTTTTGCGCGTTTTATCGCAGTTACTAAAGTATTAATATCAAATGGTTTTACTAGAAAATCTTTTACTCCAAGTCTTACTGCTTCTATGGCACGATTTAGCGTTGCATTACCTGTAATAATAATAAAATCATATTTATTCTCACAAGCTTGCACAAATTCAATACCATCCATACCCGGCATATTAATATCTGTAATAATCAAATCAACATCATCATTTAGTTTTTTTAAAGCTTCAGTTGCTGATTTATAAGATTTTATAGCAAATTCTTCATACTCACTCAAAGCAATTTCGAGTGATTTTCTCATATTTATATCATCTTCAACTATAACTAAATTCATTTCAAACCTTAAGCTAAAATACCCTTTTTAGGACCACTTTTACCATGACATTCTTTATATTTTTTACCACTACCGCAAGGACAAGGTGAATTTCTAGGTACTTTAGTAATTTGTGCTTCACCATTTTCATCAACACCACTTTCTGTGGTATTAGCTAAAAACTGCTCGTTTTGTTCGTGGCTTTTTTCTTCAAAATTTTGTGCTTCTTTTTGAGTGAAAACTACATTAAATAGTAATTTCAAACTATCAAATTTAACACGCTCAACAAGCTCCATGAAAAGATTATAACTTTCTTTTTTATATTCTACTAAAGGATCTTTTTGATTATAACTTCTTAAACCTATACCAGTTTTCAAAATATCCATTTGATATAAATGCTCTCTCCATAGATTATCCAAAATTTGAAGATATAGAATTCTTTCAATTCTTCTAGCTTCCTTATCTTCAATAATATTCATTTTATCTTTGTAAGCTTTTTCTAAAATTTCACTTAATTTATTTTCTACTTCAATTACACCTAAATCTTTAAAATCAGCTTCGCTAAGCTCAAGATTACACTCATAATTTACTTTTTGCTTTAAGCTTTCAAAATGCTTAACATCATCTTCAAGTTCTGCATTTAGATAAATTTGGCTTACTAAGTAATTACTATACTCAGCAATATTTTTTAAAATTTTATCTTGCAAGTCAAATTCTTCATCTAACAATTCATTTCTATAATTATAAATAGTCTTTCTTTGTTCATTTGCCACATCATCATATTCAAGCAAATGTTTTCTGCTCTCAAAATGCAAGCTTTCAACTTTTTTTTGCGCATTCTCAACAGCTCTTGTAACAATACGACTTTCTATATGCTCGCCCTCTTCTATACCCAATCTTTCCATGATATTTTTTATGCGATCGCCACCAAAAATTCTCAAAAGATTATCCTCTAAACTTAAGTAAAATCTACTTACACCAGGATCACCTTGACGCCCTGCACGACCACGAAGTTGATTATCTATTCTTCTGCTTTCATGACGCTCAGTTCCTATAATATAAAGCCCGCCTAAAGCTCTTATTTCATCATCTATTTTTATATCAACCCCACGACCTGCCATATTAGTAGCTATAGTCACTGCACCTTTTTTACCTGCATCTTGGATAATCAAAGCTTCTTGCTCGTGATTTTTAGCATTAAGCACATGATGAGGAATGCGTTCTTTTACAAGCATATTATGAAATACTTCACTTCTTTCAATACTTGCAGTTCCCACTAAAACTGGCTGACCCTTTGCATTTGCTTTTTTTATCTCTTCAATAACTGCTTTAAATTTTTCTTCTTGAGTTTTATAAATCAAATCATCTTTATCTATTCTTGCAATTGGTATATTTGTAGGTATAGAAACTACATCTAAATTATAAATTTGAGAAAATTCCGTTGCCTCAGTTTGTGCAGTACCTGTCATGCCTGCTAACTTTTTATACATTCTAAAATAATTTTGGAAAGTAATATCTGCTAAAGTTTGACTTTCTTCCTGAATTTTTACCCCTTCTTTAGCTTCTAATGCTTGGTGTAAACCATCACTAAAGCGTCTTCCCTCGCTTAATCTTCCCGTGAATTCATCAACAATTACAACTTCTTTATCTCTTAATACATAATGCACATCTTTTTCAAATAAATTATGCGCTTTTAAAGCCTGATCAAGCTGATGGGCCAATATTGCATTATCTAAGCTATATAAATTTTCTACTCCAAATAATTTTTCAGCCTTAGAAATTCCAGCCTCTGTAATCATAATAGTTCTATTTTTCTCATCAACAACAAAATCACCACTTGGCAATTCTTGAGGAGTAGCAGCTACTTGGCCTTTTTGCATTTGTTTTGCTACTTCATTTGCTTTAATATAGCCGTCTAAAGTTCTATTTGTAGGCCCACTTATAATAAGCGGAGTTCTTGCTTCATCTATTAAAATACTATCTACTTCATCAACTATAACAAAATTATGCTCTCTTTGTACTTTTTCAAGCTTTGAAAATTTCATGTTATCGCGTAAATAATCAAAGCCAAATTCATTATTTGTACCATAAGTTATATCACACTCATAAGCTTTTTTATGCGCCTCATCACTATTTTGTTCTGAAAGTATCACACCTACACTAAAACCTAAAAAATTATAAATAGCACTCATTTGCTCTGCATCTCTTTTAGCCAAATAATCATTTACGGTAACCACATGCACACCCTTACCACTCATAGCATTTAATACAACAGGTAAAGTTGCAACCAAGGTTTTACCTTCCCCAGTTTTCATTTCAGCAATTTTTCCATCATGTAAAACCATACCACCAATTAATTGCACATCAAAATGACGCATATTAAGAGTTCTTTTTCCTACTTCTCTAACTATCGCAAAAACATCATTCAATATTTGGTCTAAAGTTTGTTCTTCTTTTTGAATTTGTGTTTTAAATTCTATAAATACTTGTTTTAATTCATCATCGCTTAAATTTTGGTATTTTGATTCTAAAGCATTAATTTGTGCAACCCTCTTTAAATATTTTTTTACTTCTCGATCATTTTTTGTGCCAAATATTGCTTTAAATACACTAGAAAACATTTTTTTACCTTTAATTACAAAAATATATGCTAGATTATACCTTGAATTTAATTAGAACTATATAAAAAGTTTTGTTTGGATAAATTTTATATAATTTACAAAATTTTTAAAGGATAATTATGAGATATTTTATATTTTTAATGTTATTTGTTTGTAGTATTTTTGCTTTTGATATAAATTTTAAAAATTTTAGTAGTGATTTTGAACAAAAGGTGCAAAGCAATAATTCTTCGCTAAATTATAAAGGAAATTTTATCATTACTCAAAATAAAGCCTTTTGGAATTATACTAAACCAAATAAAAAACAAATTTATATCAATCACAAAGAAGTTATTATCATAGAGCCTGAGTTAGAACAAGCTATTTATACTCAATTGCAAAATTTACCAAATCTTCAAGAAATTTTTAAAAATGCAAAATTAATATCTCATGAAAATTATGAAGCAAAATACGAAAATATCACATATAATATCAAACTAAAAAATGATAATCTTAGTAATATTTCTTATAAAGATGAGTTGGGAAACTTAGTTAGTATTTATTTTTATAATCAGAAATTTGATCAAATTATCAACGAAAATATTTTTATACCAAAAATCCCAAGCCATTTTGATATTATTCAATAATCAAAATGGTATTTCATTAAACAAATCTTGCTGTTCTTTACTTGGAGCTAACATTTGCATTTGAGTTTTTTCCATGGTTTTTAAAATCATATCCATAGCCTCTTTACTTGTGTTAGTATCTTGATTAAAACTTTTATTATCATCTTTATCATTGTTGTTTATTTGATCGGTATTTATATCTTTTGATTGAGTATTATTTTGATCCGTATTTTTTGCAACTTTGGAATTATCTTGAATTTCCTTTTGTTTGATAGTTTTTATTGTATTGTCATCTTTTTTTTCCAAATCATTTATAAAACGCTTAAATTCTTCCAAGTCAAACTTAGCTACCGAATTAATTTTTAAAATATAAATATTTTTAATTTGAGTTTTATATTTTTTATTACTAAATTTAAGCAAGGTTTCTTTAAAATTATTTTTACCAACTTCTGTAAATAAATCTTCATAAAAATAACTAGATACAATGGTATTTAAAGCATCTATAATTTTCTTTTGATCTAAATTTTCTCCTTCAAAATCTAAATTCATTTCAATTTTTTTTAAAGTATTATTTCCAACCTTTGAATACAAATCAGTTCTAAAATTTTCTATACTCAAGGAACTAGCATGGATATTAAAAAACATTAAAAGCAAAACTATAATCCATTTCATATTATCTCCTCATCTTCTTCTAAATCTATAAATTTTTCTTGTAAATAAAATTTTTTCACTTCTTTATCGGTTTTTAAAATTCTTAAAAAATAATCCTCAAAAGGCATTTTATAATTATATATGATTTTTAAATTACAAGGATTAATGGCCCTTGATAAACATACATATAATTGTCCTTTTTCAAAAATTCCATCAATGTCACATATTAATTTATCAATACTCATACCTTGAGATTTATGGATTGTTATAGCATAAGCTAGTTTTATAGGAAATTGAACAAATTTAGCTTTTATCTTAACTTCTAGTTTTTCATCTTTGTCTAACTCATACTCTTCTAAGGTATATTCATATGGTTTTAATTTCAATCTTTCACCATTATTTTTCTCTATCAGAATATATTCTTGCTCTTTATCTTTTATAAAATCTAAAATAATTCCTTGTTCTCCATTGTAATAATTTTCCTCTTTATTATTTACACAAAAAATAATCTTAGAACCTATTTTTAATTTTAACTCCTCTAAAGAATTTAATCCTTTAATCCACTGCTCATAAATTTTATCATCTAAAGTATGATCTAATTTTTCCATTCTTGATTTAAATATTTTTTCTTTACCTTGCAAAAGATTTAATTTTTTAGCATTTATACAATTAGCTTTTTTATTTGTAGCACACAATAGGGTATATTCATCCATATACTCAAGCAAATCTTTTGGATAAATTAACATTTTTTTAAAAAAACTTAGTATTTCTTGATTTACTTTGCCAATTCTAAGAAAAAATAAATATTCATAAAATTGTTTATCTAAAGTTCTTTTAGTAATACTAAGCTTTAAATTGACAAATTTTAAATCATTCCAAGCTTGAGAAGAAAAAGCATATAGAGTATTTTGAAATAAAGTGTTTTGATTCTCTTTGTAGTTTATTACAGGTGGAAGTTGAAAAAAATCACCGACTAATAAAATTTTACCACTAAAGTCACTTCTTGTTAATCTATAATAAATCATTTCCATCAAAGATGCACTTATCATAGAAATTTCATCAATAATTAATAAATCACATTGTTTTAAAATTCTTTTTAATTTTTCTAACTTATTTCTTTGTTTTCGATCTTCATAATACAATTCATCATAATTTTGACATCTTTTAAAGGCAAAAAAACCATGTAAAGTAACTCCTCCTATATTAAATGCACTTAATCCAGTAGAACCTAATACAACAACAATTCTACCTTGTTTTCTATATAATTTAACAAGTTCTGTAGTTAAGAATGATTTACCAACTCCAGCAGAACCACTTAGAAATATATTATTATCTTTTAAGAAAAAATCTAACTTATTTAACATCATCCTAATATTATATTATAATCTACTAAAACTCAACTA
>NZ_JAKMSX010000008.1:0-82633 GCF_025772865.1 Campylobacter sp. CNRCH_2014_2452
GCGACCCATTATTAACACATCTTTTGCAAAAGTATGCAGGTTGTAATCACCTCCAACTACTGCCAAAAGTTTTCCATTGGAATATATTGGAGCAGTATAAGAAACTGTTATTGAATCATCTTCTATGCTTTTATAAGGATCTGATACTACAAGTTTTCCCACGCTTTTGGCCTCTTGATACCATGACCTTGTTCTTGCGTCAAATCCGGTTTCTTCAGGACTTCTAATAATTCTGTTAGATTGATATAATTTTCCATCGTCATTAAATCCAATATATACTACATTAAAGCCAGCTGCTTCTTTTACTGTTTCTAATATATCAAATAGTTCGCCAGAATTAACCCTTGGATTTTTTTCTACAAATTTAACAATAGAAGCAATGGCATCTCTTTTTGCTCCAGAATATATATTGTATGCTGAATTAACATCAAACATAGTTTTTTTCTGAATTTCTTCTAGATAATAACTAGTGCTTTCTTTAGATTGATAATAGCTAATCATATTAACAACTATTAGTATAATAGCTATTAAAAAACAGGCTATTGTTGTCAATTTATTAGATAAACTGTTAAATTTAAACATACTTGTTCCTTTTTAGTTATTTTTTGGCCGGGTATTTTACTTATAAAATAATTAGAAAAAAATAAAAATTTTTTATCTTTTTGAAAACATATGTAGTTTTTATATTTTTTATGTGCATTTAAGTTTTAATAAGTATAATTTCAACTTTAATGCGGGAATAGCTCAGGGGTAGAGCACAACCTTGCCAAGGTTGGGGTCGCGAGTTCGAATCTCGTTTCCCGCTCCATTATTACCCGCCCGGGTGGTGGAATTGGTAGACACAAGGGACTTAAAATCCCTCGGAATTTTTCTTCCGTGCCGGTTCAAGTCCGGCCTCGGGCACCACTTTTTGGTAACTCAAGGCGACATAGCCAAGCGGTAAGGCATGGGCCTGCAAAGCCTTGATCTCCGGTTCGAATCCGGATGTCGCCTCCAATGCGATGTTAATACTTGATATTTCTATTCTTTTACGGGAGATGGCTGAGTGGTCGAAAGCGGCGGTCTTGAAAACCGTTGAGGGTCACACCTCCAGGGGTTCGAATCCCTTTCTCCCGGCCACTTTAACATAATTTTTCATATTTTGTTTTACATTTAAAAAGATATTTCTTAATTTCTTTAAGAAATTAAGAAAATTATTCTAAGTCTAAAACCCCGCCTTTGCTAGCATTACTAACAAGCTTTTGATACATTTTAAGCCATCTTGAATTTATTTGCTTATAAGGCATTTTAAAATTTGCTTTGCGTTTAGCAATTTCATCTTGGGCTAAATTTGCATTAATGCTGTAAGTATCTACATCAATTTCTATCTCATCACCATCTTTTAAAAGCGCTATAAGTCCACCTTCTGCAGCCTCAGGAGAAATATGGCCTATGCTAAGTCCTCTTGTAGCTCCGCTAAAACGACCATCTGTTATAAGTGCAACTTTAGCACCAAGCCCCATGCCTGTGAGTAATGAAGTCGGACTAAGCATTTCTTGCATGCCAGGTCCACCTTTTGGCCCTTCATAGCGTATCACGCACACATCGCCTTCTTTAACTTTACCTTTTATAATGCCTTTGATAGCTTCTTCTTGAGAGTTAAAACAAACCGCTTTTCCTTTGAATTTACGCTCGCCCATAATACCTGCAGTTTTTATCACACAGCCTTGCTCAGCTAAATTCCCAAAAAGTATAGCAAGCCCACCTACATTTGAATAGGCATTGTCTATTTTTTTTATAATGTTTTCATCTTTAATATCAGCATTCTCAATGCGCTCTTTTAAAGTTTTTCCACTAATATCTAGAGTGTCAAGTTCTAAAATATGGCCTGGTTTTTTGGCTATTTCAGCTATTACTGCACTTACTCCACCTGCTTTGTGTATATCTTCCATATATATTGTGTTTAAAGATGGAGCGATTTTGGCTATATGAGCCACATTAGCGCTGATGTGATTGAGCTCTTTTATATCCAAATTTACACCTGCTTCATAAGCAATAGCAAGCATATGTAAGATAGTATTTGAACTTCCACCCATAGCCATATCAACAACTAAAGCATTGTTAATGGACTTTTTAGTAATAATATTGCGAATTTTAAAACGCTCATCTAGTGCAATTTCACAAATTCTACGCGCAGCTTTTCTTAAAAGCTCTTCTCTTTCTTTGCTAAGTGCTAAAATAGTTCCATTTCCTTCTAGTGCTATACCCATAGCCTCGCATAAAGTATTCATAGAATTTGCAGTAAACATACCCGAGCAAGATCCGCCGCTAGGACAAGCTTTGCATTCTATATCTTTTAAATCCTCTTCATTGATTTTTTTAGCCTCATAAGCTCCCACTGCTTCAAAAACAGAACTTAGACTGATTTTTTCTCCATGTTTATTTACTCCTGCTTTCATAGGTCCACCACTAACGAAAATAGTCGGCACATTAACTCTTAAAGCTCCCATGAGCATACCTGGAGTGATTTTATCACAATTTGGGATACAAATTAGTGCATCAAGTTGGTGTGCATTCATCACTGTTTCAATAGAGTTTGCGATGATTTCACGACTTGGTAAAGAATAAAGCATACCATCATGCCCCATAGCTATACCATCATCAACACCTATGGTGTTAAATTCAAAAGGAATACAGCCATTTTTTCGGATTTCATCTTTAATGATTTTTGCATATTCATTTAAGAAAAAATGTCCTGGGATGATATCTATATAGCTATTTGCCACACCTATAAAAGGCTTATTAAAATCTTCATCATTTAAGCCACATGCTCTAAGTAAAGAGCGATTTGGTGCTTTTAAGTGTCCTTTTTTGATTGCATCACTTCTCATTTGTATCCTTTTTTAAAGTAAAAACTATCATTTTATGCTTTTATTTTGCAATTTTTGCTTAAATTTTTTAAACTTAAATAGTATTTTAAAGAAAATTATTTAAAATGTGCAATTATTTTGATTTAAGGAATATAATGCTTTTAATTAATCCGGTATTTATAGGTGTTTTGTTAATGACGCTTTTGTGTTTTTTTAGGTTTAATGTTTTGCTTAGTGTTTTGCTTTCTGGGCTTTTTGTAGGCATTTGGTCTAAATTTATGCATATGGAGCATTTAAGTTTAGTGGATTTTTTTACCCAACTTCCACAAGCGATGATGGATTCTATGAAGGTTTTAATCGATGGTATGCAAGGGAATTTGCAAACAGCACTAAGTTATATTTTGCTTGGAGCGGTGGCTGCTGCTATATCAAAAACTAATCTAACGGCATATTTGATTAAAATAGTTTCGCATTATATTTCACATAAAAAATACTTACTTATACTTTCTTTGGCACTTATTGCTTGTTTTTCGCAAAATTTAATCCCTATCCATGTAGCTTTTGTACCTTTGTTAATTCCACCTTTGTTGAAACTTTTTAATAAATTAAAAATAGATCGTAGAGCCATAGCTTGTGCATTAACTTTTGGACTTACCACACCTTATATGGTGGTGCCTTTAGGTTTTGGGCTTATTTTTCAAACTTTGCTTGTGGATAATTTAAATTCAAATGGGGTGCAAATTAGCCTAGGAGAAGTTTCTCAAACTATGGCTTTTGCGGCTATTTGTATGCTAGTTGGTCTGTTTTTAGCTGTGTTTGTATTTTATGCTAAACCAAGAGAATATCAAGAAGAACAAATTAGCAAAATGGACTTTGAAAATCTAAAAATGAGTAAAAAAGAATGGGGTGTTTTAGCTGGCCTTGGATTGACTTTGATTTTACAAATTTTAACGCACAATTTACCTTTATCAGGGCTTTTAGGTTTTGTTTTGATGGTGATTTTGGGTGGAGTAGAGTATAACAAAGTTAATTTAGTTTTTGATGATGGGCTTAAAATCATGGGTTATATAGCTTTTGTAATGCTTGTTGCTTCAGGATATGGAGAGGTTTTAAAACAAAGTGGAGGTATAGCTGAGCTTGTAAAAACAAGCGTGCCTTTTATGGAGCAAAGTCACTTTTTAGCTATTTTTATTATGCTAGCTATAGGTCTTTTAATCACTATAGGTATAGGCAGTTCTTTTGGTACTATTCCTATCATCGCTGCCTTATTTTGTCCTATATGTATAGAACTTGGTTTTTCACCTGCTGCGATTATTTTTATCATCGGTGTTGCTGGAGCTTTGGGAGATGCAGGATCACCTGCTAGTGAAACGACTTTGGGAGTGAGTGTAGGGCTTAATGCAGATAAGCAAGGTGATCATATAAAAGATACTTGTATACCAACCTTTTTATGCTTTAATGGCTCTTTGCTTATCTTGGGTAGTGTTATAGCATTTTTCTTAATTTAAAATATTAAAAGTCTAAAAAGGCTTTTAATATTCAAATTCTTCCATATAACCACAATCAATTGTAAGAATTTTCATTTGAAATGATTTTATAAACTCGATTATAGGTTCAACTCCACCATAAGGAAAAGAAATGGGGTAAAAATACAATTTGGCGATATTTTCCTCTATTTTCTCTATAGAGTGAAAATAGTATTCTCCATTTCCTATGCAGTCAAAAATATCATCAAACTCCCAACAATCTTTGCTTGAGAAATATTCTAATTCTTTTTTGCTGTAAAAATTATATATACTTTTATCTGTGTATAAATCTTCTATTTGTAAATTCTCATCTTTTAAGATTTTGATATAATTAAACAAATCGCACAATCTTTTAAAAGACTTTTCATTATTAATGATAAACTTAATAAAGCAAAATTTTTCCATTTTAATACATTAACAATATTCCACTTGAAAGTCTGCTTGAAGATTTATTATACTCAATAAGACTCTCACCGTATCCGTTAAAATACTGAGTGTAAATATATAAGCCATTGTTAGAAATTTTATAAGCTCCACTTATTTCTACTGCACCGCGGTTATTAGCAAAATTTAAATTATTACGCCACAATATATTGATAAAATAATCATCTTGGGTATAAGCAAGATTAATATCAAAATTACCTAAATATTTTTCTATATCAGGATTATCATCTTCTGAACTTTTTTCAGGAATTCTTAGCCAAACTCTAGGTATGAACATAAAATCGCCAAAAAACCATGCATTGCTTAGATAAATTCTATTCCATGATCTTGATTTTGGATCATTTTGCCCGTTAGATTCATGTAATAAGCCTATGCGTACATCTTTTAAATTCTCAAAAGCACCATGTCCGCTTATAGGAAAGTTGATAAAAAATTCAGGTAAATAGTTTGTTTCTCTAAAAGGAGCAGAATGTTTATAAAGTTGCCACCATGAAATTTGCGTATAGCCTATGTTATAACTTTCATTTAAACCCAAAAGATTTTCAAAAAGAGTTTTTTTAAGGCTTACTTGAAATTTAGTTTCAGTGCTTTTATAATCTCTCTTGCTAAAACTATAAGAAACAGGCATAAAATAGCTAAGATTATGCGTGCTAATACCAAAAGGATTGTATGATTTTTCTGTGCCAAGGTAGTTTGCTAAAGCTTCATTTTTTGGATTAATATCATCTAATTTTTTCTCTTTGGATGTATTTTGCTCAAAATTAAAAGACTTTTCTAAACTTGCTTCTTTTTGTTTTTCTTTTAAAGCCAAGCTTTTATAAATTTGCATAGCTTTTTTGTACTTACCTTGATTTTCATATTCTAAGGCTTGATTGAATAAATCCTCATTTGCTAAAGCACTAAAAGCACATACTATGGGTAGAATTGTCTTTTTCATGAAGCCACTTTTTATATTCTTTAAAATAATTTAAATTTATAAACTCATTATCATCTTCAAATTCTATAAATTCTGCTTTCATTGTATCACAAAAAAAGGCTAATTTGTGATTGTTTTCTTGTAAAAATTGCAAAGTTTTTTCAAAATTCCTACTATGGTAAAATCCACACAAATAATGCTTGTGTTTTTTTGTGCTTGCTAAGAGTATATTTTGTGATTTTAGATGATCAAAAAGCTTGTAAAAACTTTCTTTATTTATGTTTGGAGTATCCACGCTAAGGATAAATACATAGGTATTTTTAAAATGTTTAAGTATGGAATTTAAGGCAATGAGTGGAGAATAGTTGTTTAAATCCTCATCTAAAATAAGTGCTAAGTTTTTTTGATGAAATTTATCTTTTTTGGTGCTAATAAAAACTTGATTAAAAATTCTTGACATTTTTTCATATTGATAAAGAGTTAAGTTTTTATCATCTACTTGCAATAAGCTTTTATCTTCTCCCATACGCGAAGACTTTCCACCACATAAAATCACACAAGGATAGGGAATTTTTTCACTCATAAAAACCTCATAAATTCATCAAAATATTTTATAATACATTTATGAAATATACAGATTTAATACAAATAAAAGATTATTTTAAACAATTTCAAAGACTAAATTATCTCAAACGCCTTGATGATAATATCTTAGAGCTTAGCTTAGATCATCAAACTTTTATACTAGACTTAACGCGTGGAAAAAGTGGAATTTACCAAGATAAACTCCAAGCAAAAGTCTATAATGCACCTTTTGATTTTATGCTAAAAAAATACTTTTCAAATGCAAAGATTTTAAATTTAGAAGTATTAGAAAATAATAGAATTTTATCTTTTGAAGTTTTATCAGAAAAATCTTACAAAGCTTATGGGGCTAAGATTTATTTTGAATTTACAGGAAAAAACACTAATGTAATCATCACAGACACTGATGATATCATCATAGAAGCTTTGCGTCATATAGACAAAAGCTACCGCGTTGTAAAAATAGGCGAAAAACTCCAAGCTTTAAAAGCTTATGAGATAAAAGAAGAATTTGTAAAGATTGATGATTTTAATGTGTATTTTAAAGAAAGTGCTAAAAAGTTACAGCAAGAGCGCATAAAAGATATTAAAGAAAATAAACTTTTAAATATAGATAAAAAAATCTTTACCCTTAAAGAGAGCATAGAAAATTTAGAACAAGAAAGTAATTTATTAAAAAAAGCTCAAGAATTAAGCCAAAAAGCAGATGTTTTGTTTGCTAATTTAAATTCTTTAAAAGATTATCAAAGAGAATTTATTTTACAAGATTTTAATGCAAATGAGCTTGCTTTTAAGCTCGAAGATACTCCTAAAAACAGTGCGAATGAATTTTATAAAATGGCTAAAAAGCTAAAACAAAAGGCTAAAAATATCAATATAGAAAGAGAAATTTTAAGTGAAAAACTTGATTTTCTAATAAATTTAAAAGACTTAATTGCTAAAAGCACCTCTTTGAGAGAATTAGAAGTTTTAATGCCTAAAAAAACAAAAAAAACAAAAAAAGAGGAACTAAATGCAGGGGTTAGTAGCTTTTATTTTGATGAGTTTAAAATCAGCGTAGGACGCAATGAAAAAGCTAATGAGTATTTATTAAAAATAGCTAAAAAAGATGATATTTGGCTGCATGTAAAAGATTATCCTAGTGCACATGTGATCATTACTTCAAATAAATTAAAAATAAGTCAATTAGTGCTAGAATTTGCAGCAAAGCTTTGTGTGGAATTTTCCAAGCTAAGTTCTGGAGTTTATTTGGTCGATTATACTAGTAAGAATTTTGTAAAAATAAAAGAAAAGGCTTTTGTAAATTATACAAATTATAAGACTTTAAGCATTTTAAAGGAGTAAGTATGCCTATAAGTCCCATAGGTGGTATTCATTTTGCTAACCAAAATGCACCAGTACATTCAGCACAAGCTAGTAATGAATTGGCAAAAGATTCTTTTGCAACTTTGGTAAATATGAGTGAATTTCAAGCAAAAGAAAAGGCGGTTGAAAAACTTGAAAAAGTTAATCAAACTCATGAAGTAAGCGATGAGGTAAAAGAAAGGCAAGAGGAAGAAAAAAAGCATTCTAAACATCATCAAGAACAAGAGCAAGAAGATGAAGATGAACAAGAGGAGCAAGAAGTAGTTAAAAAAAGTTCTCATTTGCTTGATTTAAGTATATAGAAAGGATAAAAATGTTTTCAAAGACAAGAATTCTTAGTGCTATTGTGATGATAGCTGTGATAGCTGTTGTTGCTTTGGTGGATAATTTTTTGATTAATTTTGTGATTTTTGGTGTTTTATTGTTTTTGGCATTTAATGAAGCAAAAACTATATTTAAAAGCAAACATGCAAGTGTTTTTGTAGCTTTGTGTGTTTTTGCAATAGGAGCATTTTTAGATAAACCTTTCTTTATAGGCCTTTTGGCTTTGATTTTGATTTTAGGATATTTAGTTTATAAAAAAAGTGAAAATTTAAATGAACTTATGCCTTATATATATCCTACTTTACCTATTTTAATGCTTTATCAAGTATTAAGTTATGAGGGTATGTTTGTATTATTTTGGCTTATAGTGATTGTCGTTGCTTGCGATAGTGGGGCGTATTTTATAGGAAAACTAATTGGCGAGAGAGCTTTTTCTCTAACAAGTCCAAATAAAACCTTAGAAGGTGTTGTAGGTGGCATTGTTTGTGCGGGGATTTTAGGAACTATCATAGGCTCTTTTGAATTTAGCTTGGTAAAAAGTATTTATATATCTTTAATCGTAGCTATTTTTGCTGTGATAGGGGATTTGCTTGAGAGTTATTTTAAAAGACAAGCAGGTATTAAAGATAGTGGTAATTTAATCCCAGGGCATGGGGGAGTTTTAGATAGAATTGATGCTGTTATCATTGCAGCATTTGCAATGGCAACTTTAGTATGATCGTACTTGGAAGCACGGGAAGTATAGGAGTTAATACTCTTTTTATTGCTAAAGAAAAAAACATAAACATAGAAGCCTTATCTTGTGGTAAAAATATCAAGCTTTTAAATGAGCAAATAGCTCTTTTTAAGCCTAAATTTGTATGTATACAAGATGAAAAAGATAAAACCTTAGTTGATCATGATAGGATTTTTTGTGGTCAAGAGGGTTTAAAAGCGATGATAGCTGAGTGCAAAAGTTCTTTAGTGGTAAATGCTATAGTAGGTTTTGCAGGCTTAAGTTCAAGTCTTATGGTGCAAAAGCTTGGTAAAATTTTAGCCTTGGCAAACAAAGAAAGCTTAGTAGTAGCAGGGAAATTTTTTGACACTTCTAAGATTAAAGCCATAGATAGCGAACATGCAGCACTAAAGTGCTTGATAGATAAAAGAAAAGATATTAAAAAGCTTTTTATCACGGCAAGTGGCGGGGCCTTTTATAATTATAAAATCAAAGATTTAAAAAATGTCAGTGTAAAAGAAGCTCTTAAGCATCCTAATTGGAGCATGGGAGCTAAGATCACCATAGATAGTGCTAGCATGTGTAATAAACTTTTTGAAATTATCGAAGCTTATCATCTTTATGGTATTAAACAAATAGATGCTTTGATAGAAAGAAAGTCTTTAGTGCATGCTTTATGTGAATTTAAAGATGGTGGTATGAGTGCATATTTTTCTCATGCAAATATGCGTTTGTCTATAGCTCAAGCGATTTTAGATGAGCATGATCAAAGCTTTATAGAAAATTTGGATTTGTTAGCTATGCCAAGTTTAAAATTTGAAAAAATTAGTTTAAAAAAATATCCTATATTTTCACTTAAGGATGAGCTTTTGAAAAAGCCTGACTTGGGTGTGATTATAAATAGTGCAAATGAATATATGGTGTATCAATTTTTAGCCCAAAAAGCGCAGTTTTTAGACATAGCCAAGGGTATTTTTAAAGCATTGGATTATTTTGGTGTGCCAAAGATTAACCAAATTGAAGATGTTTTTGAGTATGATAAGCAAGTTAGGCTTTATTTGGATAAGGAAATGAAGTGAGATATTTTTTAAGTATTTTGATTTTTATAAATGTGGTTTTTGCTTTAGAGTTTAGCGTTAAAGAAAATGGAAAAAGTTTAGATGATAATAATACGGTTTTAATCCTTGGAGGTATACAAGGAGATGAGCCAGGTGGGTTTCATGCTGCTAGTTTGCTTTTGAGTGATTATAATATCACTAAAGGTAAAATTATTGTCGCACCAAATTTAGCTTTTGAAAGTATTATTGCTAGAAATAGAGGAAATTTTGGAGATTTAAATAGAAAATTTGCCCATATAGATGAAAACGATCCTGATTTTCACACTATAGAGCGCATAAAAAAGCTTATTTTGGAACCTGAGGTAAATATGGTTATAAATTTGCACGATGGAAGTGGATTTTACAGACCTCAATATGAAAGCAAAGATAAAAATCCAAATCGCTGGGGCAATACTAGTATTATTGATCAAAGTGAGGTAAATTCTACTAAATATGCAGATTTGGAAAATATTGCTAAAGAAGCAGTGGAAAATATCAATAAAGCTTTGGTTAAAGAAGAACATCAATATCATTTAAAAAACACCAAAACCCAAGAAAGCAATGATAAAGATATGCTAAAGGCTTTAACTTATTTTGTGGTGTCAAATCACAAAGCAGCTTTTGCTAATGAAGCGAGCAAAAATTTACCAACGCATTTAAGAGTATATTATCATCTTTTGGCGGTGGAGTATTATCTAAAAAAGGCAAATATAGAATTTCAAAGAACTTTCGATTTAACTCCAAATGGAGTTTATAGAGCTATTGAAAAGCCTTTAGAGGTAAAACTTTTTAATGATAAAATTTTACTTTATCTTGATAAACCTGCTAGTGCTATAAATTTTTTACCTTTTCCTATTAATCAAGCTTTAAATTATGAAGCAAGTAATGAGATTACTGCAGTAATTTCCAATGCTAACTCATATTCAATCAATTATGGCAATCGCTTGCAAACAAGATTGTATCCTGAATATTTTGAATTTTCAAATGCTCTAGATAGTGTTGAAGTGATAGTAGATGGAAAAAATATACAAACAAATTTTGCTCAAAAAATTATGGTAAAAGATAATTTTAAAATACCTTCTATAGCAGGTGTAAGAGTTAATGTTATAGGTTTTGATAGAGGTGTTGATGAAAGTGATATTGTTATAAGCAAAAACCAAATGCAAAGCCGTTATTCTTTGGATAAAAAAAGAAAAATTTACAGAGTAGAATTTTATGAGCTAAAGAATGCAAATTTAGCCGATCAAGTTTTAGAAAGAAAGACTAATTTTAAAGAAATTAAAAAAGCAAATATACCTGCAAAAGCCATAGAAAAAGCAGAACAAAAAGACAAATTTATCGGTATGATTTTAGTGGAATTTCAATGAGAGATTTGATTCTTGCCATAGAAAGTTCTTGTGATGATAGTTCTATTGCTATCATTAATAAAAATAGCTTTGAGTGTATCTTTCATACAAAAATTTCTCAAGAAAATGCCCATAGTGCTTATGGAGGGGTGGTGCCCGAGCTTGCCGCAAGATTACATAGTGAAGCTTTACCTAAGATTTTAAAAAGATGCCAAAAATACTTTGATAAACTTTGCGCCATAGCAGTTACAAATGAACCTGGCCTTAGTGTGAGTTTGATAGGTGGGGTAGCTATGGCTAAAATGCTTGCTATTAGTTTAAATTTACCGCTCATTGCGATTAATCATCTAAAAGGGCATATTTATTCTATGTTTTTAGATAAAAAAGCTAATTTTGATATGGGTGTATTGCTTGTAAGTGGTGGGCATACTATGGTGCTTTTTATTAATGAGCAAGGTAAAATCACAGAATTAGCAAGAACAACCGACGATAGCTTTGGAGAAAGCTTTGATAAAGTAGCAAAAATGATGGATCTTGGCTATCCTGGCGGAGCTATCATAGAAAATTTAGCTAAAAATGTAAAAGAAAATGATTTAGAATTTAGCATACCCTTGCTTCATTCTAAAGATTTAGCTTATAGTTTTTCAGGACTTAAAAACCAAGTGCGTTTGGAAATTTTAAAAGAAGAATTAAGTTTGGAGCGTAAAAGTAAAATTGCCTTTGCATTTCAAAAAGCAGCCATAGCTCATATTTTAAACAAGTTAGAAAAAATTTTTAAAGAGTATAAATTTAAACGCTTTGGTATAGTAGGCGGAGCTAGTGCAAATTTAAGCTTAAGAAGTCAAATAGAGCATTTATGCCAAAGTTATCAATGTGAGCTTTTGCTAGCTCCGCTTGAGTATTGTTCGGATAATGCTTTGATGATAGCAAGGGCAGCTTGTGAGGCTTATGAGCGTAAAGAATTTGTAAATATAGAAGATGATCTTATAAAGCCTAAGGTAAAAAACTTACAAGGCATATTATGAAAAAAGCTTTTACTATTATAGAGCTTGTGTTTGTAGTAATTATACTTGGAGTTTTAGCTGCGGTTGCTCTGCCAAAATTTAGCACAAGTAAAGATGAGGCAAGTGTAGTTCAAGCTTTGGGAAATTTAAAAATTTTTATTAATGATATAAGTGCTTATATATTAAAAAATGAAAGTCTTTCAAATATAGCTTTAATGAGCAATGTAGCAAATATAAAAAATGAAGATTTATCAACTTTGCAAAATTCCACCAAAGAACTTGATTTTAGTGTAGGAAATGATGAGCAATGTTTTAAAGTGCTTTTTGTAGATAAAGAAAGTGTTTTGCTTTTAGCACTTATGGTAGATAATGCTCAAAAAAGCAAAGCCCAAAATATAGCAGATTTAAAAAATCAAGCTTTGAAAGATCCTAAAAATCAAAGCATAAAAACTCAATTAGATGAGGCTTTAAATGCTTTTAGTCAAAGTGAATTTGCAAGCACTTCAAAATCTAAAGCTTGTCAAGGTCTAATCCACTCTAAAGCTTTTAAAGATTTAGCTACTAGAGTGTATTTTCTAAGTGGTAGTTAAAAATACACCCCACCACTTAAATACAATTTCATTCTATGCTCATCATCATATTTATACTGATGAACTGCTCTTGCTGCATCAAGCTTTATATAATACTCATTAGCTTTATTATAAAGTATTTGTAAGCCTACAGCATCTAAAAAATGCTCATCTGTTAATCTATCCCCTGAAGCTTTTTCATACCAAGCATAACCTATATCATAAAAAGGAGTAAAATAAAAATTAGTATTTGGTATATTTATTCTTATACCAAAGTTAGCTACTATGGTATTATCTCCATCACCTTCTCCATTATCATAAGCTCTTACTCCATAAGCTCCACCTAAAGATGAACTTTCAGAAGAATCTAATTCAAAATTCCCTAATACCTTTTGATAGTTTATATTTAAAGTATGAGTAATATACTCATTAATACTATAATAATTATTCAAACTAGCATTGAGTTTTCTAAACCAACCCATGCCATTACTATTATTTTTATAATTAGTGCCTAAAAAATTAACCCCATCGTCATAGACCTTGCCTAGGTTGATTTTGGTACTATAAATAAAAGTGTTATGAAAATTTCTAAATAAACCTTCTAAACCCATACTACCTACATTAGAATGCTTATTAAAAGTTAAAAATCCAGCACTTGTATCACTAAGTATTTTATGATAAATACTTGAAGTAAAGTAAAATGATGAATTGGTATTAATCCACACAGGATAAGAAAAGTCTATACCGAAATTTCTAGAAGTACCATAAAATCCGGCATTTTCATAATCTTCTCCCAAGGAATAATTTCCTTTTGATACACTTGGAGTAATTTTTAAATTTCCTAAAAAGAAAGTATAACTAGCCCCATAGTTAATTTGTTTTTCATTGCTTGATTGTAAGTAAAAATTATAATAATCTCCCATATTAAATATAGAATTAAATCCCATGCTGATGCCTATTCTATATTTACCAGAACTTTTAATACCATAATTATCAGCATATAATAATACATTAGCCTTAGTATCAGGAACTACTTCTATAACTATATCAGTTTCACCTACATTCTCTCCTGCTTGTAAGCCTGCTAGGGTTTGTACTCCATACATTTCATTGACTTTATATGCGCTATCTTCTATTAATTTAGTGGAGATAATTCTACCTTTAAGTTTTTTATCTAATTTATCTTTTATGAAATGATCTTTGATCGAGGTTTTGTTTTCTATTATGTGTTTTCCAAATACTCCTAAAGCAATGTTTAGTTCTATATTGCCATCTTCAAAATTTTGTTTTGGAATAAACACTGTTGCAGCAGGATAGCCATTAACTTGGAAATAATAAGCAACAATATTTGATACATCTTGTAAATCTTGGATATTAAATTTTTTCTGTTCATAATTTAATATGAGATTATGTAATTCCTCTTCTTCAATTCCTAAATTTTCAAAATCAATTCCTTTGTTTGTGATGTGAAAATTATAGTGAGTAAGTATTTCTTTTTCATAATGTTCTTGGTGTGTATTTATGATTTCTCTAGCATCTTGAAATTTTTCATAATTTTGTTCGGTTTTTAAATTTTCTTTTAAAGCTTTGTTTTGTGGTATATTTCTATCAGGGGATAATTCTATTATTTTTATATTGTCATTTGTAGCTCGTAAAGCACATGCTAAGATTAAGGTGCAAACAATAATCTTATGCATTTAACTTTCTTTAATTAGCACAAGGGTTCATAGCTTTAAACCCATCACTTACAATACAAGTTTTTTTACGAGCTTCTATATCAAGTTCCCCAATTTCTTTGATTATTATTTCATCTTTAACTAAATCATCTCCTAAAGAATTAAATAAAAATAAATTAGCAATATTGTCATTAATCATTGCAGGATAGTTTTGATTATTGTTTAGACTTGATTTTGCTTGATTGTTTTCTAGTGTAGGAATGCTAGGAATACTAGGTGTTAGATCAGTCCAAGGTAAATCAGGTTCAACAGGAATGCTAGGTGTTAGATCAATGTTTTCTAAAATAGGTTTATATAAGTCATATTGATAATCTCCCATTATTAAAAAACTACCTTTATTGTGTTGATATTCTATTTTATTTTTAATTTCTGCTAATCCTAATTTGGAAGCTATTGTTTCTTGTTGTTTTTCTAACATATTGATATTTTTAAGTAATTGAGCTAGCTTATTAGGATCTAGTGAAGAATTGTTTTTTATATAGTCATTATAAGATTTTTCTGCTATTTGAAGTTGTAATTTTATATTTTCCAATTCTTTTAGAAGTTGTTGTGAATTTAAAACTATATCTTTTAATTCTCCTTTTAGAATTTCTAATATACTTATTTTTTTCTCAATTGTTTTGTCTATATTTGATTTTATATTGTTTTGATAAAAATCTTTTACACCTTCTTCAAATTTATCATTATTTGCATTATTTAATCCGTTGTTTTGATAAGCCATTATAAAATCTAAACTTTGAACTATCTTCAAGGCTTGTGATTTATTATTTGCTGTATCTTTGATGAAGTATTTTGCCACAAAATCTACTTTTTCATCTTCTGTCATTAGATTATAATCTTTTTCTGCTAACATATCCAATAAAACATCAATATATATTTTATAATGCTGATTGATAAGATCTGCTAGAATTTCATTTTTGATGACATCTTCATATAAATCATCTTTACCAAGGATGGCTTCTTCTTGTATGATATTGTCTATATTTGGGTAATTAATTTCTATTTTATTTGAAAAATCTGGTTTTTTTGGTAGTTCTATAATAGGTCTTGCTATTGTATTATCTTTACTTAAAAAATCTTCAAATTTTAAATTTTTATTATCATCATTATAGGTATGAATATTAATTTTCATATCTTTCCATAATTTTAAGTCGCTAAAAACATCATTAAAATCATTTTCATGATGATAAATATGTATATTCTTAAAAGCTAAATTTACATTTTTATCGTTATAGGCACTAATAAATTTTCCACTTAAATTTTTACCATCACTTGCAAAAGATTGTATTTGGGAGTCATTTTCAAAAAATAAATATATATTTTTAAAATCTAAATTAAATTTTTGAAACATTGAACGCCCTTCAATATATCCGATAAACCCAGCAGCATTGGCAAAGTCTTTTTGTCCATAAGCTTGTATATTTTTTATATCATATATGCTTATGTTAGAAAAACTTCCCTTACCTTCTTTTTGAATCCATCCTGCAAAACCTCCAACATTTACCATTCCGCTTTTGTCTTTTTCAATCTTGCCTGAAATAGTGTCAATATTTTTTATTGTGATATTTGAAAGAGATAAATTATCACTTCTATATCCTTCTATTTTTCCTGCAAAGCCACCACTTGCAGCACGAGTGCCTTCCATGGAGTTGTTATTAATGCTTTCTATTTTTTCAGCTTCTATGCTAATATTATCAAAAACACCTCCATTAGCAAAACCTACAAACCCGCCAGCATAAGCATTTCCTGTATCAAAAAAATCTTCTTCCAATGAGCCATCTTTGTTATCTTGACTAATGCTTTTTACATTTTTAACACGCACATTGATGTTTTTAAAATAAGTATCACCAGAATCAATACTTCCTACAAACCCGCCAGCATAAGTATGGCGTAAAGTAGTAAAAGTGGAGGTTATGTTGTTTATATCTAAATTTATATTTTCAAGATCAGCATAGCCTATATTACCTGAAAAACCACCTGTAACAAAACCTCCATTAATTTCATCAATTTGTCTTATATCGATATTGCTAAATTTTCCTCCCCATACTTCTCCGGCAAAACCACCCGTATATGTTGCTTTTGTTGTTTTATCATTAATAATTTTATTTATTTGTGATATGTTTATATTTTCAAATTTTCCATTGTTAATTCCACCTACAAAACCTCCAATATGTGATCTATTTTCAAGGCTAATACCGCTGATTTCTCCTATTGATTTTATATCAATCTTGTTAAAGTTAGCACCATTAACATATCCCATAAAACCTCCTGCGTAGAGATTGTTTTTATTTTGTGTAGAGATTTTAGAGATATTTTTTAACTCTATATTTTCAAATTTGCTACCACCACTTGCATGTCCTACAAAACCTCCAGTATACATTGAGTTTGATAGAATAGAGTTATCGTTATAATCAATTATTATATTTTTAAATTCAGAACCATTAGCATTTCCAAATATACCAACATATCTTAAAGAATCTGATAATACATTTGTATCTATGAATATATTTTTTAAAGCAAAATTTTGTCCGTCAAAAATTTTATTATAAAAGCTATTATCTTCTATAATTTCCCAATTATCATTGTAAATAGGATCTTTATATCCTACTATCATATTGGTGCAACCATATCCTTCTATACAGTAATTTGCATAGTTTTTTCCTTTAAAATCTATATCATTTGTTAGTCTGTATTCAGTAGCTGTATTTCTAAAATCTTTTTTATTTTCATTCCAACCTTTGGCAAAATGCCACCAATCAACATCTGAAGATATTCCTACAAAATCATATATGTTAAAAGAGTTATTATTATGTTTTATATTTTGAAAATCAGCTTGTTTAAGTTTATCAAAAACTGCAAAAGAATTAGGATCGTAGTAATATCCACTAGCATTTAAATATATAGAACCTCTTTCTTTAGCACTTACTTCTAATTTTGATAAAGAATTTGCGTTTATATTTGATGTATCAATGTCTATTTCGTTTCCTATAAGTTTGATGTTTTTTGAGTTGATTTTAGTTAATAAATCATTTGAATTTTTAATATTTGAATTTAATAAAATTTTATTTCCTATAAAGACAACTTCTTCAGCGTTAATATTTCCCATATTAACTACATTGCCATTGTTTTTATCTAATTTTATAATGGGTGATTGTATGGTGTTTGTTTTTCCATTTGCAAATTTTTGTATTTCATCAGAACTTATTGATGAGGTTGAAGCTACAAAGCGATTAGCATTGATAGTTCCTGTTTTAGTAATGATTACTCCATTAGGATTGATTAAAAAGACATTATTGCCACTTGCATTTAATAAACCTTCTATGGTAGATTTACTTGTCCCATGAGCAATGTTTAGGTAGTTTTTGTTAGAGCCATTAAAATTTACACTTTCATTTTTGCCTATGCTAAATCCCCCCCCCCATTGTATTACAGAATTTTGCCCATTTCCGTGGATATTCATATGATTATCATTTATGCTAATAGAACCACTAGTTCCATGTGTAAATTTACCACCACTAGGTAGCGCTAGACTTTGATTAAATAAGATAGAAATAACAATACCAGACAAAAGAATATGGTTAAAAAAACTAGACATCAGCTATCCTTAAATAATTATTAATATCAATATGTAATTTTTAAATATATTATAACAAAATTTATTTATAGTTAAATAAAAACAAATAAACATAAACAATATAAATAATTTATTATGCATATTTTTGTTATATAATTTGCTTTTAGAGTTAAGGTTTAGATTAAATGAAATTTTTAGTTTTTTTATTTAAAGAAAGCAAATTAAAAATCATTCTTTTTTTGCTTTTTAGTATTTTTACGAGTATATTAGGTGTATTGACTTTAGTTTTTATCAATGAATTTTTATTAAAAGCTAATCTTGAAAACTCAAATATTATCGTGTATTTTGTGCTTTTGTTGCTTGTCTTTTTTGCGAGTTCTTCTTTTGTAGAAATTGCTTTAAGCTCGTTTGGACAAAGTTTTATTTTTAAAATGCAAAGAAGGGTTGTAAAGCAAATTTTAGATACAAGTGTTTTGAGTATTTTAAATACTACTAAAGCAAAGATTTTGGCTTCTTTAAATAATGATGTGCGTAGTATTTCTTTTGGACTTTTAAGACTTCCTGAATTCATACAATCAAGTGTTTTGATTATTTGTGTAAGTGCTTATATAGCTTATCTTTCTTTAGAAATTTTCTTTTTATGTTTTGTGTGGATAGTGTGCGTTTTTTTGGTGGATAATTTTTTAATGAGTAAGGTATATTTTTATTTTAAAAATGCTAGGGAAAATGATGATGCTTTGCAAAAAAACTATCAAAATATTTTACAAGGGCATAAAGAATTAACCTTAAATCCTTTAAGGGCAAAGTATTATTATGAAAACGAGTTTGAAAAAAATGCTCTAAAAAAGAAAAAAAGCTCCACTATAGGAAATATTTTACATATCTTATCTAATAATTGGAGCAATAGCGCCATGCTAGCTTTAGTAGGAGTGGAGTTTTATATAGCTTTAAGCTATGAACTTGCTAGTTTGCAAAGTGCTACTACTATTGCTTTAAGCGTGCTTTTTTTAAGATCGCCACTTGGAGCTATGATAGGAAGTTTTCCTACGCTTATGATGGCAAAAATCGCTTTAGATAAAATTTCAAATTTAAATTTAGAAAATTATTCTCATGAGTTTAAATTCAGTCAAAATAAAAAAACTTGGCAAAAACTTTGTTTTAAAGATGTATCTTTTTCTTATAATGAAAATTTTGCACTAAAACCTGTAAATTTTGAGCTTAAAAAGGGCGAATGCGTATTTTTAATAGGTAAAAATGGTAGTGGTAAATCTACTTTTTCTATGATTTTAGCAGGACTTTTTATAGACTTTAAAGGGGATATTTTTTTAGATGATGAAAAAGTAACTTCAGAAAATATTTATGAATATAGAAGTTTAATTAGTGCGATTTTTAGTGATTTTCATTTATTTGAGCATGTTTTAGAAGATGAGAAATTTAGCAAAGAAGACTTGGTATATTGGCTTGAAATTTTAGAACTAAATGAAAAAGTAGAGCTTGTGGAAAATACTTTTAGCACTATAAAGCTCTCGGCTGGACAAAAAAAGCGCCTTGCTATGCTTAATGCTTTACTTGAAAAAAGAGATATTTTAATCTTAGATGAGTGGGCAGCTGATCAAGATCCTATGTTTAGAAAGTTTTTTTATACTAAGCTTTTGCCACTTTTAAAGCAAAAAGGCATTACAATATTTGCTATAACACATGATGAAGTATATTTTGACATGGCTGATAGAATTTTACTCGCACAAAATGGTCAAATTTGTGAATTAAAAGGCGATATTAAAGAACTAGCAAAAAATGCAGTAGAAAAATTTTAAAGGATAAAAATGAAAAAATTATTTATTTTATGTTTATTTTTAGGAGTAAGTTTGATGGCAAAATCTTTTGAGCTTGTAAAAGAGCCTGTTCTAACTTCGCAAATGGTTGAAGGGATTTTGGATCTTGTAAAGAAAGAAGCAAGAAAAAATGGCTTTCATGTAAGTATTACCATAGTAGATAAATCTGGTCAAATTTTAGCAGTTTTAAGAGATGATAAAGCAGGTGTGCATACGATTAATGCTAGTTATAAAAAAGCCTACACAGCCACTTCGCAAAAAAGAGAAACAGCAGTTATTTTTAAAGGTGTAAAAGAGGGTAAAATACCTGAAGATATTCGTTATTTAGATGATAAGTTTTCTATTATGCCTGGTGGGATACCGATTTTTATAGATGGAGTTGTTGTTGGTGGTATAGGTGTGGGTGGAGCACACTTAGATGAGGATGTAAAAATAGCAAAAGCGGGGATAGCGTTTTTAAAATAGGCTTTGAAAAATCAAAGCCTATTATCACTTAGCTTTTGCATAAATTTCTTTTTCAATGTTTATGTAAAATTGTGCGATAGCTTTGTAAGCTTCTTCCCAAGCTTTTAGTGTAGTTTCATCTGCATTTAACACTACTTTAATAGCCTTTAAAAGACAAGCACCTACTATAGGGTAATGCTCCTCTTTGACATTTAATTTTGTATGAGTGATAGCTACTTTATCAACAAAGCTTCTCATATTTTCTAAATTTTCTACATTTTTTGCTGCCATTAAAATAGCCATTGCTAAAGCTTTTGGTTGCTCGCCTGAAGCTTGTTTTTCCATATTAAACATAGGTTTTACTTCAGGATATTCTTCAAACATGATTTTATAAAATTCTTTTGTCAAAACTTCACCATTTTTTTGTAAAATTGGTACACAATCTTTGATGATTTGAATTTGCTCTTGTGTCATTTTATCTCCTTTGTATATTGTATTTTTGATGATTATATAAAAATAAGAGAAAAAATATCTTGATTTATGTTAATTTTGTATTATTTTATTTTAAATTGATTATGTATATCAATTTAAGTAAATATAAAGTGAATTATTAATATAATAATCCTTATCAATTTCAAAATTTAAAATTAAGGAAATTTATAAAATGAAAGCAAAAGTAGTTTTACTATCTTTACTAGCTGCTATGAGCTTAAGTGCTCAAGAGCTTACGATTTATTCTCATCGTCATTATGATTCTGATAAAGGAATTTTCAAATTATTTCAAGAAAAAACAGGTATTAGTGTAAATGTGGTGCAAGCTAAGGCTAATGAGCTTGCTAAAAGATTAGAAGTTGAAGGTAAAAATTCAAAAGCAGATTTATTTATGACTGCTGATGCGGGAAATTTAGAACAAGTTCGCACAAATAATCTTTTTGTTTCAGTTAGCTCGCCTGAGCTAGAAAAACTTTCTCCAAAAGAGCTAAGAGGCAAAAATAACGAATGGTATGCTTTTACAACAAGAGCAAGAATCATCATCGCTTCTAAAGATAGAATTAAAGATGGAGAGATTAAAACTTATGAGGATTTAACTGATCCTAAATTTAAAGGTAAAGTTTTAGTAAGAAGTTCAAATAATGTTTATAATATCTCTTTACTAAGTGCTATGATTGACACTTTGGGTAAAGAAAAAGCAAAAGAATGGGCTCAAGGCATAGCAAATAATCTTGCACGCACTCCAAAAGGTGGGGACCGTGATCAAATTCGTGCAATCTATGCAAAAGAAGGCGATGTGGCTATATCAAATAGTTATTATCTAGGACATTTAGCAAATTCAAAAAATCCTAAAGATGTTGAAGCTGCAAATTCAGTAAAAGTGATTTTTCCAAACCAAGATGATAGAGGAACACATATCAATGTAAGCGGTATAGGTGTTTTAAAAACTTCTAAAAATAAAGAAGCTGCGGTTAAATTTATCGAGTTTATGCTTTCAAAAGAAGCACAAGAAATTTTAACAAACCAAAATTATGAGTATCCAGTAAATAAAGAAGTAAAACCTGCTAAAATTTTACAATCTTGGGGCGAGTTTAAAGTAGAAAAGCCAAATTTCGAAGCTTATTGGGGTAATGCTAAAGAATCTTTAATGATTTTTGATGAAGTTCAATGGAAATAATTTTAAGGAAAAATAAAATTTGAAATTTTTAAGTCTAAGGTGGTCTTTTGCCACCTTTTTTTTCTGTAGTTTAATCATACTGCCTATACTTGCTATTATCTTACACCTTCCTTTTATAGATATTAATACCTTAAAACATTTGAGTAAAAATGTCTTACCAAGGTATATTTTTGGTAGTGCTTTTATATTGTTTGGGACTTTAGTGTTGTGTTTGATTATAGGATTAATTAGTGCTTATTTGATAGCTTTTTATAAATTTTTTGGCTCGAAATTTTTTGAATGGTTTTTGATTTTACCTTTGGCTATACCTTCTTATGTAATGGGTTTTGTTTGGATTGATTTGTTTGAATTTCAAGGCTTAATTCCCACGCTTTTAGGTGTTGATAAGCGTATAGATATCATGAATGCATATGGCGTGATTGTGATTTTATCTTTTGCTCTTTATCCTTATGTGTATTTTTTTGCTAAAAATACCTTTGCTTATGGACTTGGAAATATCATTTTAAGTGCTAAAACACTTAAGGCTTCTAATTTAAAAACATTTTTTAAAGTGATTTTACCATTTTGTCGTGTGGGTATAGTGGGTGCTTTGCTGTTGGTGGCTATGGAGGTTTTGAGTGATTATGGCTTGGTGGCGTATTTTGGCGTAGATACTTTTAGTGCAGGAATTTTTAGAACATGGGGAAGTGGTGGCGATGAAGTCAGTGCTGTGGCTTTAAGCGTGGCTTTACTTGTATTTATCGCGCTTTTAATGCTTTTAGAAAAAATTCAAAGAGGTAAAAAAGGTTTTAATCAAAATGTATTTTTACCTACCCCAAAAGATGAGTTAAAAGGCTTAAAGGCATTTTTAGCCTTTTTATGGTGCTTTTTAGTGGCATTTTTAGCTTTTGTCGTGCCTATTATGTGGCTTGTTTATTGGGCCGGGTTTGATTTTATGCAAAATTTAAGCAATGTCTTAACACCTGCATTTTATAGTCTTAGTGTGTCTTTAGTGAGTTCTTTTGCTATTGTGGGAGTGGCATTTTATTTATGTTTTATAGTGCGTTTAAACGATACAAAAGCTTCTAAAATCATCCTTTGGCTTACGACTTTGGGGTATTCTTTACCTGGAGCTGTGGTAGCTGTGGGAATTTTAGTGATTTTGGGTGTGTTAAATTATATTTTTGATCTTTTGTCTTTTGAATATGCCATAGGTGGTGGATTTTTAGTGCTGTTTTTTGGATACTTTGTGAGATTTTTAGCTTCTGGAATTTTTGCAACTCAATCAGGCTATGAGAGAATTTCTAAAAATATAGACTATGCAAATTTAACCTTAAAATCAAAACCACTTAAAATTTTCACTCAAATTCATTTTCCTTTGATGAAACATTATTTAGCTTTAGCTGTGGTGATTATTTGTGTGGATATTTTAAAAGAATTACCTATTTCAACTATACTTTCACCTTCAGGTTTTCAAACGCTTTCATCGCTTGTGTTTGCTTATAGTGAAAATGAGTTAATTTATAATGTTTCTTTGCCATCTTTGATTATAGTGTTATTTGGGATTATCTCTACATTTTTAATGCATTATTTGCAAAATAAAAACAACCAAAAAGGACAATAATGGAAATCTTAAAAATTGACAATCTTTACAAATCTTTTGGAAAAATAGAGGTCTTAAAGGGAATTTCTTTGAGCTTAAAAGAAGGCGAGATTGTCAGTATTTTGGGAGAAAGTGGCTGTGGTAAGAGTTCTTTGCTTGGTTGTATAGCTGGTTTTTTTGAAATCAATGATGGTAGTATTTATATAGGGGATAAACTAGTTGCTTCTAAGAGTGTGTATTTAGCCCCGCAAGAGCGTGATGTGGGGGTTTTGTTTCAAGATTATGCTTTGTTTCCGCACTTAAATGTAGAAGAAAATATATGCTTTGGTATAAGCTCTTTAGGTAAAAACGAGCAAAAACAAAGGCTTGATGAGGTTTTGGAAATTTTAAATTTAAATACACTTTTAAAACGCTATCCAAATGAGCTAAGTGGTGGGCAAGCCCAAAGAGTAGCACTAGCAAGAACCATAATTGCAAGGCCAAAAATCATACTTTTTGATGAACCTTTTTCAAATTTAAATCACACTTTAAGCGTTAAAATGCGCAAAGAAATCAAAAATATCTTGAAAGAACATAAGCTTAGTGCTATTTTTGTCACACATGATAAAGACGATGCTTTTTATTTATCAGATAATATCGCTTTGATTAAGGATGGGAAAATTTTAGACTATGGAAGCGCTAAAGAGCTTTTTTATAAGCCTAAAAATATAGATAGTGCTTGTTTTTTGGGCGAAGCATTTTTTATAGATCCAAATACAATTTTAGATGAGAATTTTAAAGCATATTTACAAAGTAAAAATGGCATTTTACGCCCTAATGATATACAAATTTCAACCTCACAAACTCCTTTAAAGGCTAGCGTTTTAGAATGCGTGTTTTATGGGGATTTTTATGAGTTAAGCGTGAGTTTGGAAGGACATATTTTTAGTATTTATCATCACAAAGAGCTTAGTAAAAATGATGAGGTTTATCTTAAGTTAAGTGATATAGAAAGCTTTTAATCACTCTAATTCATTTTCAAACATATCTAAAATTTGCTAAAGATTATAAAATAAAGTAAAATCACAGCAAAAAAAGGAAATAAATGATTAGTGTAGAATTGATAGAGCATATTTTTAAAGCTGCTTCTATATCAAGGTGGAATGATTATCCTAGAATGACAAATTTAGTCGAGCTTGATAAACAAGCACATAAATTTATCATTGCTTATTTCATTGCTAAAATGGAAAAAGATGTCAATATGCGTTTTATCATAGAAGCAGGAATTTTTGAGTTTTTAAGTAGGGTGGTAGTGACTGATATACGCCCTGATGTGTATCATGAGATAACGCGTGCAAAAAATGAGCAAGTAAGTGCTTGGGTGTTAAGTAAAATCGCACCAATGATTCAAGATATAGAAAATGGTGAGTTTTTAAAACGCTATGAGCTTTTTTTGCAAGGTAAAGATTGTGCAAAAGAAAGGCTTATTTTAAAAGCTGCTTCGTATTTTGCGACAAGGTGGGAGTTTAATATAGTTTATCAAACTAGTTCATTTTTAAGTGATATTGATGAGATTAAGGCTAAGGTTGAAGAGGAATTAGAAGATTATTATGAGTTAATTGGCGCAAGAAAAATAGCTCTTAATCAAAAAATTTCTAAAATAATCGATCTAAGCGGACGCTTGCGTTTTCAAAAAAGATGGGCACAAACTCCAAGGATTCCAGAAACTGCGGTTTTAGGACATATGCTTGTGGTAGCTATTTTGTCTTATTTTTATTCTTTAGAAGTAAAAGCATGCGATGGTAGGATAGAAAGCAATTTTTATTGTGCTTTGTTTCATGATTTACCCGAAAGTTTAACTAGAGATATTATCTCTCCGGTAAAATATGGCATAGATGGTTTAAATGAAATCATCAATGAGTATGAAATGAAACTTATTAATGAGAAAATTTTACCTTTTATACCACTATCTTTCAGGGAAGAATTTAGTTATATACTTGGTATTAGAGAAGGACAAAATGAAGAAAGTGCCTTTGTAAAAAATGAATTTGAAAATCGTATTTTTAATAACAAGCCAAGTGTTTATAGCGGTAGTTTGGATGCGGTCAATGAGGATCGTTTTAAGGCTATTGATGGAAAGGCTTTGAAGTATTGTGATAAGCTAGCAGCTTTTATAGAAGCGGCTTTATCGATTAGCTATGGAGTAAAGTCTAAAGAGCTTGAAAGCGGTTTTGTGGGAATGTATGAGTATTTTAAAACAAATCCGACTATTAATGGGGTAAATTTCTTTAGAATTTGTGAGGATATTAAAGGGTATTTTAAACTTTAAAACCCTCTCCCAGATGACTGCGGCACACACTAAGTCTAAGTGCTCTGCTGTGTTCCCACCCTGAAGCGGTGCTTAAAAATAGCATTGCACAGGTCTAAGAGAAGGCAGTTGAAATAATATCTTAAAATATCTTAAAAAACATTGAGGTGAAGTATGTTGAGTATATTTGCAAATTTTTTATCTAAATTCAGAGAATTTTTTGTTCCTAGTCATCTGTCTTTAGAATTTAGAGCAAAATCTTTTGCGGCTATTATTGTGGCAAATAAAAATATAAAAGCAGAAATTTGGCAAGTTTTAGCTGATATTGCTAGTGAAATTTATCCAAAAGATAAAAGCAGGCAAGCAATTTTGGTGCAAACTTCTAAAGAATATGTAGATAGAGTTTTAAAAAGTGAGCTTAGTTTGGATACTTTACTTAAAAATATTGCTTTGCTTTTGAAAAAAAATCCAAGATATATACAAAAGATAAAATTTGATAAACTTGAGCGTTTAATAGATAAAAATGAAGAAGAATCTTTGGTTCAGCTTAGGGTGTATGAATTTTTTGAGCAAGAGGTAAAATATATCTTAGAGCAAAAAAATATAAATAAAACATGAAAAGCTAAAATTAGCGTTTCATGTTGATTGCTTTTTGTATCATTTGATCGGCTGTTGTGATACTTTTACTACTTGAATCATAAGCTTTTTGTAGAGTGATTAAGTTAGTAAAAGCTACCGATAAATCTACATTAGATTGCTCTAAATAAGAACCTTTAAAAGTTGCTGTGCTGAAATTTCCATTAGCATCAAGTAAAAAAGTTGGATTACCGCTATTTCCTGTTTGCCCATAAAGATTTTCCCCTAGCTTTTCCAAGCCTTGTTCGTTTGTAAAATTAAACAAAGCAAGTTTTGCCATAGCTATTTGATCTCCATTGGTAAAAGTGGCGATGATAGTGCCATCTGTGTTAATAGAATAATTATTTAAAAACCCCTCGCCCTTACCATCTGTTTGTGTATGCACTGAAGGTTGTTTGTTTTGTAAAGCATGAAGCCCATCATAGCCTGAATTTGGTATATTTGGATCATAATAAGAACCAAGATTTATATTAACCCTTGTGCCATTATTATCTACCGAATTTAAGGTGTTAGATACTAAAGCTCCAGATTCGTTAAAAGTGATTAAACCTTCAGTTGTTCCACCTATTTTATTGCCATCATTATCATACACTTGTGCAACGGCTTTGTATTCTAAATCTGTACCATTTTGCGGTAAAACTCTATCTAATTTAACTTTTACCCAACTAATAGATCCATCAGGATTTATTAATTTTGCAGAAAGTTCTGTGCTATCAGCTACTTCTTTTTCAACGCTTAAGTGAGATGATTCTAATTTGACTGTTTCTAAATCGACTTTATCTAGTTTTTGATTGTCGATACTAAAAGCTAAATTTTCATCTAAAGTAGCTTGTAATGTTTGACTAGCACCCTTTTCATCAGTGATTTTAAAATATATAGTATCGCCAGGTTTTATACCATAAATTTGTTCATCTTTTACACTACCTGAAATTTTTACACTACCATCTTCATTTTTACTAAATTCAAATTTAGAAGCATCTACATCTACATTTACTGCTTCTGTTTTGGTGCTTGTGTCTAAATTTCCACTCCAAGTTATATTTTGAGTTGGTTGAGGTGGTAAGTAAAGATTTTTAGGTACAGAAATAGGTCCTTGAGTATTAACTCCGCCCATTTGTAAATTCTGTCCAGGTGTTCCACTCCAAGCTGTAGTGACTTTTTGTCCCATAATCTGACCAAACATATTAGAAACTCTATCACTTAGTTGAATTTCTTGTAATGATGGATTCATAGTTCCAAGTACATAATTTCCATTTGAATCTACTAAAAATCCATTTGCATCAGGTTTAAAAGCACCATTTCTAGTATAATAAACCCCATTGGCATTACTTACACCAAAAAAGCCTTTTCCAGCAATTGCTACATCAAATTCATTATCAGTAGAAACTAACGGACCTTGTTCAAAAATATCATTAGTAGCTCCTGCTACACTACCATAACCAGTTTGACCTTTGTTATATGATTGTGTTGTTATGGTGCTATAAAATACATCTTTAAATGCCACATCAGAGTATTTAAAACCGACTGTATTGACATTGCTTATATTATGAGCGGTATTGTCTATACCATAACTTTGGGATTTTACTCCATTTACTCCATTGTAAAATGCTGTAAACATGATTTTATCCTGTAATCTCTTTAATATCTTCCCATTTAACCCAGCTACCGCCCATACCAACTAGAGCTTCACCTTCTTCAAATTTAACTCCAGTGATAGGATAAGCACCATAAGTTGAATTAACGGTTGTGCCATCTTCACCTATATAGCTTGCTCTTACATAGTATTTTCCAGATGGTACAGGATTTCCACTATCATCTGTTCTATCCCAAACGATTTGTTTCATACCAGCACTCATATCTTTAACACTCATTGTTCTTACAGGATCTCCTGCTTCATTATAAATAGTAAATGTTACAGGTGTGCTGTCTGATTTATAAGCTGAATCAATTTTTGCTGTTTTGATATCAACACTTGGGGTATGTCCTACTATTTTAAATGTTTGATCTTCTCCAACTACTGCTTGAACCGTTTCTTCTTGACCTTTGTCATCTTTTAATTTTATATGTATAGTTTCTCCAGGTTCAGCTATTTCTTTATCAACTTTACCTGTTATATCTAGTTTATCTTCGCCATTTTTCTTAAGTTCAAAACCTTCAATATCAATATCAGTCTTTTTACCTTTTTGTGGTTCTTGTGGTAAATACATATTAATTTGAAATTGTATATCATCATCTGCCACTACAAGGTAATTATCTTTAACTGTTGCAAGCTTTCCAACTGCAGCTAGTGCGCTCATACCTGTGCTTGCTGCAATAGAATTTTGTAGTTTTGTCATCGCAGTTACAAGTTGAGTCATGGTTTTATTAGTATTATCTTGCATTTCAAGTGCTGAAAGTTGTGCCGTTTGGGTAAGCATTTTTTCAGTATCCATAGGATCTGTTGGATCTTGATGTTGGAGTTCTATTAAAAGAAGCTTTAAAAACGCATCCTTGTCAAGTTCTGCCCCAGGGTTGTAAATCAACCCGCTATCACCTTCACCGGCTCTAGTGCTTCCTTTAGCATTTGGCATATCTTTAGTATTAAGCGTTGCTAAAGGACCTTGAAGGGTTTGTGTGTTTATATTTGACATAAAAATCCTTTTTTATATATTTTTAAAGCTCAAAGCAAAAAATATTCCATTTAAAAATATTTTGCTAAAACCATTTCTAAGCTCGGTTTTTCTTGAATTTCTTTTTCAAAATTCACCTTATCTTCTTTACTATTGTTGTTTTTTTGTCTTTGCGGATTGCTTTGTTCTTTTCTTTCTTGATTACTAAAATTCATTTCTAAATTTGTAAATCCCATATTTACAAGAGCATTTTTAAATTCAGCTTGATGTTGTATGAAAAGATTTAAGGTATTCTGATTAGAGTTAAAGCTAATATTTAAATTTGAACCCCTTTGGACTAAAGTTACTTCTACTTCTCCAAGATTATGTGGATTAAGAGTTATACTAAAGCGAGTTATAGGTGCTTTGTAGCTTTCTAGTTTTTCTTTAAATTCTTGGGCAAAATCATTGAAAGTTTCTTTCATAGGAATATTTTGATTTTTTATAAAATTATTAGAAACCCTATTCATTTCCCTTACATAAGAATTTAAATTTTCTTCACTATGATCATTTTCATCTTTTGAAAACTCTTTTGTGTGTTTAAAAATATCACTAAAATTATCTATATTTTGATTACTTTTATCTATTTTTAAATGTTTATCTTGAGGGGCCAATTGATTTTCTAAGTTAATTTTTAAATCTTGATTTTGATTTTGTATATTTTGAGTATTTTTTATATTTGTTAATTCAGCTTTTAAATCTTTTGAATTTTCTAAAACAGAACTTATTTTTTTACTAAAGCTATCTTCGCTAATAGTTAGTTTTTCATTCTTTAATATTTCTTTAAAATCTAGCTTTTCTTTTTCTTTAATATCTTTTTTTAGGTTTGTGTTTTGAGTAAGATTAATTAACTCAATATCACTTAGTTTTTCATTGAATTTTGTTGTTGTATTTTGGATATTTTTTGCGTTTTTTATTTCTTTTTCATCCTGAATTTGAATTTTTTCTACTAATTTTTCTTTAAAATCTATGTTTTGAATGTTTTCTTTTGCTTGTGTTTTTATATCTTTTTTTGGAAGTTCTATATTTTTTAAAGCAGAAGAAAGCAAAGACACACCTTCGTTTTCTTTGCTTTTTATATTTTTGCTTGTATTTGGTTCTTCTTTTAAAAGCTTGGTAATTTTTTGATTGATTAAATCTTGAAAAACATTAGTATTATTATTTTGTTTTGGTATTTCAAAAAAACCTTTTTTATCAAGATTTGGAAAGGCTTCTTTTAAATCTTTAATTTGTTCAAATTTTATATTTTTGATGTTTAATCCAAGCTCTTTTGCCACATTAAAAAGCTCATTAATATTTTTTATATTTTTTAGCTTGTGTAGATTTTTTTCAAGAGCTAAAATAGCAGTATTATATTGGACAAGTTTGTTTAGTTTTATATCCTTGCTATCGCTTTGTAAAACCTCTAATAAAGAAAGAATTTGCATAAAATTTGCACCCTCAAAAAGCTTCAAAGCATCTTTTTCATCCAGCGGTATTTTGTCTTTGACATCATCTTTTAAAATTTTATCATTAACTTTATCATCTTTTTGCGGAGTCTTGAAATCTTTTGGTAAACTTCCATCTTTTTCATTTATTGCTTGCAATAAGGAATTTAAAAATTCCTCGCCATCACTTTGCGAGCTAGTGTTTTCTTTACTTGGGTTTTCATTTTGTGGAGTGATGCTTAGTAAGTTTAAAGCATCACTAGCTTGGATATTAGACATTAATTAACCTACTAAAAAATTATTTTTTGCTAAATTTGGAAATAAATTTTGTAATTGTGCTGCACAATCAAGTTTTAAATTTTCATGAGTAAGATTAAAATTTTTAAATATCACTAATAATTCTTCTATGTTTTTAGCATTTAAAACCGCATTTTCATTTTTAGCATCATCTAAAATTTCACTTACTTTACTTGAAAGTTTTGCATAATTTAATTCTTTTTCTTCATTTGAATTTATAACTTCTAAATAATTTAAAAGTTCCATAAAATGCTTACTATTTAAAACTGAAGTTCCTTGTTTTTCTAAGTTAGCGTTAAAGATTTGAGTATTTAGGTTTGACATATTTTTCTCCTTAAAAATAATTCTTACTCAAGACAAAAGCAACAAGTGTTCCAATTTTTAAATCTTAATTTTTAAGCATTTTTTTTATATAATATTAGATTTTAAATTTAAGACTTTGGAGAAAAACTTGGATAATATTAGAAATATAGCTGTTATAGCTCATGTTGATCATGGTAAAACAACAATGGTAGATGAGCTTTTAAAACAATCAGGAACTTTTAATGAGCGTGAACAAATAGCTGAGCGTGTAATGGATAGTAATGATATAGAAAAAGAAAGAGGTATCACTATACTTTCTAAAAATACTGCTATTAATTATAAAGGCACAAAAATAAATATCATAGACACTCCAGGCCATGCTGATTTTGGTGGTGAAGTTGAGCGTGTGTTAAAAATGGTTGATGGGGTTTTGCTTTTAGTTGATGCACAAGAAGGGGTTATGCCTCAAACTAAATTTGTGGTAAAAAAGGCTTTATCTTTAGGGCTTAAACCTATTGTTGTTATTAATAAAATCGACAAGCCAGCTGCTGATCCTGAAAGAGTGATCAATGAAATTTTTGATCTTTTTGTGGCTTTAGAGGCAAATGATGAACAACTTGATTTTGCAGTAGTATATGCGGCTGCTAAAAATGGTTATGCAAAACTTGCACTTGAAGATGAAAGCACTAACATGGAACCATTGTTTAAGACTATACTTGAGCGTGTGCCTGCTCCAAGTGGTAGTGATGAAAATCCTTTACAGCTTCAAGTTTTTACTCTAGGTTATGATAATTTCGTTGGTAAGATAGGGATTGCAAGAATTTTTAATGGTAAAGTAAAGAAAAATCAAAATGTTATGCTTGCTAAAGCAGATGGCTCTAAAATCAATGGAAGAATTTCAAAACTTATTGGTTTTATGGGTCTAGAAAAAATGGACATTGAAGAAGCAGGGACAGGCGATATTGTAGCGATTGCAGGTTTTGAAGCTTTAGATGTAGGAGATAGTGTGGTAGATCCAAATAACCCTATGCCGCTTGATCCTTTACACATAGAAGAGCCAACTTTAAGTATAGTATTTTCAGTAAATGATGGTCCTTTAGCGGGTACTGAAGGTAAACATGTAACTTCAAATAAAATCGCAGAACGCTTAGAAGCTGAAATGAAAACTAATATTGCTATGAAATATGAAAGCACAGGCGAAGGTAAATTTAAAGTAAGTGGAAGAGGTGAACTTCAAATAACTATTTTAGCCGAAAATATGCGTAGAGAAGGTTTTGAGTTTTGTATGGGTAGACCTGAAGTTATCGTTAAGGTAGAAGATGGTGTTAAAACAGAGCCGTTTGAGCATTTAGTGATTGATGTGCCTGATGATTTTACCGGAGTAGTGATTGAAAAACTAGGTAAAAGAAAAGCTGAAATGAAAACTATGACACCAACTGGAGATGGTCAAACAAGACTTGAGTTTGAAATTCCTGCGCGTGGGCTTATAGGATTTAGATCACAATTTTTAACAGATACTAAAGGCGAAGGTGTTATGAACCATAGCTTTTTAGAGTTTCGTCCATTTAGTGGAGCAGTTGAAAAAAGAAATAATGGCGCGTTAATTTCTATGGAAAATGGTGTTGCACTAGGATATTCTTTATTTAACTTACAAGATAGAGGGGTATTATTCATTGATCCTCAAACAAAAGTATATACAGGTATGATTATAGGTGAGCATTCACGCCCAAATGATTTAGATGTTAATCCTATTAAAGGTAAAAATTTAACTAATGTTAGAGCAAGTGGTAGTGATGATGCGATTAAGCTTGTACCACCTAGAAAATTAAGCCTTGAAAGAGCGTTAGAGTGGATAGAAGAAGATGAACTTGTAGAGGTTACTCCACAAAATATTAGAGTTAGAAAAAGATATCTTGATCCTACTCAAAGAAAAAGAATGGAAAAGGCTAAGTCTTAATGGATTTTGAAGCCATAAGACAAGCTTTAAATAAAAGACTCAAAGCTTTACAAATTTTAGCATTTGCTGAAGCTTTGGTTATATTTTTTCTTGCTTTTCAATTTAGCAAGGATGTGATTATAGCTTTGTTTTTTGCTGTTTTAGCAGGAGTTTTGTTTTTTAGAATTTTAGGAAGAAAGCTTATGTGGGGACGCAATGAGCTTGTATTTAAAATGTGTGAAGAATTTTTAAAGCAAAACAATGCTAAATTTGACAAACAAGGCTTTTATCAGAAAGATTTTGAAAAAATTGCTTTTAACTTTTCTTTAAAAACTTATCATTCTCAAAATTCTTTTATTTTTGATGATTTTATTCTTTATGATGTGAAATTTAAAGATGAATTTGGGAATTTCTTTTGTGGAATTTTGCTTTATAGTAAGAAATTAAAAGAAGATATTAGCTCAAGTGAAAGTATTTTTGAAAAATTAAAGGATAAAGAATTTTCTACACAAAGAGTTTTGAAAAAAGATGATTATTTGCTCATAGCTAGTTTGAAAAATCCTTTTTTTGCTGATTTAAAAATTTCAAGCGAGTTAAATTTTAAACTTTTTAGAGCTAATTTAGAAAAAATTCAAACTTTTATACATGATTAAGTTTAGCTTACTTAATCATTTTGTTCTAAATTATTAATTTCTTGTATTTTCAAATTCTCATTTTTTCCCATTAAATTTTGTATGATTTGAATTTGCTCTTTAGAGGCATAGCTCATATCTTTTAAAACTATCCAAGTGATTTTTTGACTACAAGGCTTGTTGAGTTTGTTTTTAAAGATGTAAAAAGATTGAAGATTATTTGGTAATAACTCATTAGCGCTTAAGCTTTGAACATAAAGCTTATCGCCTTCTTTTTTAGGAAAAGCACGGATGATTTTTTTAATAAAAGGATTTTCCGCGCCTTCTTGTAAAAACAGCACAACCACTACTATATCGCCTTTTTGACTTACATGGCTAAAATGAATTTCTAAAGGATAAGGCTTTTTATCAATAGAAATCTTTGATGGGCTATGAAAGTGAAAATGCGATAAATTATAAGCTGTATTATCTAGCATGATATGGCTTCCATTGCTTGCAAAATACATTTTTATGGTATAACCATCATTTATTAAACCAAAAGAATCATTTGAGTAGTTAAATTCTAAAGAATGATTTTTGTTTGTAGCCTTTTTACTATTTATATTGATAAAATCTTGATTTAAACCACTTTCACAATAAATCCAGTTTGTATCTAAATTTTTCCATTTGTCTTTGTCTATGAAATTTCCATGTGAGGCATTTTGAGGCATTTGCTCATAGGCAAAAAGCATGCTAGTAGTAAATAAACCAAAAAGTATTCTTTTAAAACTCATAATATTCCTTTTTTAATATAATTATAAAAAAATAAATCCTACAAGAAGCTTATGTTTAAAAATAATTATATTAAAATTAAATATTTATCTTAAAAATTAGCAAGATTATTCTTTACCGTCTTTAATAGGCACAAAAAGGCATTCATCTAAAACTTCTTTGCTAATCTCACCATCTTTTTTGGTAAATTTAGTGATAAATTGTTGATTTCCTATGAGTAAAGGAGCTACTAAAATTCCATTGTTTTCAAGTTGATCAAATAATACATTTGGAATGTGTTCTATATAAGCTGAGAGTAAAATTCTATCATAAGGTGCATAATTTTTCCAACCATTTTGCCCATCATCAAATTTTACATGAATATTAGCATAGTTTAGTTTTTTAAATTTTTCTATAGCACTAATTGCAAGTTTTTCGATGCGTTCTATGGTAAAAACTCTTCTAATAAGCTTACTTAAAATCGCAGCTTGATATCCACTACCACAACCTATTTCTAAAACACTATCAGCTTCTTTAAAATCAAGTGCCATAGTCATTTTGGCCACAGTTAAAGGTGAGCTTATCCATTGATTACCCATTAAAGGAAGTGCATCAAGTCTATAAGCATGCATTTTTAAAGGTGAAAAAATTTCTCTTGGAGTAGAACAAAAAGCTTCAAATAATTCTTCATTAATGAAAGTGTTTTTGCGAATTTCTTCTGCCATAGTTTGACATTGTTTTTGTTCAAATATATGAATCAATAAGCACTCCTTGATAAAAAGTGTTATTTTATCTTAAATTTTATTTATCTAGCTTTAAAATCCTTAAGGCGTAAAAACGCCTTAAGATTAATCAAGTGTATAAAGGATGTTTGATCCATCTTGATAAGATAAGATGTGCATTTTACCATCTTTGAAGAATAAGCTTCTTGCGTTAGTTATATTTTCTGGATACGAAATAGTTTTTACAACTTCTTCTTTGTCTAGATCAATTACAGCAATAACATTATGCTTTTTACTTAATGCATAAATTTTACCATTTTTAAAAGCCATTGAAGTTATATAAAGATCGCCCAAAGTTTTTCCTTCTTTTAACTCAGCTTTAGGAGTAAATTCAGCTGAAAGAACTCTATCTGCTAAAGAAATTTTAGAAATTACAAAAGTTTTAGCATCCTTATTGTTTGGAACGGTAGCAAGATACATGTATTTTCCATCAGTAGTTGTGCTTAAAATATGATGGAATTTAGCTCTAACTGTGTCAATTCTACCACGACCAAGGTTTTCACCTTGTCCTTCAAAATTATTTGCCCCTCTAATAAAATCAGCATATTGTAAAGCTTCATCTGCATTAGGATTTTGAGCAAATCTTAAGAAAGTTTTATTAGAGCCCATTAAGATGTATTTGTTGTCCAAATAAGGAATAATTCCTATGATAGGATTAATTGTGGCTGAAAAATATGGGTCTAATAGAAAATCTGTTTTAGTGCTAAAATTATCATCTAGGAAAAATACTTCCCATTTTGAACTTGCGACATACTCTCCATTGATATAATCAAGTGTATTGATAGCTTTAGGAAAATCAATTTTTGTTTCATTTACGATTTTTAGATTATCATCGATATTTGCAAATGGAGCATTACTGATATTATTATCAAATTCAATACCTAGTTTTTCATTAGCAGGAGCAAAAGCAAAATCAGGTTCTTTAACATCGCGTTTTCCTAAGAAAGAAATGCTTTTCCAACTTTTATTCCAGCCTGAATCATCCCAAATAATATATTTTGGATTTAAACTAAAACGAACTGGATCACCTTGTCCGCTATATGGGATAGGACCAGTGCTTACGAAAGCTTGGAAGACATTTGAAGCTACGATAAAAGCAACAATAACCATAGCAGCTAGGTTAAATTTAGTTAATTTTCTAAAACTAACTCCTTCCATTTCTTTTTCAAAGGAGCCAAATTTTGGAGCAAAAGCAAAAATTACACCAAGTAATAAAACTACAGCCCAAAATACTACTTCAGCCCAAAAATAAGTATGCAAACCAAAAATAGGCAAACCAAAACCTTGATCAAGATCACGATGTGCATGTCCGCTTATATGATTAAATGATTGCCATAAACCAAATGCAGTTGCAATTAAAAGAAAAGCTAAGAACTTACCTTTCATACCATAACGCACAATAAATAAAGCTGCAACACCAATGAAAATCATTGATTCTCTTTGGCCCCAACAAGAAGTACAAGGGCTATCACCTAGCATATAACCAAAAATCAAATTTGCAATTCCAACAGGCATTAAAATGATTAAAAAACCTGCCAAGCACATTAAAAAATAAAAAAATTTAGTTTTGTTAATATCACACATATTTGCCACCTTATAGATTCATTAGGCCTAAGATTGCGCCTGATTTGCGACCTAAATAGTCAAATACCATAATAGCCCATGAAATTACAAGTATAGAAAAAGCTAGTTTTTCTTTTTCAGGCTTAATTATCATGAGAACTATGGCAATAAAGACTAGCAAAAGTTCTAAAAACTCCATAATTACCCCTTTACTAATAAAATAAAATGGCGGATTTTACAATAATGAAATAAATAAAAATAAAATATTAAATAAAAAGAGAATTTTAGTTTAAAAAAATGTAAAATATGGGTAGTTTTGTGACTTAAAAGTCATCAAAACTCAAACTCCCTTTAGAATAGTTTGTAACCTTGCTTTCAAAGAAATTGCTTTTTTGATCATTAAATTTAGAAAAATCATCCACCCATTTAATAGGATGTTTTGCATTATAAATTTTATCAAGATTAATAGCTATTAGTCTTTGATCAACAAGATAGTGAATGTACTCTTCTATAATATCGTCTGTAAAACCCATGATTTGATTTTGAGTGATGTATTTACCCCATTTGATCTCAAGTTCACCTGCTTTTTTAAACATATCATAAATTTTGTTTATATTGATATCATTAAACAAATCAGGTCTTTCTTTACGCACAGAATTAATCATATTTTGAAATAATAATAAATGAGTAATTTCATCTCTTTGTATAAAGCGTATCATTTGTGCTGAACCTAGCATTTTTCCTGCACGCGCTAAAGCATAAATAGCAGTAAAACCACTATAAAAATACACTCCTTCTAGAATTTGATTTGCTACCATTGCAAGTAAAAGTTTATTATCATCTACTTCGCCAGCTAATTCTTCATAAATACTTGAAATGAAATCATTTTTTTCTCTTAAAGTCTCATCATGTTTTTCCATTTCATAAATTAAGTCTGTATTTTCACAGATTGCTTCAACCATCACTGCATAAGATTTTGAGTGATTTGCTTCTTCATAAGCTTGTCTTGCTAAAACCGCATTGATTTCAGGTGCTGTGATATAAGGGTTGATATTATCAGCAAGATTGTTTGTTTGAAAACTATCCATTGAGATAAGTTGAGACCAAACTAGATCATACATTCTTTTTTCTGCTACGGTTAGATTGCAACGATAATCTAGTGCATCTTTTGTTGTATCTACTTCTTTTGGAAACCAAGTATTTGCTTCCATTAAATCCCAAAGTTTTAAAGCCCATGTGTATTTTGCTTTAGTAAAATTTAAAATACCATGTGGGTTGCCGTTAAATACTTTTCTATCATTTAAAGTTTCATTTGATTTTGGATTATAAATTCTTTTTCTATTCATTTTTCCACCTTTGTTACAATAGCGCTTTGGCTTAAAATATCATGCAAGGCTAAGGTATCCTTTCTTAAAAAGCTTACCAAAAAGCCAATCAACAAGCCAAAGCTTATAATGAAAATTACATAGCGTAGGATTATTCTAAAAAAATTAAGTTTGTGTCCATTTTTAATATCAATCAAGTATAAATCATAAGCTTTAAGTCCAGGACTTTGAGCTTTTTTTACTAAAAATAATGCTTGTAAAAATCCAAAAAGCAATGGGCACAAAAAAATTATAAGTTGATTGTTTAAAAAAGCTTCTTTAGAGCCAAGAGTAAAATAAAACAAATACAAAATGGGCACATAAAGCAAAAATAGATCAATCAAAAAGGCTTTAAATCTTAAAAAGCGAGTGGCTATTTTTGCTTTAGTTTTCATTAGTTACCACGACTACCAGGTTTGATAGCTTTAGTGCCTTTTTCACAAAGTGGGCAAGTATTTGCATCATAAATATCAAATTCAAAATTTCCTAGTGCAAAAAGTGGTAAATTTTGTGGTAATTTTGCATTTTCTTTTCTTGGATTGTTTAAATTTTTTACAGCACAAAAACCACGATTTGCTAAAGCTGCAAAACCTACTACTTCTCCACCTAAATTCTCGATGATTTTTGCACTCTCAAGTGCTGAGCCACCTGTTGTAATAATATCTTCACAAACGATAAATTTTTCACCTTTTTTTACTTCAAAACCGCGTCTAAGACTCATCACTCCTTCTACGCGTTCAGTAAAAATAAAGCGTTTGTTGCAAGCTCTAGCAAGTTCATAACCTGCTAAAATTCCACCCAAGGCAGGCGAGCAAATACTATCAAATTCAATATTAAAACTAGCAATAACTTTTGCAAGCTCATCACAAAGCTCACCTGCTAGTTTTGGATTTTCTAAAACTTTAGCACTTTGAAGGTAAAACTCAGAGTGTTTCCCTGAGCTAAGTAAAAAATGTCCTTGTAGGTATGCTCCACAATCTTTATAAATTTGTTCTAAGTTCATTTTTAAACCTTTAAAAGTTCCGCTTCTTTGTTTTTAACTAACTCATCTACTTTTGCTGTATAATTATCGGTTTGTTTTTGTACTTCATCATAAGCTTTTTTAGCTTCATCTTCTGAGATTGCTTTATCTTTTTCTAGTTTTTTTACCGCATCATTTGCATCTTTTCTAATATTTCTAATAGCAACTTTAGCCTTTTCACCCATAGCTTTAGCATTTTTAGTATTTTCTTCTCTTTGTTCTCTTGTCATAGGAGGAAAAAATAATTTAACACTTTCGCCATCATTGTTCGGATTTACTCCAATGTTTGCCGCAGCTATAGCACTTTCTATAGATTTTAGCATTGATTTTTCCCAAGGAGTAATGCTAATAGTTGAAGCATCAGTTGCTAAAACTGTTGCTACTTGATTTAATGGAGTTGCACTACCATAATAATCTACATGAATATGATCAAGTATATTTATATTTACTTTGCCAGTTCTTATGGTAGTAAAATCTTTTTTTAAGGCCTCTAAGCTTTTGTCTGATTGTTGTTTTTGCTTGGTATAAATTTCATTTAGCATGGTATTTCCTTTTTTTATTTGCTAGTATTACTTTCGCTAATTGGAGCACTTGGTGCAACTGGAATGCTAGTTGTGTTTGTTTCAGGTGCCTTTGGTAAAATTTGTTCTGCTTTTTCAGCAAGTGAGTTAGAATTAGCATTATTATACATATAACTTAGAGCAATTGTATTAGCGATAAGTAAAACACCCATCACAAAAGTAAATTTAGCTAAAAACCCTGCAGGACCCTTTGCTCCAAACAAGCTTTCATTACTTCCGCTATATGCTCCAAGTCCTATGCTTGAGCTTTTTTGTAATAAAACAGCAATACAAATAATCACAACAATTGCAAATTGCAAAATAATTAAAAGAGTAGTCATGAATTTTCCTTATTGAAAATAAAATGAGTATTTTAACTTAAAAAGTTTGATAAAAACTTGAAAGAGGTAAAGAAAATTTGCGAGAATTTTTCTCGCAAATTTTTATCTGCTATTAAAGCTTCTTAAAATATTAAGAAGAGAGATGAAAAGATTGATAAAATCAAGATAAAGCGCAACTGCACCTTCGATTGGTGTTTCATAATTTCCTCTAATGATGTTTTGAGTATCATAAAGAATGTAAAAAGAAAATAAAATTGCACCAATACCAGAAATTGCTAAGCTTAAAAGTGAACTTTGAAAAAAGATATTAATTAAAGAAGCTACTACGATAACAATTAAAGCTATAAAAAGCATTTTTCCCATCATAGTAAAATCTCTTTTTGTATTCATAGCAAAAACGCTTAAAGCACCAAAAGCCACTGTTGTTAAAGCAAAAGCTTGAGCAATAATGCTAGCTCCTGCAGGAAGTGCTAAAACAGAATATAAAAGCGGTGTTAAAGTAAGTCCTGAAACAAAAGTAAAGGCAAAAAGTAAAACTAAATTAAGCGGAGCTTCTCTTTTTTTCCATTGTAATGCAAATAACAAGCCAATTTCTACGATAAATAAAATCCAAAAAGTTGCTTGAGATTGTGCAAATAAATGTGCTAAGGCAAAAATTCCTATGTAAGCACCTGCTGTTGCAGCTAATAATGAAGCAGCAAAAAGCTGATAAGTTTGTTTTATAAAAATGCTCAAATCACTTCTAGCATAACCTTCAAATTCTTGAGTTTTAGAGTTAGAATAATCTCTATCATAAAGACTCATTAAAATCCTCCAATAATTTTTAAAAATTAAAATTTACAAAAAAAAGATAAATAAAAGATTAAAATTGTATAAAAATATAACAAAAAATAAATTTATAGATTTATTTTAAGTAAAAATAATTTAGTATAATGCTTTATTAAAATGCAAAAAAGGACTTTTTTTGAAAGACTTGATCGAGGGTGCTTTAAAATTTATGCAAGAAGATTTTAAAGAGCATGCAGAACTTTTTGAAAGTTTAAAAAATAAACAAAATCCCCACACGCTTTTTATAGGATGTGCTGATTCAAGAGTTATACCAAATTTAATTACTAATACAGGCCCAGGAGAGCTTTTTGTTGTAAGAAATATAGGCAATATAGTTCCACCTTATAGAGTAGGAGATGATTTTTTGGCAACTACTTCAGCTATTGAGTATGCTTTTAGTTCTTTACATATAAAAAATATCATAGTTTGTGGACATAGTAATTGTGGTGGCTGTGCGGCTTTATATGCAAATGAAAATGAGCTAAAGAGTATGCCGAATGTGAGAAAATGGCTTACCTTGCTCGAGCCTATTAAAAATAAGGTTTTAAAAGTTGCAGGCAGTGATTTAGCCATGCGATCTTGGATGACTGAAAAAATGAACTTGGTTAATTCTTTGCAAAATTTATTAACCTATCCAGGTATAGAAGAAGCTTTAAATAAAAAAGAAATAGAACTTCATGCTTGGTATTACATCATAGAAACGGGTGAAATTTATGAGTATGATTTTAATTTTGAAAATTTTGTTTTAATACAAGAGAGGGTGAAAAAAGTATGAAAAAGATTGTTAATATTATTTTATTATTTTTATTTATCAGCACTTTGAATGCACAGGAAAAAAATGCTTTAGAGGATAAGAATAGTATTTTTGCTTTGGTACAAGATTATATAGAGCTTAATTTACTTTTGGAAAGTTTTAAAACCGGTGATACAAATAGCACCGAATTTCAAGATAATATCAAAGAAATAGAAAAACAAAAAACAGCTCTTTTGACTACTTTACCTTTAAAAATGGTATCTCAAAAGATTGATGATAAAGAAGCAAAAGATTTTTTAAAAACTAAGAATGCTTTACAAAAAAGTGTTGAAAATGCTCAAGCTAAAAAAAGATATTATGATTATGTGGATAATAAAATCAAACTTTTAAATTTAACCTCTGCAGAACATTTTTATCTTTGTATATTTGAATTAGAAAAAGTTTTTATAGAAGGCGCTCAAAGTCAAAAAATAAAAAAAATTATTGATGAAAGCATTGACTCATTAAAAGAAGATATAGTTTTTAATTTTGCTTTAGATAAAGAGAAAATTAATGATATTACTCAACTTAGAACTTTAGAGCTTAGTGAAAATAATTTAAGAAATACCATCAAGTCATATAATGAAATTTTGGTATATCTAAGAAATAATGCAAATTTGCTTGAAACTAATTTTTTATTTACGGGCTTGGGCTTGCAAAATGCCATTAATTATATTAATAAACAAACCTCTATTAGTAGTGTAAATGTTGGAAAAATAGTTATTTCTATTATTGTCATTGTTTTGTTTTATTCTTTGAAATTTTATCTTGCAAAAATTTTGTATTTTGTATTGATACATTTATTTGGAAAAAATTCAGAAAATGTAGAAATAAAAACTCACTTTTTAGAAAAGCTCCAAGGACCAGTGGGTTGGTTTTTGTTTGCTTATGCTATTGGAATTTGTTTTACTATTTTTTACTATCCTGCACCTGTAGATATAAGAATTAGTAATATTTTATCAATTGTTTATGTTATTTTAACTGCTTGGCTTGTGATAAATATTTTTGATAGTTATGGTATGGTAATTGTGGCAAAGCTTGCTGAAAAAAGTGGCAAACGCGAAGTGGTTAATTTAATTATTAAAATTTTATATTTTATTATTATAGTAATAGCTGTTTTATTTGTTTTATCACATTTAGGATTTAATATTTCAGCATTGATTGCATCTTTAGGTATTGGTGGTTTGGCTGTGGCATTGGCAGCTAAGGATATTATTGCAAATTTCTTTGCTTCTGTGCTTTTGCTTTTTGATAACAGCTTTAATCAAGGCGATTGGGTTGAAATTTCAGGTATAGAAGGAACTATAGTAGAAATTGGGCTTAGAAAAACTACTATTAGAACTTTTGATAATTCTTTGGTATTTTTACCAAATTCAACTATTATGGGAACTAATATAAAAAATTGGAGTAAAAGAAAAATAGGACGCCATGTAAAATTATTTATAGGTGTAACTTATGATGCAAGACCTGAACAACTTGAGCAATGTGTAGAAGATATAAGATATTTATTAGCTACTAGTCCTTTAATAGCCCAAGTTGATGATAGTGCGCTAAATCATGGTGGAACCCGCGCTAGATATAGACAAAATTTAGTTTCAGTGAATGATTTAGAAGGATATAAAAATAATACTTATGTGGCTGTGAGTGGCTTTAGCGCAAGTTCTATTGATATAGAAGTATATTTTTATACTAAAGCAGTTGATGCTGCAGGTTTTAGAGAAGCACGACAAAGTATTTTACTTGAATTAATGAAGATTGTCGAAAGAAATAAACTAAGTTTTGCATTTCCTTCACAAAGTCTTTATATAGAAAAAATCAATAAAGACGATAAAGAAGAGTTATTATCTTAATAAGCTCTTCTTTGATCATCACACTCTACTATAATTTTTTCAGCAATGATAATGCTTCCATTTTTACTGCCTTTAACTTTAACAAGACTTCCTTTTTTTAGATCTTGTACATTGGCTTGTTTTTTATTGCTACCAAAAATTCCGCAGTTATAAATATCTATATGTGTTTGGGGTAAAATGGTAATAATTAAGTTATTATCAAAACTTGTTTGAATACTTATTGTATGTGTAGTAGTGTTTTTTAAAATACCTTGAATTTTATAAGCAAATACAAAAGTGCTAATGCAAATTAATATAAGAAAAAAACGCATTAAAATAACTCCTTTTTAGGAGTTATTTTACTTAATAAGCTCTTTTTTTGCATTCTATTTTAATTTCTTTAGCGGTTATATTTTGAATTTGATTTGGTGTTTGTGGGTTTGGTGTTGTTTGAGTATAGCCATGAAAAACTTCAGCTTCTATAAAAGTTCCTACTTTTAAATCTCTAAAAGTGCCATATTTATCCATACCAAAAATACCACAATCATCCATGTCAATTTCTGTATTTGGTAGAATTTTTATATTCATTTTTTCTCCATAGGTAGTATCGATTAAAATAGTCTTTGCACCATCATTTACATCTACTATCACACCATAAATTCCATCTGCATAAGCAAGACTTGAAAGACTTAAAGTTGTTAATAATGCAGCGATTTTCTTTTTCATTTTTTCTCCTTTATTTTTATGTAAGAATTATATAATTTTTTGAGTGAAGCAAGAGTGAATTTAGATATAATTTGAAAAATTTACCAAAAAGAGGATAACCCATGAAAGGATTTTTACATTATTTTTTTATTGTTTTGCTTGCAAGTTTGTTGTTTGCATGTTCTAAAAATGAAGATAAGAGTTCTATTATAAGATCTTATGGTTTTAATGAAAATACGCATAGTATTTTTATAGAATTTAATACCAATATCATTACAGAAAACATAGGTGTTGTAAAAGAAAGAGAAATTGTTATTAATAATCAAAAAATAAAAGCAAAGTATGAACTTGAAACTTCCACAAGATTAAACATATACACTTCTTTAAAAGCAAATCAAAATTATGATATTTTTATAGACTTAAGTGATATTGTAGCTGATGAAAAAATACAATTAAAAGTAAAAACTCCTTTTGAAAAACTAGATGTCAAAGGATATTTTCAAAATATATCAAATGATGAGAGTGTGTTGATTTTAAATGTTCAAAGTTTTTATGCTTTTGATAAAGATGAGTTGTTAAAAGCTGTAAAAATTAATGCACAAGAAAAAGAAATTCAAATAGATAAAATTATCATCCAAGATGATATAGCAAGTGTGTATTCTAAGCCATTAAAAATTAAAAATACAAACACTAATATAAAAGTAGTTTTTGATAAAGAAATTTTAGGTTTAGAGAAAAATATAGATTTAGAATATATTTTACTTGCAAAGAACGAATTTGTATTTCAAAATGCAAATATAATCAATAAAAACATAGAATTACTTTTTTCTCAAAGTATTTCGCAAGATCAAAATTTAAAAGAGTTGATTTTTATTACACCCAAAGTAGATTTTAAAGCATTGGTATTTGGGAATAAAATCAAGCTCACAGGAAATTTTACTCCAAATAAAACTTATGAAATTCAACTTGCTCAAGGGATTAAAAGCGCTGATGGAATTAGTACAAAAGAAAGCTATAAAACTCAAGTGAGCTTAAAAGACTATGAGCCTGCTATAAGTTTTACAAATCAAGGGGTATTTTTATCTAGCAAAGCGAGTAAAAAAATAGCTTTTAAAAGTTTAAATATTAAAAAGATCCATTTAGAAGTTCATCAGGTATTTTCAAATAATTTAAGTGAATATTTAAGATATAAAAATCTTCAAGGTGCTAAAAATTTAAGTGATTATGATAGCGATATTTTTTCAGAGAGTGATTATACTAGTGAAGTAGTATTAAAAAAAGACTTTGATATTAAAAATGTTAAAAATCAATGGCAAGAAAATGAGATAGCTTTAGATGGTTTAAAAGATTTAAGTGGTGTGTTTATAGTTAAGCTTTATTTTAAAGAAGAAGATATTGATTATGTTTTTGATGAGGGTATGGAGAGTTGGAAAAAGCAAAGATTTTTCGATCAAAAAGCAAAGATTAGTAAAAATTTGATTTTTTCAGATATAGCTTTAATTGCTCAAAATTTAAATAAAAAACTTTTTGTTGATGTAAGAGATTTTACCACACAAAAGGCTTTAGGTGGGGTTAGGGTTGATATAATTAGCAAAAGCAATCAAATTTTAGCTTCTAAGACAAGCGATGATAATGGTTTGGCTGTTTTTGATGATATTGATGAGTCAAGAGCTTTATTTATCATTGCTTCAAAAGATAAGCAAGCTTCTATTTTACGCTTAAGTTCGCCTTTATTATATGATGGTTTTGATGTAGATGGTTTAGAGCAAAATTCTCAAAACAAAGTGTTTATTTACACAGAAAGAGGGGTTTATAGACCAGGTGATGATATACATTTAACTATGGTTGCAAGAAATGATAAAGGAGCTGTTAATCACCCTATATTTTTGAGTTTTTTTGATCCACGCAATAAAAAGTTTTTAGATAAAATTAAACTTGATCCTTTGAGTAATGGAACTTTTTATAAAAAAATTTCACTTGATCAACAAGCTTTAAGTGGAGTGTATTTAGCTAGAGTAGAATTTGCAAATGCTATTTTTGATAAAGAAATTTTAGTGCAAAATATAGTGCCAAATCGTATAAAAGTATCTATACAAGCTCCAAAAAGTATAAAAGAAAATGAAAAATTAGATTTTAATATTAGCTCAAAATATCTTTTTGGAACACCAGCAAGTAATTTACAATATCAAGCTGATTTATTTGTAAGTAAAAAAGAATATAAAAATTCAAAATATCCAGAATATATTTTTTCAAATCCTAGTGTTTTAGTGCAAAAATATCAAGATAATTTAAAAGGTATTTTAGATGAAAGTGGCTTTGTAAAGCAAGAATTTGCTTTAAAAGATTTTTTTAAAAATACTCCATATAATCTTGAAGCTAACATAAGGGCTAGGGTTTTTGAAAAAGGTTCAAGATCGGTTGAAGCGCTTGTGAATTCACAAGTGATATTACATGAGTATTTTGTGGGTATTAAGCGTTTAAAAAATCACTATTTAAGCTCGGGTTCTACAATTAATTTTGAAGCTATTGTGAGTGATTTAGATGAGAATTTGATAGCAAATAGGGAGATTAAATATACTATTTATGCAAATGATTATTCTTGGTGGTGGGATTATGATAATTATGATGATTTTTTAAAATCACTCAAAAAAGATAAAAACACACAAATCATTACCCAAGGAACTATTTTAAGTAAGGGTAAACCGGTTAAAATAGAATTTGATCCCAAAGAATACCATGGTGAAATGTTTATAGAGCTTGAAGATACACAAAGTAAAACAAGCGCAGGAGAGTTTTTTTATATTAGTAGTTTTGGTGCGCCAAGTAATGCTGATATAGTGAGTTCTTTAAAAATAAAAAGCGATAAAAAAGAATACAAACCAAACGAAACAGCTTTTATTGAATTTGAAAGTGTTAAGGGTGCAAAAGCCATCGTTACTTTAAATGATAATGTAAAGGTTTTAAAACGCTTTGTGATAGATACGCATGAAGATATTACAAAGGTTGAAATTCCTATTCTTAAAGAATATAAGCCAAATGTGTATGTGAGTGTGATTTTGCTTCAAGATTATAATCAATACACTAACGATAGAGCCTTAAGACTTTTTGGTGTAGTGCCTTTGAATGTAGTAGATGAACAAAGTAAAATCGAGCTTGATTTAAAAGTACCGGATAAAATCATGCCAAAACAAGATTTTGAAGTAGAAATTCAAAGTAAAAACAAGCAAAGTTATACTTATACCATAGCTATTGTAGATGAGGGTTTGCTTGATGTAAATGCTTTTAAAACTCCAGATATTTGGGGATATTTTTATCAAAAAATTCGCTTTAATATGAGCATATATGATACCTATGATAAAATCATTGCTAAAAATATTTCTAATGCTTCCAAGGTATTAACTACAGGCGGTGATGTTTTCTTAGAAAGTAGGGCAAATAAAAGTAAAAACGATGAAAAAGCAAGACGATTTAAACCTGTTGTGTTGTTTCAAGAGCCAGTGCAAAGTGATGAAAATGGTTATGCAAAATTAAAATTTAATATGCCTTCGTATCTAGGTTCGGTTAGAGTTATGGTAGTGGCGAACAACTTAGCGGGTTTTGGCAGTGCTTCTAAAGATATCCAAGTTAGCGCACCTGCTGTAATGCTTGAAACTTTGCCAAGGGTTTTAAGACTTGATGATGAGTTTAAGCTTTTGGTGCAGGTATTTAAAGTAGATGATGATGTAAAAAATGCAAAACTTAAACTAAAAACAAAAAATTCACTCATAAATTTTGAAAAAGATGAAATTTTAATTGATTTTGGTAATGAAAAAACAAAAGATATTTATATTAACACAAGAGTAAATTCAAGCAAGCTTGGGGTGGAAGAAATAGAGTTAAGTTTAAATGCAAAAGATTACACCTATACTCAAAATACTCAAATTGACATAAAAGCACTAAATACGATTACTTATGAGGGAAAATCTTTTAAAATTCCTGCAAATACTTCTATGGAGTTTAAAATCACACAAGATTATATCAACCCAGTGGCGTTTTTAAGTGTGAGTTCTAAGCCTATTTTAAATATAAATCATAGATTAAAATACTTGCAAAATTATCCTTATGGATGTATAGAGCAAAGTACTTCAGCAGTTTTACCGCAACTCTTTTTACAAAAACTTGATCAAGGAGCAAATGAACAAAAAAATATTAACAATATCAATGCATTGTTAAGTAAATACGCAAATTTTCAAACTTCCAATGGTGGCTTTGCTTATTGGCAAGGACTTAAAGATTCTGATGCTTGGGGAAGTAATTATGCGGGTATGTTTATGATTTTAGCCAAAGAAAGAGGTTATTATGTGAGCGAGGGAATGTTTAAAGCATGGCTTGATTATCAAAAACGCTATGTTTTAAAAGCTCAAACAAATAAAGAAATTAGAATAAATTCTTTATATCTTTTAGCTTTAGCCAAAGAGCCAAATTTAAGCATAATGAATGCTATTTATGAAGATAGTACTTATTTGCAAAGCTTAAACAATGTAAGTCTTTGGCAACTTAGTGCAGCTTATAAATTAGCAGGTTTTGATGAGGTAGCTTTAAATATAGCTAAAAATTTAAGCACAAAGCCTGATGAAAAAGCTAATTATACTCATACTTATGGATCTTTTCTAAGAGATGAAGCTATTATTGCAAATGCGTATAAAATAATTTATGGTAAAAATAATGATGAATTATTAGATGATATTAAAAAAACTTTAGAAAGCCAAGCTTGGCTTAGCACTCAAAGCACAGGCTATGCTTTATATGCTTTGGCAAATAGCTTTAGTAATGAAAATCCTAAAACTATCAATGCAAGTGTAAAAATTAATGGTGAGAGTAAAAAGCTCAATACAAGTTTTTCTAAATTTGAGTTTAATCAAGGCAGCGCTTTGATAGAAGCTAAAGAAGATACTTATGTGCATTTTGGAGTAGAGGGAATTAAAAAAGGTATTGTCGAACCTTTTGCGCAGCGTATGTATATAGAAAGAAGTTTTTATGATGAAAATGGAAATGAAATAGATGAAAGTGCTATAAAAAGCTCTCAAATTTTTTATATGAAATTAAAAATATCAAATAAAAATTATCCGGGCACTTCTAATATAGCTTTAACTCAAATTTTACCAAGTGGATGGGAGATAGTACATGATCTTTTAGATGATGAAACTCCTGATTTTGTGAAAAATTCTTATTATGATTTTGTAGATATAAGAGATGATAAAATCATGTATTTCTTTCCTTTATACTCTGATGAGTCAAGAGAATTTTTTGTGAAATTAAGTGCTGTTACTCCAGGTGTTTATACTTTGAGTGGAGCTTATGCTGAAGCAATGTATGATAATGCTTATAGAGCTTTAAGTGAGAGTAAAAGAGTTAAAGTAGTGCAGTGAAAATCAAAATAAGCCTTGCAATATGCTTTTTAAGTCTATGTCTTTACATAGGCTTAATTTATTTTAGCTTTGATAGTAAGGATTTATTTAAATGCACTTATAGTAAGGTTTTGTTTGATAAAAATAAAGAAATTCTTAGTGTATTTTTAGATTCTAACGAACAATGGCATTTAGAGAGTGAGTTTATACCGCAAAAATTAAAAAGCGCAGTTCTTTTATATGAAGACAAAAATTTTTATTCTCATTATGGAGTAGATTTTTTAGCGATTATAAGGGCTTTTAAAAATAATATTTTTTCAAGTAAAAGAAGTGGCGCAAGTACAATTTCTATGCAAACAATCAAACTTCTAGAGCAAAACAAACGCACATATTTTAATAAATTTAATGAAATCATCAAAGCTTTTGCTTTAGAAAGCGCTTATGATAAGGAAGAAATTTTAAGACTTTATTTAAATAATGCTCCTTATGGAGGAAATTTAGTAGGTGTTGCAAGTGCGGGTTTATTTTATTTTGAAAAAGATTTAAAAGATCTTACTTGGAGTGAAGCAGCCTTGCTTGCTGTGCTTCCTAATAATCCAGGTTTAATTAATCTTGAAAAAAACAAAGATAGACTTTTAAAAAAACGCAATGCTTTGCTTGATAGGCTTTTTGAAAAGGGATATTTTTCTAAAGATATTTTAACTCTTGCAAAGGCTGAAAAACTTCCTAGCTTTAAAACAAGGAAAAACTTAGCTCCACATTTAGCGCGTAGGCTTTTAGCGGATAAAGAAAAAATCGTTTCTAGTATAGATAAAAAAATTCAAATTAAATTTGAAGAAAAAGCTAAAGAATATTCTTATAAACTACAACAAAAAGGCATAAAAAATCTAGCTATATTGTTAGCAGATACCAAAACAAATAAAGTTTTAGCTTATGTAGGCTCTAATGATTTTTATGATTTTGCAAGTTTTGGTCAAGTTGATGGGGTGATAGCAAAGCGTAGTGTGGGCTCAACCTTAAAACCTTTGCTTTTTGCTTTTGCCATAGATGAGGGACTTATAGTGCCTGAATCTTTAATGCTTGATGTACCTACATTTTTTTCTAACTTTGCTCCACAAAATGCAAATAAAAAATACCATGGTTTTATTAGCGCAAAAGAATCTTTGCAAAAATCACTTAATGTTCCTTTTGTAAGCTTACTTGCAGAATATGGGTATGAGAAGTTTTTTTATAAGCTCAAAGATATTTTAGATTTTGAAGATGAAAATTTTAAAAAATACGGACTTTCTTTGATTTTGGGCACAAAAGAATTTAGTTTAGAAGATATGGTAAAAATCTATCTAGGACTTGGAAATTATGGAAATTTTAAAGAGCTTTTATATGAAGAAAATGCATTTACTAAAGAAAATAAAAAGCTTATTAGTGATGGAGCAAGCTTTTTAACCTTACAAACCTTAAAGGATTTAGATAGAGCAGGTTTAAGACAATATGATTTTAATACTATTATTTCTTGGAAAACAGGCACAAGTTATGGTAGAAAAGATGCCTGGGCTATAGGAACTTCTCCAAAATACACTTTAGGAGTGTGGGTTGGAAATTTTAATGGCGAGGCAAATGCAAATTTATATGGTGTAAGCATAGCAGGGGAATTGTTTTTTGAACTTTTAGCCTTACTTGAGAGAGTTAATTTAGAATTTGAAAAGCCTAATGATTTAGTTTCTATCAAAATTGAAAATCAAACAGGATATAGATATGATTATAAATTTGACTTTAAAGAAGTGCTTTACCCGCAAAGTGCAAATGTCTTAAGAACTTCACCATTTTTAAAAGAAGTTTTTATGTATAAAAATAAAGAAGTTGATTCTTTAGATGAAAATTTCATCCATGCAAAGAAAAAGATTATATTAAATTTACCTTCCAATGCACAAGCATTTTTTGCAAAAGAAAAGCAAAATTTACAAAGCTCTAATCAAAATTTAAAAATCATATATCCGCTAAATAATCTTAATATCATTTTGCCAAAAGATTTAAAAAGTAAGCAAAAATTGTTAATTAAACTTATAAACCCTAAAAAAGAAAAACTTTTTTGGTATTTAAATCAAGAATTGATTTTTGAAGGAAAAGAAGAAAGTTTATTTTTGGATTTAAAAAAAGGTAAATATGTTATTAATGTTATTAGTGAAAATGGCTCTAATGATTTTATAAAATTTAATATATTTTAATATTATAAAAATATTTTTAAACTTTAATATCTATAATTTTTGGAGTGATATTTTGAGAAAGAAATTGATTAAATTCTCCCACATCATCATTAAAGTTCATACCAAAAAGAATTTCTAATTCTTCTCTTGTGCTAAATTTATTTTTTAAAAGTTTTTTATAAGTTCATTTTTTGTATTATCATCTTTGTAGGTTTCTTTATTTTTACTTTCACCTTGTATAGGTTTGAAAGATTTTTCTTTGTCTTTTTCTAAAGTTTCCTGAGGTTCATTAATCTTTTTACTAAAATCAACAAAGTATGTATTTTGAAGCTCAAGGTATTTTTCTTTAAACTCATCTATGCTTTTGCTTGTGTGAAAAATTTTAACATAAGCTTCATCATAATCTATTCCATTTACGCTCAGCCAACGAGGTGATTTGGTATTTTCATTCATCCATTTAAATAAATCTTCAACTTCTTTTCTTTGTAAAAACTACTCAATTCTTTAGCTTTAACTTGATAATTTTTATTGTTTATAAAATATTTAATATTTTAATAAATTTTAATTTTTATTTAATGAAAAGTTTTTATAATTATAAAAATTTATAATTTATTAACTAAAGGAGAAAAAATGCGTAATTGGAGTCTTGGTGCTAAAATAGTTGCAATAGCTATTATAACGGTTGTTTTAATCTTAAGTATTTTATCTTTTTTGATTATAAACAGATCCACAGCTATTTTAAATACACAAATAGAAAATACACTCACAGCTTCTGTGCATCGTTATGGAAATCAAGCTGAAGCGAGTATTAGGTCTTTATTCGTCAGTACTATTGGTACACAAAGAACTTTAAACAATCTTATTTCAGAAGGTGCTATAAACCCAAAAAGGATAGAAAATATCCTCGGAGAAGCCATTGATGCAAATGGAGATATAGCTTATGGTTATTATTATTTAAAAGACGGAACTGCATATAAAAATTTGGGTGTTGATGTAAAATATTTTTCAAATAATAATGAATTTATGGTGTTAATGAGAGATGTAGATATTAACAATGCTGGCGGTATGCAAACTTTAGCAGCAAGTGAAGAGATTGCTAAAACTAATGCTATAAAAAATTTGATGGGGGGGGGTAAGTTATATTTTGGAGAACCAAGATGGTATAACATACATGGAAATAAATTTCTAGGTGTTCATGTAGCCGCACCTATTGCAGATAAAAAAGGAAAGGCTATAGGTGTTGTTGGTATGCTTTTTGATCTTAAACCTACGGCTGATTTTTTAAATGATTCTTCAAGATCTATTTATCAAGGAGCAAGAAGGATTTTAATAGCAAGTAATGGTGTTATAGCTACGCATCCAAATGCTGAATTTGTTACAAAAAAGATTACAGAGGTTAATAAAAATACAGCTCATATAATAGAAGCACAAAAAACTATCCATGCAGGAGCTATTGATTATAAAGCAGATGATGGTAGTGAATATCATGGTGCTATAAGAGTATTTGAAATATGGCCAAATACAGGAATTTATTGGGCTATGTTGGCTATTGTCCCAAATGAATCTGTATATGCTTCTATTGTGGATTTAAGAAATATTATTTTGATTAATTCTATTATAGCGATAATTGTTATAGTAGTTGTGATTGGTACTTCGGTAAAAAGAATAGTTTCTATAAGAGTGCAAAGACTTCAAGATCATTTAATGAAATTTTTTAGATACTTAAATCATGAGCTTCCAACCGTTGAGGTTTTAATTCCTAGATATAATGATGAACTTGGAAAAATGGCATTAATGATTAATGATAATGTTCAATATATACATACTTGTTTAGAAAAAGATGACATAACTGTGCAAAATATCTTAGAAGTATCTTGTGATATAGAAAAAGGACATTTTACTCAAAGAATAAAAGCAAATCCTGTTAATCCAAAACTTGTGGAATTAAAAGAAGTATTAAATAAAATGCTTGATGATATGCAAATGAAAATTGGTAAAGATTTAAATGAAATAGAAAGAGTTTTTAAAAGTTTTAAAAATCTTGATTTTTCAGATAAGCTTGAGTATGCTGATGGTGAGATAGAAAAATCGCTTAATGCAGTCGGAGAAGAAATAAGAAAAATGCTTCAAGCTTCATTAAAACAAGGGGAAATGCTTCAAACTAAAGCTGATGCTTTAAAAGAGAGTGTTTTAAAGCTTAATGATGGCGCACAAAAACAAGCTGATTCTTTACAAGAAAGCGCAGCTGCTGTTGAAGAAATGAGTGCTTCTATGAACGCAGTAGCAGCAAGAACTGAAGAGGTTATTAAACAAAGTAGCGATATTAAAGATGTAACTGATGTTATTAGAGATATTGCTGATCAAATTAACCTACTTGCATTAAATGCAGCTATTGAAGCAGCTCGTGCAGGAGAACATGGTCGTGGCTTTGCTGTTGTTGCTGATGAAGTTAGAAACTTAGCAGAAAGAACTCAAAAGTCTTTAGGTGAGATTGAAGCTAATACTAATATCTTAGTTCAATCTATTAATGAAATGGGTGAGAGTATTAAAGAACAAGCTTTAGGAATTTCACAAATTAATCAATCTGTTTCAGTAATAGATGGTTTAACTAAAGAAAACTCACAAATTGCACATGCAACTAATTCTGTAGCAAATGAAGTTGATTCTATGTCGGCTGATATTGTAGCAGAAGTTAGAAGAAAGAAATTCTAAAAAAACTACCCTTTTTAAGGGTAGTTTAATTTATAAAATACTCTTGAATTTTATTTTTATCTTCAAAAGCCATACTTTGGAAAATTTTATCTTTAAAACCTATTTTGTATTTTGTATTATTTTGAGTTTTAGCATAAGTTAGTGCTATGCTTAGAGCAAGTTCAAGATCTTGTGGATTGATATTTTCATCTACCAAAGAATAAGCACCGATTAAATCAAAGAGTTTTAATTCTTCATATTTTTGAGTTTTTAATTCTTTTAAAAATTGATTTTCTAGCTCATTTCTACCTACTATCATTTTAGAGCCATTTGGAAGTCTTAAGTGGCGTCCATATTTTAAAAGTTGTGCATCATTAACTTGCATATTTTTATCAAATTTAATAAAATCTTTGATTTTATTTGAAAAACTCTCAAGTGTGAGTAAACATCCACCACCCGGACTTTCAAAATCTTCAAAACCAAATTTGGCAGCTAGTTCAAGTTGTCTTTTTCTACTTCTTCCGCTGATGTTTTCTAACTTTTCTCTATCAACCCAACCTTCACGCTCAGGTTTGGTTAAAGGTAAATTTTTAGCACACATTGGACGCAAGATTAAATCTTCTTCATCAAGTGCTAGTTTTTTAACCTTAGCCATAGCATCATTTCTTTGACTCATAGGGCGTTGACCAACTACTTCTCCTGTGATGATAAAACTTGCGTTTTCATCTTTTAACATAGAAAGAGCGGTTTTAAACATAAAAGCATGACAATCTATACAAGGGTTAAAATGTTTTCCATAACCATATTGAGGATTAAATAAAACTTCTTGCAAATATGCATTTCTTACATCTATCATTTCAAAACTAGCCCCTGCCATAGCAGCGCGTTTTGCCATGAGTTCGCTTTTATCGCTTGTGCTACCAAAGCCTATATTGATATTTAAAGCTTTTACCTCTATGCCTTGAGAGCTTATAAGTTTTATAGCAAGCATAGAATCAAGACCACCACTAAAAAGTGCTAATGCTTTCATTTTTTCCTTTCGAAATTTTTGGCATATTGTAGTGAATATTTTTTAATTTTTATGTAAGTTTTTATTTAAAAAACTTCTTCTTCAAAGTTATAATGAATTGCTTTTTTATCTTTTATATTTTTTTGTAATCTACTTAAAAATAATTCTAAACTTCCCTCATCATCTAAAAATTGGACATTTTTTAAAACTTCCATTAAATGATTAAAAAAATTTTCATCATTTTGATAGTTTTTTTTGATTTTTTCTAAATTTTGATTGAGCAAATTATAAATTTGCTTTTTAAAGGCTTGTTTTAAATTTAAGTTTTTTAATTTGTTAAAATGAGCAAAATTAATTTTGCAAATAGCATATAAAAATTCTTCTAAATTGTTTAAAATTTTAATATTTTCGATCTCATAAAGTTCTCTTATGCTAGGATCATTAAAGTCTTTTTGTTCTAAAATAGCCTTAGCAATATCTTGATGTAAGAAATATTCTTTTGCACTTAAAAGTTTAAAAAGTCCTATGGCTTTTTGATTTTCATATAAAAATTTCAAAAGCTCCAACTCGCTTATGTTGTTGATTTTATTTTGTTTTGTAGGAGTAAAAAAATTTATATTTTGTCTAGTATTTTTAGAAAGTTTTATATCATTAACATTTACACCCAAAAGATTTGCTACTAAGGTAGTGTAGGAATTTGCTATTAAAGGTTCAAGGTTAAAAGTGTATTTTTGTACCTCTTCTAAAGCCTTTTGCTTACTAAGTGCTGAGCTTAAATCAAAATTTGTGATCAAATTTCTTATATAAAATTCTCCAAGTTCTATACCTTTTTCTAAAATATTAAAAAGCAATTTTTCTTGATGAGCGGCCACTAGTTCAGCCGGATCTTTCCCGCCTTCTATTAAAACTACTTTTCCATCAATTTTTGCTAAACTTAGTAAATGTGCTGAACGCACGGCAGCATTAAGTCCTGCATTATCATTATCAAAGCACAAAATCACTCTCGCCTCTAATCTTTTTATCAAAGGTATGTGATTTTCACCTAAAGCTGTTCCTAAAACTGCTACAGCATTTTTAAATCCTGCCTTATGAAAGGCTATGGCGTCCATATAGCCTTCACAAATTATCATTTCTTTTTGTTTGTAAATGGTATCTTTTGCTAAATTGAGTGCATAAAAAACGCGTGATTTATCAAAAAGTTTGCTTTGAGGTGAATTAACATATTTTGCCATATTTGCTTCATCTAAAGTTCTACCACCAAAGCCTATGAGTAAATTTTTATGATCATAAATACTAAAAGTAATGCGGTTGATAAAACTTGCATAAGCACCATTTTCATTTTGTTTTATTGCGCCAACCTCTAAGGCTTCTTCTTGAGTGATTTGCTCATTTTGTAAAAGTCTTAGTGTTTCATTAGAACTTGGTGCAAAGCCTAGCTCAAAGGTTCTAATATCCTCATCATTTAAACCTCTTTTATAAAGATAAGTTAAAGCTTCTTTGTTTTTAGCTAAGTTTTGCTTATAAAAAGCATTAAGAGTAGGTAAGATGTGAGTGATAGATTTTTTATTATCCTGTTTTTGTGAGGTGTAAGTAAGTGAAAAATTACTCCACGAAGCAACCTTTTCTACCGCTTCAACAAAGTTTAATTTCTCATAATCCATTACAAATTTAAAAACATTGCCCCCAGCTTTACATGCAAAACAATGATAAAATCCTTTAATAGAATTAATATGCATGCTAGGATTTTTATCATCATGGAAAGGACAAACGCATACATAGCCTGAACCTTGTTTTTTTACTTCAACATAATGAGCTATAATATCAACAATATCTGTTTTTTGTAAAAGTTGTTCTATACTTGCTTGTTCTATCATATTTAAACCTTAAAGAAAATTATATAAGCATTTAGCTATAATTGTTATAAATTTGAAAGTTAAGTTGCAAGATTATGGATTTTTTCTTTGTAGAATACCGCGATCCTTTGTTCGGTCTTATTGTTTTGACGGCTTTGATTTTTATCGTTGCTAGCTCACATTATATATGGCGGTTTTTTGCAAGCAAAGATCAAAAAAGCAAGCTTGATCGTTTTGTAAAAAAATTTGAAATCAATTCTACTCATCAGCAGATTTTAAAAAATGCCAATTTAAGTATAGAAAATTTAAATTTCCTAGCTCAAATTTTTACCAAAAGTGGTGAATTTGAAAAAGCTGTGGGAATTTATCTCATAGCTTTACAAAAGACAAATGAGGCTAACCAAAAAGAATTTATCTTTTTTTCATTAGCACAAGTTTATCTAAAAGCAGGATTTTTAGAGCGTAGTGTAGAAGCTTTGTTAAATGCTTTAAAAATCAAAGCACGCAATAAAGAAAGCTTAAAACTTTTAAAAATTGTGTATTTAAAACTTAAAGATTATGATAAGGTTTTAGATGTTTTAGAATGTTTGTTTGAGCTTGGAGAAAATATATATGCAGAAAAAGCTTTGATAAAGGCTTTAAAAATTCAATCAAGTTCTAAAGAGCAAGAGCAAAAGATTAAAGAAATTTTAATTTTTAGCAAAGATAATGAGTATGTTTTAAGATTTTGTTTTTTACACTATAAAGATAAACTTACTCAAATGCCTAAATTTGAAAATGTTATTGATTTGCTTAATGAGTGCAAAAGCCCACTTAATCTTGAAGATGAAAAATACCATGAGTTTTTTTATGCAAAAAATTTAAGTACAAAATCTATTCCTATTAAAAATCATAAACTAAAAATTTTAAAAATTTTAAATGATAATAAGCTAAGTGCTAATCTTAGCTTTACTTATGTGTGTAATAATTGCAAAAATCAAAGTCCTTTGTTTTTTTATCATTGTCCATTTTGTTATGAATTTGGAAAATGTGAGATTTATTATGAGGTAAAAGCTTGAAAAATATTGAAATTTATACAGACGGTTCGTGTTTAAATAACCCTGGTTTTGGAGGGTGGGCTTATGTTTTAACTTATAAAAATCATCAAAAAGAACAAAGTGGGGCATGTGAGAATACAACAAATAATCGTATGGAGTTAATGGCCATTATACAAGCTTTGAAAGCTTTAAAAGAGCCATGCGAGGTAAAATTATACACAGATTCAAATTTAATGGTGCAAAGTATTAATGAATGGCTTGAAGGTTGGATAAAAAAAGATTTTAAAGGTAAAAAAAATATTGATCTTTGGAAAGAGTATTTAAATGTTGCTAAAGATCATAAAATAACTGCTTTTTGGATCAAAGCACACAATGGCCATGAATTAAATGAGCGTTGTGATGAGCTAGCAAGAAATGCAGCCTTAAAGCTCCAAGAAGAAAGGTCAATAAATGCTTAAAAAACTCCAAGAAAGATTAAGTTATCATTTTAAAAATGAGCAATTGCTCATCGAAGCTTTGACACATAAAAGCTATAAAAAGCCTTATAATAACGAAAGATTAGAATTTTTGGGTGATGCTGTAATGGATTTAGTAGTAGGGGAGTTTTTGTTTTTTAAATTCCAAAAAGACTCAGAAGGAAACCTTTCTAAGCTTAGGGCAGCTTTGGTAAATGAAAAATCTTTTGCAACCTTAGCACAAAAACTTGATCTTGGAGCATGTATTTTTATGTCTATTGCAGAAGAAAATAATGATGGACGCAATAAACCTTCTATACTTTCTGATGCCTTTGAAGCTTTAATGGGAGCTTTGTATTTGGAAATAGGTTTTGAAAAAACTAAAAACATAGCATTAAATTTACTCAATGAAGTTTATCCACATATTGATACACAAAGTTTATTTAAAGACTATAAAACAAGACTTCAAGAAATTACACAAGCAAATATGGCAGGCACACCTGAGTATGTAGTGATGAAAGCTTTTGGACCTGATCATAAAAAGCAATTTGAAATTGCAGTAAAAATTCAAGGTATAGAAGTAGCAAGATCTATAGCAGGTAGTAAAAAAGAAGCCCAACAACAATGTGCCAAAATAGCACTTGAAAAATTAGGAAAACTATGAATAGCTTTGGAAAAAGATTTAAATTTACAAGCTTTGGCGAATCTCATGGTCAAGCTATAGGTTGTGTGATAGATGGTATGCCAGCAGGGGTGAAGTTTGACTTTGATTTTTTGCAAGAAATGCTAGATAAAAGAAAACCAGGTCAAAATAAATTTAGCACTCCTAGAAAAGAAGAAGATAAAGCTCAAGTTTTAAGCGGGGTTTTTGAGGGTTATACAACAGGAACTCCTATAAGTGTATTGGTGTATAATGAAAATACACGCTCAAAAGATTATGAAAAAGATGTGTTTCGTCCTGCACATGCTGATTTTACTTATTATCACAAATACGGCATTAGAGATTATAGAGGTGGTGGAAGAGCTAGCGCTAGAGAAAGTGTAGCAAGAGTGGCAGCAGGGGCGTTAGCTTGTATGCTTTTAAAAGAGTTTGATATAGAAATAATGAGTGGAGTTTTTGGGGTAGGAAGTATTGATAGCAAACTTAGTAATGATGAGTTCGATTTTAATTATGCTAAAAATAGTGAAATTTATGCTTTAGATAAAAATTTAGAGCAAAACTTTAAAGATGAAATTTTAAAGGCTAAAAATGCTAAAAATAGCGTAGGTGCAAGAGTTTTTACTAGAGTGAAAAACCCTATCATAGGCTTAGGTGAGCCTTTGTATGATAAGCTTGATTCTAAACTTGCTCATGCGATTATGGGTGTAAATGCAGTTAAGGCTGTAGAAATAGGAAGTGGCATTCAAAGCAGTTATATGTATGGAAGCGAAAATAATGATGAGTTAAAAGATGGAGTATTTTTAAGTAATCATAGCGGAGGTATATTGGGTGGAATTTCTAATGGAAATTTTATCGATATAAAAACATATTTTAAACCAACCCCTTCTATATTTTTACCCCAGCAAACACAAAATATTCAAGGAAAAAATATCATATATGAGTTAAAAGGTAGACATGATCCTTGTGTGGGTATAAGAGGTAGTGTTGTAGTAAATGCTATGGTAGCCATATGCATGGCCGATGCTTTACTTTTAAATGCAAGTTCAAATTTGCAAAATTTACAATGTATTTATGGAAAAAATAAATAAAAATTTAATACTTATTTTGATATGATGATAAAATATCTTTAAAAAGGGAGCAATATGAAAAAAAATATCGTATTTTTTGAAGTTAGAGGTGGTAGCGATAAAGGTGAAGATGGCCATAGAAAAGACACTATGCCTATGGTAAATGCTTTAAAAGAGCAAGGTTGGAACGCTGAGGTTATCTTTTTTGAAGTTGAAAAAAAAGACGAAATTTATGAATATGTAAAAAACAATGCTGATGCTTATGTTTCTAGAATTAACCCAGGAAATTTAAAAGAAGAAAATGAATACTTTGATATGTTAAGAAAACTTTGTGCAAATGGTGTTATAGGTATGCCTCATCCCGATGCGATGATAGGATATGGCGCTAAAGATGCACTTACTAAGCTTAATAAAACAGCTTTAGTGCCTGAAGATACTTATGCGTATTATGATATTAAAACTTTTAAAGAAAGTTTTGTAAAAACCTTAGCAAAAGGCGAGAGGGTTTTGAAGCAAAATCGTGGTTCAACAGGTGAGGGAATTTGGCGTGTGAGATTAATAGATGAACTGCCAGCTGGGACTACAAGTGTACCATTAAATGCAAAAATCAAATGCACAGAAGCAAAAGACAATCATACAGAAGAAAGAGAGCTTGGTGAATTTATGGATTTTTGTGAGCAATACATTGTGGGTGATAATGGTATGCTTGTAGATATGACTTTTTTACCGCGTATTAAAGAAGGTGAAATTAGAATTTTAATGCTTTATCATACTCCAATTTATGTAGTGCATAAAAAGCCTGCAGAAGGTGCTGATGCATTCTCTGCTACACTCTTTTCAGGTGCAAAATATAGATATGATGAGCCAAAAGATTGGCAAGAATTGGTAGATTGGTTTTTAGCAACCTTACCTGAAATTCGTTCAAAGCTTGGAAATTACGATATTCCTTTAATTTGGACTGCCGATTTTATCTTAGATACAGATGAAAATGGTAAAGATAAATATGTTTTAGGTGAGATTAACTGCTCTTGCGTAGGATTTACTTCTCCTGCTGAATTTGTTGAGCCTATTGCTAAAAAAGTAGCTCAAAATATCATTAATATCGTGAGTAAAAATTAACCCTTGTTTAACAAGGGTTTTAACTCATTATGCTTTTAACTATACTTTATATTATCGGAATTACTGTTGATGCAATGACGGGGGCTATTGCTGCAGGACGGCACAAAATGGATCTTTTTGGAGTGATATTTATAGCTTTGGTAACAGCTATTGGTGGAGGTTCTATCAGAGATATTTTACTTGATCATCATCCATTAACTTGGATTAAAACTCCTGAATATGTCATTTTGATTTGTGTTGCGGCTATGATTACAACAAAAATTGCTAAATATGTTATAAGACTTGAAAAACTTTTTTTAATTTTAGATGCTATAGGTTTGGTTGTTTTTAGTGTTTTAGGTGCACAAATTGCAATAGAAATGGGGTATGGTTTTATAGTGGCTGTGAGTTCAGCTGTGATTACTGGTGTATTTGGTGGGATATTAAGAGATATATTATGTGCTAGGATACCACTTGTATTTCAAAAAGAAATTTATGCAGGTGTGGCCATATTAACAGGAGCTTTGTATTATATATTGCATATTTTAGGCATAGATGAATTATGGGTAATTCTTGCTTCATTGATTGTAGGAACTATAGCAAGACTTTTAGCGATATATTATGGTTTAAGTTTGCCTATATTTTCTTTTAAAGATGGAGAAAATAAAGAAAGCTAATTTTATTTTTTAGATTTTAAAATGCAAGTTTTGTTATTTATAATGTTTTTATAAAATCCCTGCGAGCTCTGCTAGTAAGCAATATTTATTTATATTTTATTTTAGAATATTTATTTGATATATTAAATTTATATTAAGCTTAAATATTGAAACTATTGTTTATGCTATTTTTATTTAGGAGTTAAAAGAGTGGTGACCCATACGAGACTCGAACTCGTGTTACCGCCGTGAAAGGGCGATGTCCTAACCGCTAGACGAATGGGCCAAAACATTAAATAAGAAATGAAATTATATCTTATTTAATTTAAAAAAAGCTTAATTATTTAATAAAACGCAGGTAAAAATAGCCAAATACACCAGAAGCTAATGAGGCTAGTAAGATTGCAAAGTTATCTACAAAATTAAATATATCACTCACTTCATAAGCAAGAGCATCTATAAAAAAGCTCATGGTAAAACCTATACCTGTGAGTATGCAAACTCCATAGAGTTGTTTAAAATTTGCATCTTTTGGTAGTTTTGCAAGTTTGAATTTAATCGCCATATAGGCAAAGCCAAATACACCTAGTTGTTTTCCAACAAAAAGTCCCAAAAATATACCCATGCTTACACCACTAAAAAGCATATGAAATTCTATTTTAGAAAGATCAACTCCTGCGTTTGCAAAAGCAAAAAGTGGCAATATTATAAAAGCTATCCAAAATTTTAACCCATGCTCAATTTCTTCTAATAAAGCATGATTGTTTTTTGTATATACAGGAATGAATAAAGCAGTAATAATACCTGCTAAAGTCGCATGTACTCCGCTTTTTAATACACTAAGCCAAAGCAGAGCACCAAGTATATAATAAAATGATTTTCTTTCATTACCTAAGCGATTAAGTAAAAACAAGCCAACAATGCAGCAAAAGGCAACAAAAAAAGCCAAAGTTGAAAGCTCACCTGTATAAAAAATAGCAATGATTAAAATAGCTCCTACATCATCAAAAATCGCCAAAGAAACTAAAAATATTTTTAAAGAGCTTGGTATGCGTTGTTTTAGCATTGCAAGTATAACTAGAGCAAATGCAGTGTCAGTTGCTGTTGGTATAGCCCAACCTTTTAAAACATAAGTATCATTAAAATTAATAGCACAAAATATCAAAGCAGGTACTACTATACCACCTATAGCAGCTATTAAGGGTAGAGTAATATTGCTAAGAGTTTTAAATTCTCCTTGAACAAATTCTTTTTTTAATTCAAGTCCTATTGCAAAGAAAAAAATTGCAATCAGCCCATCATTAATCCATAACAAAGAAGGTTTAAAAAGCTCCCAAGCTCCTATTTTTATACCCATTTCTACACTTAAAAAGTCCATATAATGTTGCCCGTAAGGACTATTTTTAAGTAGTAGGGCAAAGATTGTTGCTATTAAAAGCAACAATCCTCCTAAAATTTCAAGAGATAAAAAGCTTTGGAGGTTTTTAAATTTCATTTTTTGAAACTATAAATGAGTTTTAAATAAACATAGCCAATCACAGCACTTAACAAAGAGGCTATTAAAATAGCAAGCTTGTCCGAATATGCAAAAATATCACTATTTTGATAAGCTAAGCCATCTATAAAAAAGCTCATGGTAAAACCTATACCTGTGAGTATGCAAACCCCATAGAGCTGTTTGAAATTAACATTTTGCGGAAGTTTTGCTAAGCCTAGTTTTATACTAATATATGAAAATAAAAAGACACCTATTTGTTTTCCTAAAAATAAACCTAAAATAATACCTAAGCTAACCGAAGAAAACATAAAGCTTGGATCCATATCTTTTAAATCAACACCTGCATTTGCAAAGGCAAAAATAGGTAAAATAAAATAACTTACCCAAGGTGCTAAATCATGTTCGATTTCTTTTAAAAAAGATTTTCCATTTTTTGTTTCAAGTGGTATAAACAAAGCAGTAATCACACCCGCTAAAGTTGCATGCACTCCACTTTTTAGCATGCTTATCCAAAATACTATAGCTATAATGATATAAAAGGATTTTTTAGTAACATGAAAATGATTTAATAAATAAAGTGCTAATATACATACCAAAGCAGCAATCATAGCAAATACTGAAAGCTCGCTTGTGTAAAATAAAGCAATCACAATAATCGCACCCAAATCATCAAAAATAGCCAAGGAAAGCAAGAATAATTTTAATGAAGTAGGTACTTTTTTACCTAAAAGCATTAAAATTCCTACTGCAAAAGCCACATCAGTTGCTGTTGGTATAGCCCAACCTTGCAAAGCAAAAGCATCTTTATAATTAAAAAATGCAAAAATCAATGCAGGTACTATCATACCACCAAGTGCAGCAAATACAGGTAAAGACATAGCTTTTATACTATTTAGCTGTCCTCTTGTTACTTCATACTTTAATTCAAGCCCTATGGCAAAGAAAAAAATCGCAATAAGTCCATCATTAATCCATAAAAGCAAAGGTTTGAAAATTTCTAAACTTCCTGCTTGAAACCCAAAAGGAATATTTAAAAAGTTGGTGTATTGATCTGTTAAAGAGCTGTTTTGTAAAATTAATGCAAGTAAAGTGAAAAATATTAGCAAAACACCCGGAAAAGTTTCGCTTTTAACAAAGGTTTGAAGTCTTTGCATATAAATAGCCTTTTTAAATTTTTAATTAATGCGTTATTTTAACATAAAAAGGCTTGAAATTTAAAAGTTTAAGCAGAAAAACTGCTTAAACAGGTATAACGCGTATGTTTGGACTAAGTTCTTCTTGTAAGATATTTTCTATGGCATATAAAGTTGCGCCACTTCCGCTTGAGCAACCACTGCAAGCTCCAAGATAGCGTATATATACATCTATATTTTTACTTTCACTTTTTTGTATATCAATTACTTCCAAATCCCCACCATCTCCGTGTAGCATCGGACGCACATCGCTATCTAAAACAGCCTCTACTGCTTTTAATTGTTTAACCATGGTCATATCATCAAAAGCAATATCTGCTTTACTTTGATCTTTTAATCTCTCTCTTTCCATTTCAGCTCTAGTTTCAGCTAAAATATCTACAAGGTAATAATCTTTTTTCTCATGTCCTCCAGGTTTAACACAAGATTTACAAAAAGCTCCTGCTTTTGTAAATTGTGTGATTTCTTCTACTGTATGTAAATCATTTAGTTTAATTACCTCTTTGATAGTTCCAAGGCTTACCCTAGCACATTCACAAACTATAATTTGATCTTCAAAGTCTTCAGGATTGACTCCTTTATAATGTGCTGCTGCTTGTTTGATAACATCATAAGCCATAACCGAACAATGCATTTTTTGAGGTGGAACCGCAGGAGTTTGCGGATTATCTCTCATAGCAAATTCAACATCTAAATTTGTAATTTTAACAGCTTCATCCACGGTTTTACCTATGCAAAGATCAACCATAGTATCACTACTTGCTATTGCTGTTCCACAGCCAAAGCTTTTAAATTTAGCATCAATGATTTTATCTGTTTTTTCATCCACTAGCCAATAAAGTCTAACTGCATCACCACAGCTTTCAGCTCCAAAATCTGCAATAATAAGTTTTGCATTTGCTTTTTGTGCATCTTCTTGTGTAAATTCGCCCATATGTTGAGGGTTATTCATTCTATCTTGTACTTTTTGAGAATACTCATCCCAAATTGATCCGCCAATTAAATTATTCTTTGCCATTTTTTATCCTTTAAATATTTTCAGGCTTATATGCATAAGTACTTGAGATTGCTCTAAGTCTTTGCGTTGCTTTTTTTATTTGCTCTGCTGCATAATCAATTTCATCTTCTGTGTTAAATCTTGATAAAGAAAGTCTTAGAGCAGTATGAGCTAAATCATTTTCAGCACCAATTGCTTCCATGATAGGGTTGCTCTCAAGTGCTTCACTAGCGCAGGCTGATCCAGTGCTTGCTGCTATGCCATTTTTATTTAAATCCCAAAGCATAGCTTCACCTTCTACGCCTTTAATGCTTGCTAAAATTGTATTTGGAACTCTTCTTGATCTATCTCCAACTACGCTTGTATCAGGCATTGCTAAAATTAAATCTTCTAGTTTGTCTCTTAATTTTCTAATGTGTGAATTTTCAAAGTCAAGCATAGTATTTGCAATTCTTAAAGCTTCTGCCATTGCTATAATATATGGCACATTTAAAGTTCCACTTCTTCTGCCACCCATATGCTCACCACCATGTAAAAGTGGAGTTAGTTCTATATCTTTTTTAATATAAAGCCCACCAACTCCTTTTGGACCATGGAATTTATGTGCAGAAAATGAAGCAAAATCAACTCCAGCTTTTGCAAAATTAACTTTGATTTTTCCAACAGCTTGGGTTGCATCAGTATGGAATAACGCTCCGTATTCATGAGTAATTTGAGCCATTTCTTCTATAGGAAAAATCATACCAGTTTCATTATTTGCCCACATAATGCTCACTAGGGCAGTTTTATCTGAAATGACTTCTTTTAAATCTTTTACACTAGAAACACCCTCATGATCAACACCAAGTTCTATAACTTTTACCCCTAAAGATTTTAAAAACATAGCACTAGCAGCTACTGCGGGATGTTCCACGCTAGAGATAATTACTTCATTTCTATCGCTATTTAAAATTTTATCAAAATACACACCTTTTAACACCCAATTGATACTTTCTGTAGCACAGGAAGTGATAATAATATCATCTAAATCACTTGCTCCTACACCTATATAAAGTTTATCCATAGCTTCTTTTAAGGCAGGATGGGTTGCACTACCCCATTGATGAAGGCTATTTGGGTTTCCAAAATGCTCTTTTAAAAAAGGCTTCATAAGCTCGTAAGCTTCTGGTGCAAGTTGTGTTGTTGCGTTGTTATCTAAATATACTTTCAAATTATACTCCTTTAATTAGGATAATTTTTATCTTTTTTGTTAATATACACTAAAATATTAAATTTAATATTAAATCAAGTAAGTTTTTAACTTATGTAATAATTTACATTATTATTTTAGCACAAGTTAAGCCATAGCATTTAAATAAGAATGTAAAATTTTGTTAATACTAGCTTGTTTTTTTCTATTTTCTAAAAATTGAGTATCTAAAAGTTCTTTTTGAGTATTGATTTTTTCAAGATCAATATTAGGATTATTTTGATTGAATTCTTCTTTTAAAACTTCAATTTCTTTACTAACTTGCTCGCTATAAAGACTATAAATAGAACTTGAATTGGCAAATTCTTTCATGTTAATGCTATGTTGATAGTTAATATATTGTTGAAAGAAAACTGAAAGCTTATCTTCTGAAGTGTTGTTTTTATCTACTCCATTGATATATAAATATAAATCAAAACTCATTTTTTCTTTATTGTTTTCATTAATATAATCTTGCATACTCATTTGACCTCTCATGAGTTTTTGAAAATTTACACTAGAGGACATATCCAACTCAATAGGCGATAGAAAAAAATTAGCTTTATTGTGATTTTGTTCTTTTAAATCATGATAAATATAATTGAGCAGCAATCCACTTTTAGAAACCTCCCCTTGTTTATTTAAATAAGGTTTGATAACAGGATTACTAGCTGTATTTTCTATGCTTGCGTTAAACGCAAAGTCACCTATTTTATTATCAAGCATTAAGGTGTTTAAATTTTTATTTGATTCTTTTGCATTTTGTAAATTTTTAGCATTTTCATAAACTTTTAAAATTTTACCCTCATAAGTATAACTATAACCTTGATTTAACTCTGAAATTTGAGCTTTACTTAAAAAATCATTGTCATTGTTTTGAAACTGTGGATTTATAGTTTTTAATGTGTTGTGATAAGTGTTTAAAAGTCTTGGTAAATCTATTTTGTTATAATTTAAATTCTCATCAAGCTTTATAAGTTGTTTTGAAATTTCTCTTATACTTTTTATATTAATATCATAATCAAGAGGCAAAGCAGCTGCTTTATTAAGATCTTTTTCAAAAGAACCTTGCTCATTGATTCTAAAACCAAATTCACTTGCATAAGTCACTTTATAGTCTAAATTAGAACCATTGATATCAAATAAATCACTTTTAATATTAGTATTTTCTTTTTTTTCTTCTATGTGTCCAGTTTTTGCAAAAGGATAATTTGCAAAATTCTGATACGGATTAACATTAGAATTTACAAACATAACTCTTCTCTTCAAAAATATTGCTTAACTTTTAAAAAGCAAAAGCTATGCCAAAATTTTTGAATTGAAGAGAAAAATTTTAAGCGTAAATGTCAAGTAATCCTGAACTAGCAGTAGGAGTAGTAGTTGGAGCAGGGTTTGCATTTACGCCTTCAAGTACTTGCATTACTGCATTTTCATTAACTTCTATGGTTTTTTTCATCATAGTAGTTGCAATGTTAAGCATTAAGTTTGCTTGATTGTTTGTAACTTCGCCCATAACATACTCCTTTTGTTTGGATCAAAGGTATTATCGGCAAAGTTTGGTAAATATTAAGCTATATTATAAATTTTTGATAAGTAATGATTGTGGGTGTTTTCTTTTGCTTCAAGCATATCGATATAATTTTTAAATTCATCCATATCTTTAAAAAGATTTTTCATTGTAGTGCTAATTTCATTAGAAAAATTTTGAAGATTATTTTGGGCTTTTAAATATCTTTCGATTTGATAAATTCTCGCCACTTCTCTTTCATATTCATCTTGAGTCATTCTTTTTGCACTGAATTCTTCATTTAGAACTTTTTTATTATTAATAATAAAAGATTTTTTTTGATTATTGATTTTAAATTCGATTATAAAATCTTCTTTTGAAGCGATAATTTTTAAATATTTTAATTTTGCTTTATCTTCTAGTAAAACAAAACTTATGCATTCTAAAAACATATGTGTAAAAATTTCTCTTTCAAAAATATTTTGACAAATATCGGTATATTTTAAACCTAAGCTTTGTTGATGATCTAAAAATGCTATATTTGACATGATCTATCCTTTTTTCATGACTTTTTTATCAAAAAAAGCAAAAAATATTCCAACTATTATGTATCAATCATCTTAAGCATATTAATCGTATCTTCAAATTCAAAACTTTCTTCAGGATTTTGACTTAAAAATTGCTGCATAAAATCTTTTTTAGCAATAGCTTGATCGAGTTCTTTATCGGTGCCTTTTTGATAAGCACCAATACGCAATAGCACTTCATTTTCTTTAAGCAAAGAATTTAAACGCTTAAATTTTCTAGCAGCTAGCTTATGTTCATCACTGATAATATCCCCCATAACCCTTGAGGCTGAATTTTGTATATTTATAGGTGGATAAATTCCAAAGTCAGTGAGTTCGCGACTAAGCACTATATGCCCATCTAGGATAGATCTGCTTTGATCAGCTATTGGATCACTCATATCATCCCCATCAACCAACACGGTAAAAAAAGCTGTTATGGTGCCTTTACCTTCTTCCTTTCCTGTTCTTTCCATAAGCTGAGGTAAAAGACTTAAAACGCTTGGCGGATAACCTTTTGTTGTAGGTGGTTCACCTAGGGCAAGACCTATTTCTCTTTGAGCCATAGCAAAACGCGTTACACTATCCATGATAAATAACACATCTTTACCTTGTTCTTTAAAATATTCAGCCACGCTCATAGCGCAAAATGCTCCATATTTTCTCATCAGCGCACTATCATCACTTGTTGCAACGATGATTACGGTATCATCAAGCTTACCACCAAGATTTTTTTGTATAAATTCAGGAATTTCTCTACCGCGCTCTCCTATTAAAGCTATGACTTTAATAGGAGCTTTGGAATTTTTCACTATCATACCCATAAGAGTTGATTTACCAACCCCACTTCCTGCAAAAATCCCAAGCTTTTGTCCTACCCCGCAAGTTAAAAGTGCATCTATTGTTTTAACACCTACTGGAAAAACTTCTTCTATCAAACCTCGCTTCATTGCATCAATAGGTGCTCGCATAATAGGCATAAATTTACTTGCCTCAATAGGTCCTTTACCATCTTTTGGTCGCATAAAAGGATCGACTACTCTTCCTAAAAGTTCATCACTAACTCCTATTTGCATACCTGCATCGTTAATAAAAGCACGATCGCCTATTTTAAAACCTTCCACAAAACCAAAAGGACTCAAATAGCTTAAATTTTCATCTACTTCTACCACCATAGCCATAGCTTCTTTACTCTCATCTTCACTAGAAACTATTTTAATGATATCACCTATGCTAGTTTTTAAGCCATTTATTTCTATACTAGTACTTGAAATTTTAGTAATTTGACCAAAAACACTAGCAAGATTTTGTGAAGCAATTTTGCTACGAAGTTTTTCTAAACCCATTAAAATCTAACCTGTTTTGCTGAGTTAATTAAAGTGAAAAATTCTTTTCTTGTTTTTTCACTTTTTAAAAAGCTACCTCTTAGTGCTGAAGTGCTAGTAGTAGAATTTGCCTTTTGCACCCCACGCATTTCAACACACATGTGTCTTGCTTCAATAACTACTCCAACACCTTTTGCACCTACATGTTCCATTAAAGATTCTGCGATTTGTTCTGTGAGTTGTTCTTGAATTTGCAAGCGTCTTGCAAAAACTTCCACAAGGCGTGGAATTTTACTAAGACCTACGACTTTTTTATCCGGTATATACGCAACATGTACGCGCCCAAAAAAAGGTAAAAGATGATGCTCGCAAAGACTATAAAATTCTATATCTCTTACTAAAACCATTTCGTTGTTTGAGCTTTCAAATAAGGCATCATTTAGTATTTGTTTTGGATCTTGTTTATAACCACTATTTAAAAATTCAAAAGCTTTAAAAACTCTTGTAGGGGTTTTTAAAAGTCCTTCTCTTTGCGGATTTTCCCCGATAATTTCTAACATATTTTTTACTGATTGTTCAAATTTTTCTTGCATTTTTTCTCCATCAAAAATTAAAATTTTAACATATTTTTATTTTTATATAAAGTGATAAGGAAAATTTTGGTATATTATCAAGAAATTTTATTTAAAAAGGGAAAATATTATGGAAGTTACAGCAAAACTAATTGATTTTGCAAATGCAAATGCTACTGTGAAAATTGCTCAAGGAGCTATTAAAGCAGAAGTTGAAAAATTAGCTAAAAAAGCGTCTAAAACTATGAAAATGGATGGTTTTAGAGCAGGAAAAGTTCCTGTTGCTGCTATACTTAAAAGATATGAAAAAGAGCTTACAAGAGATGCGGAGCAAGATCTTTTAAGAAATGCTGTAGATGGTGCTTTAAAAGAAGTTAAAAAAGAGGCTAAAGATTTAGTAGGTGAGCCATATTTTGAAAAATTTGATAGAAAAGATGGCGATATTGAAGCTCAAATGGTATTATCTTTTAAGCCAGAAGTAAAATTAGATGGATATGAAGAACTAATTCCAACTTATAATACACCAAAAGTAACTCAAAAAGAAATTGATGCAAAAAAAGAAGAATTATTAAAAAGATTTGCTACTCCTGAAACGATTAAAGAGACAAGGGCTTTAAAAGAAGGCGATTTTGCTAAATTTGATTTTGAGGGTTTTGTTGATGGTAAAGCTTTTGATGGCGGAAAAGCTCAAAATTATGTTTTAGAGATTGGTTCAAAACAATTTATACCAGGATTTGAAGAAGGTATGATTGGTTTAAAAGCAGGTGAGGAAAAAGATATTAATGTAACTTTTCCAAAAGAATATGGTGCAGCACATTTAGCAGGAAAAGATGCGGTATTTAAAGTAAAAATTCATGAAATTCAAGAACTTAAATTACCTGAATTAAATGAAGAGCTTTTAAAAAACTTACTTCCTGAAGAAAAAGAGCCAAGTGTTGAAAAATTAGACGCAAAATTAAAAGAACAACTAAAAAATGAAAAAATCTTTAAACTTATTAATGATGAGCTTAAAAATCAATTTGCAGAAGCTTTAGTAGCTAAGTTTGACTTTGTTTTGCCAAGAAATATAGTAGAGCAAGAAACAGATATGCAATTTAGAAGCTCTTTAAGAACTTTAAGCGAAGAGGAATTAAAAGAATTTAAAGATGAGGCTAAATATAAAGAAAAAAGAGAGAGTTTCAAAGAAGATGCGCAAAAAAGCGTAAAATTAACTTTCATTATAGACGAGCTAGCAAAACTTAGAAATGTTACAGTAAGCGATCAAGAATTAATCCAAGCAATTTATTTTGAAGCTTATAGATATGGTTTTAACCCACAAGAACATTTAGATAATTATAAAAAGCAAGGTGCATTACCTGCCATTAAAATGTCTTTAATTGAAGAAAAACTTTTTGCTGATATTTTTAAAAAAAATGATAAAAAGAAAACCGAAAAAGAAAGTGAAAAATAATGAGTTCATATATACCCTATGTAGTTGAAAAAACAAGCAGAGGCGAAAGAAGTTATGATATATACTCAAGACTTTTAAAAGATAGGATTATCATGCTAAGTGGTGAGATCAATGATGATCTTGCTGCTTCTATCGTGGCACAGCTTTTGTTTTTAGAAGCTGAAGATCCTCAAAAGGATATTTATCTTTATATTAACTCACCAGGTGGGGTTGTGACAAGTGGATTTAGTATTTATGATACGATGAATTATATTAAAGCTGATGTAAGTACTATTTGTATTGGTCAAGCTGCTTCTATGGGTGCATTTTTGCTTAGTTGTGGTGCTCCAGGGAAAAGATTTGCTCTGCCAAATTCAAGAATTATGATCCACCAACCACTAGGTGGTGCAAGAGGACAAGCAACAGATATAGAAATTCAGGCAAAAGAAATTCTAAGATTAAAAGCGATTTTAAATGATATTTTGGCAAAAAATACTAATCAAAAACTTTCTAAAATAGAAAAAGATACCGATAGAGATTTTTTTATGAGTGCTATAGAGGCTAAGGAATATGGCTTAATCGATAAGGTTTTGGAAAAAAGTTTTAAATAAGGAAACAAAGCAATGCTAGATGATGATTTATTTGCTGATTTAAATTTAAATAGCGATCCAACTCCAGCCAAAGAAGCTCCAAAAATTCAAAAAATTAGTGGAGGCGAATTTGAGAAATTTGCGAAATCTATTTTAACTGAACTTGTAAAAGATAATGTGCCTCCAACTCCTACTAACTATGGGGTTTATTTTCAAAAAATGCTTGAAGAGCGTCCAGGAGCTTTTAAGAAAAAAGTTGGTGAGATTATGGAATTTGAGCAAAATGATGATGGTCTTAAGCGTGCAAATATAGAACAAGAAATAAAGAAAAGTTTTAATTCTACTTCGGCATTATTGCAATATATTGCCATGATTTATAGGCATCTTGAAACAGTTAAAGATATGCTAAAAAGGCGTAATTCAGAACTTGCTATTAGTACAGGAAATTTAGCTGTTTCTAATGTAATCCATGCCCTTGAAACAGACCTTTCAAGATTTTCTAGCATTTTAGATAAGTATTCAGATGAGATTAAAGAAAATTTTGATGAGGTTAGACAGACTTATAAACATATAGAAGAGCAGAGTGATTTTGACTCTAAATTTGGAGTTTTTAATAAAAAATATTTTTTAGAAAATTTGGAAAAAAGCATAGAGAGTAATGCTAAATATAATTATTATACCTCTTTGATATTCTTTAGAGTAAAAGAGGAAATTTTAGAGCAAACTTATACTCAAAAAGAGAAAAATGCCTTTTTAAAAAGTGTTTGTAAAATTTTTAGTAAAAATGTTTCTTCAAGTGATATAGTAGCACATTGTGGAAATAATATTTTTGCTATAATGATTTCTCATACTAATTTAGAAAAAGCACAAGAAATATGTAATAAAATTTTAGAATCCTTAGAAAATTCAAATTTTTTCTTAGCAGATAAAGAAATAGAGGCAGATGTGGAGGTTGCTATTAGTGCAGTTAATAGTGACAGCAAAGGTGAAGAATTAATAGAAAAATGCATTGAAGCTTTAAAAGACTCGGGAAAAAATTTAGAACCTTTTGTAATAGTGGAAAAAGAAAAATGATAAGAAAGATAATTACCTATCCTAATCCAAGATTATTTTTAGAATCAAAAAAAGTAGAAAATTTTGATAAAGATTTACATATACTTTTAGATGATATGTATGAAACAATGATAGCTAATAAAGGTGTAGGTTTGGCAGCTATCCAAGTTGATGTGCCAATTAGAGCTTTACTTGTAGATATTGGTGATGAAGAAGGTGAGCAAAAAGAAGACAAACAAACTCTTTTAGAAATCATCAATCCCATTATAACACCTTTAGATGATGAAAGAATTTCTTGTAATGAGGGTTGTTTAAGCATACCAGGCTTTTATGAAGATGTAATGCGTTATAAAAATATACAACTTGACTATCAAGATAGATTTGGCAAACCACAAAGTTTGCAAGCACATGAGTTTTTAGCAGTGGCTATCCAACATGAAGTTGATCATCTTGATGGACATTTATTTATAGAAAAACTTTCTTTTTTAAAGCGTCAAAAATTTGATAAAGACTTTAAGAAAAAATCCAAAAAGAATAAATGAAAAAGCTAAAATGTGCAAGTTTTTCTACAGAACTTGATATCATCGATGTAGAATCAACTTTCACAAGAGGCTTGCCAGGCTTTAGCATAGTGGGTCTTGCAAACTCTACCATCAAAGAAAGCACTGAAAGAATTAAAGCAACTTTGTTAAGTCAGAATTTTAGCTTTCCGGCACAAAAAATTACTATCAACTTAAGTCCTTCGGATATTCCTAAAAATGGTTCTCATTTTGACTTAGCTATTGCAATTTTGATTTTATTTCAAAAAGAAATTTTAGATGATTTTTTTGTTTTTGGAGAACTTGGATTAGATGGGAGTATAAAAAGCACTGCTAGTTTATTTTCTATCTTGCTTTTTTTAAGTACAAAAATACAAAATGCCAAAGTAGTAGTGCCAAAAGCCATAGCACAAAAAGCTTCAATGATACCTAATTTAACAATTTATGCTTTAGAAAATTTAGCCCAGGCTGTAGATTTTTTTAAAGAAAAAAAATATGAGAATTATCATATATGCAATGCGCATCCTTTATTTGAAAATGCTATAAAATTTAATGGGGAAAAATATATAAAAAACACTAGCTTTCCTTATGATTTTAAGGAAGTTAAAGGTCAAGAAAATGCTAAATTTGCTTGTATAATAGCAGCTTTAGGAATGCATAATATTTTATTTGAAGGTAGTCCAGGTAGCGGTAAAAGTATGTGTGCTAAAAGACTTCCTTTTATCATGCCACCGCAAAGCTTGAAAGAAATTTTAGCTCAAAACGCTTATAAGTCATTAAATTCTTTAGATGATGATTTTAGCGCTAGTAGGGTTTTTAGAAGTCCTCATCATACAAGTACTAGAGCTAGTATTTTTGGCGGAGGAACTAAAAATGCCAAGATAGGAGAAATAGCACTTGCAAATGGAGGAGTTTTGTTTTTTGATGAGTTTCCTCATTTTTCAAAACAAATCATAGAAAGTTTAAGAGAGCCATTGGAGGATTTTAAAATTCTTATTTCAAGAGTTAATACCAAAGTGATTTATGAAACTAAATTTTTATTTGCTTGTGCGCAAAATCCTTGTCCTTGTGGAAATTTATTTTCTAAAAATCAAAATTGTCGTTGTCAAGAAATAGAAATAAAAAAATATAAAAACAAAATTTCATCTCCAATTTTAGATAGGATTGATCTTTATGTAGCTATGGATGAAATTTCACATAAGGATAAAATGAGTTTAACATCAGAGCAAATGAGCGAGATGGTATTTAAAGGATTTTTATTTCAAAAACAAAGACAGCAAGAAGAGTTTAATGCTAAATTAAATGATGAGCAGATGAAACAATTTTGTATTTTAGAGTCTTCTGCTAATGAAATTTTGCAAAAGGCTATAAATTCATATAATCTTTCTCAAAGAGGGGTAAATAAAACTATAAAAGTAGCAAGAACCATTGCAGATTTAGAGCAAAGTGAGTTGATTTTAAAAACTCATATTTTAAAAGCATTAAGTTTTAGAATGAGAAATATTTAGGAGCAAAAATGGAAAATAAAAGCATAGCAATTTTTATAGATGCGGAAAATATTCCTTCAAAATACGCAAAATCGATTTTTGGTATTGCTTCTGATTATGGAGAAATTGTTATAAAGCGAATTTATGGAGATTGGACTCAAAAAAATATACAAAATTGGAAAGAACAAATCGCACAATATTCTATCATTGCTATGCAACAATTTAATTTTTTAGCTAATAAAAATTCAAGTGATATGTATTTAATTACTGATATTATGAGTGTTTTTTATGAAAAAGATATTGATATTTTTGTTATTGTATCAAGCGATAGTGATTATACTAGTTTGATACAGAAGCTAAAAGAAAATAAAAAACAAGTTATAGGCATGGGTTTAAAGCAAGCTGTAAAATCTTATGTGAATTCCTTTAGTGAATTCTTTTATTTAGATCAAGATAAAACAAAAACAAAAGTCATAATTGAAAAAGAATATATCAAAGATTTAATCAATATCGCAGAGGCTTTGATAGAAGAAAAAGGTCGCGCAGAATATGCTCAAATTCGTACTAATATGAACAGAAAACATGCAAATTTTATTCCACAAAATTTCGGCTTTAAAAATTTTAAAGCTTTGATGAAAGAACTTTTACCAAAGATGAAACAATTTAAAGAAGCAAATGAGAAAAATATTTATTTCCTTGAAAAAGCAAAGGCTTAAAAATGGAAAATATCTTAATAGCTTTTTTGGCTGTTGTAATTTTAGCTTTTGTATGGGTGGTATTTAAAAGTCAGAAAGAAAAAGTAAAGTTAGAATTTTTAAATCAAAACAATATGACTTTGCAAAATCAACTTTCTAATTTAGAGTTTGAAAAAACTGCACTTATAGAAAAAAATTCCAAACTTTTAGATGAAAAAATATCGTATTTATCTAAAAATGAAGTTTTAGAGGCAAAATTAGCACAAAAAGAACAAACTCAACAAGAACTTTTAAATATGCATTTAAAAGAGCGTGCGAATTTAAAAGAAGAATACACTCAAACCTTAATAAAATTAGAAGAAAAATATAAACAAAGTTTGACGGGATTAAAACAAGAGCTAGAGCAAAATTTCCAAAAACAAAATGCTAGTATTTTAAATCAAAACAAACTTATGCTCAATGAAGATACAAAAAAAATCTTAGAAGAAATTTTCTTGCCTGTGAAAAAAAGTGTTAAAGAGTATAGTGAAAAACTCAGTCAAAATGAAGTTAGCATTAAAACACAAATTGATCATATGTTTAAATTTAGTCAAAATATGGGAGAAAATGCAGATAAGCTAGCTAAAATTTTAAAAGGAGATAAAAAAATTCGTGGTAATTTTGCAGAATTGCAACTAAAATCAGTTTTAGAAAATAGTGGTTTAGTAGAGGGTGTGCAGTATAAATTGCAAGAGAGATTTCAAGATGAGGGTAAAACTTACATTCCTGATGCGGTTGTGTTTTTAGATAAACAAAAAAGTATAGTTATAGATGCAAAATTTTCTCTACCAAGTGATTTTAGTTTTGAAGATATTAGTAAAAATACCTGTCTTGATTTGGCTTATAATCTAAAATCAAGGATTGATGAGTTAGCTAAAAAGCCTTATATGCAGTATGATAAACACACTTATGAGTTTGTTTTGCTTTTTATACCTTATCAAAATATTCTAGATTTGATTTTAAATGTAGATCTTGAAATTTATCAATACGCTTACAAAAAAAAGGTTTATTTAACTACACCAAACACTCTTTTTATGGCATTAAATACTATAAATATTTCATGGAAAAATATACAAAGTAATGAAAATATCTTAAAAGCTTTTGATGAACTGGGTAAATTTCATGATAAATTTGCAGGTGTTTTGGATGATTTTGAAAAAATCAAAGAAAATGTTAAAAGATTAAACACAAATGTAGATAATATGCAAACAAAGCTTACTCATGGAAGTGGAAATATCGCTTCAAGAGTGATAAAGCTTAAAGAGCTAGGCGCTAAAACTCAAAAATTTATAAAATGTGAGATGAGCGATGAAAGCAGTATTTAAAGATAATATTTCTTATGAAAAAAAACTTATTGAAAAAGGTTTGGATGAGTTTTTAATGATGGAAAATGCAGGCATAGAGCTTGCAAATTTGATTAAGAAAAAAAGTAAAAACATAAAAAATGCCAAAATTTTATTTTTGCTCGGTACTGGTGGAAATGGAGCTGATGGACTTGTGGCTATAAGGCATTTAAAAAAAGCTTTTGCTTTTGTTATGCCATATAAAAAAAATACAATGTTTATCAAGCAAGAGCAAATTTTAAAAAATATAGGTTTTAAATTTTTAAAAAAAGAACCTAAATTTAAAGATTTTGACATCATTGTTGATTGTGTTTTTGGGAGTGGTTTAAATAAAGCTTTAGATGAAAATTTGCAAAGAATTTTTAAAAAAATTGCTAAAAGTAAGGCTTTAAAAATAGCTTGTGATGTTCCTAGCGGGCTTGGACAAGAGCTATGTTTTAAGGCTGATTACACTCTTTGCATGGGAGTGATTAAAGAAATTTTATTAGAAGATTTTGCAAAAGAATTTGCAGGTAAAATTAAAATTGCGAATTTGGGTTTAAAACCTTATATGCAAAATACTTCAAGTTTTTTACTAGAAAAAAAAGATTTAAAACTTATTACAAAAAAGATTAACTCAAATAAAGGCGATTTTGGCCATATTTATATTTTTGCAAATAAAAGTGCAGGTACTCTAGCAGGACTTGGTGCTTTAGAATTTGGAGCAGGACTTGTATCTTTAGTGGCTAAAGAAAGTTTTTCACCTTTGATTATGCTAAAAGATGATATTGAAAGCAAAATAAATGCAGCTGCTATAGGTATGGGACTTGATGATTTAAGTATTTTAAAAGATGAAAGATTAAAAAACATTCCTTTGGTTTTAGACGCAAATTGCTTTCAAAGTGAAAATTTACCTTCATATCTTGCTAGAGAAGATGTTGTTTTAACCCCTCATCCTAAAGAATTTTGTATGCTTTTAAAACTTTGTTTTAATGAGGATATAAGCGTAGAAGAAATTCAAAACAAACGCTTTTTTTATGCAAGAAAGTTTAGTTCTAAATTTCAATGTGTTTTGGTATTAAAAGGAGCTAATCCTATTATTGCTCAAAAAGAAAAATTTTTTATAGTAAATTGTGGCAATGAAGCTTTAGCAAAAGGTGGAAGTGGGGATGTGTTAAGTGGTATGATAGCAGCTTTGCTTGGAGCTAAATTTAATGCTTTAGAAGCTGCTAAAAATGCAGTATTAGCTCATGCTTTAGTAGCTAAAAATTATAAGAAAAACAAAATTAGTTTTGATGCTTTAAAATTGATAAAGGGGTTAAAATGCTTATAAAATTAGCAATTTTATTTAGTGGTAATGGAAGTAATTTGGAAAATATTTTAGCAAAATTACATAAAAAAACTTTTGGTAAAAATACCTTTGAAGTGGTTTTATGCGTGTGCAATAAAAAAGAAGCTTATGGTATACAAAGAGCTTTAAAATATAACCTTAATACTCAAATTATAGAGCATGAAAAATTTACTTCAAGAGAAGAATTTGATGCAGAATTAGTAAAAATTATAAAAGAAAGTCAAGCAGATCTGACCATCTTAGCAGGATTTATGCGAATTTTAAGTCCTATTTTCACTCAAAATATAAAAGCTATTAATCTTCATCCTTCTTTGCTTCCTTTATTTAAAGGTGCTCATGCTATCAAAGAAAGTTATGAGAGCGATATGAAACTTGCGGGTGTTAGCGTGCATTGGGTTAACGAAGAGCTTGATGGTGGTAAAATCATTGCTCAAAAGGCGTTTGAAAAAGCTAAACTAAGCTTTGAAGAATTTGAAGATAAAATTCATAAATTAGAGTATGAAATTTTACCTGCAACTATTGTTGAAATTTTTGAAAATGATTAATTTTTTATCATTATAATTACGCTTTTTATTTTAAGGAAGTTAAATGTTTGAGTGGATTTTGAGTGTGGATGCGTGGGTAGTGTTGCTTACGCTTACAGCTTTAGAGATTGTGCTAGGGATTGATAATATCATTTTCTTGGCTATTTTGGTTTCTAAATTACCACCAGAACATAGAGATAAGGGTAGAGTTTTAGGTCTTGCTTTTGCGATGATTACTAGAATTTTATTGTTATTGTCTTTGTTTTGGGTTATGAAACTTGTCACACCTTTATTTAGTATATTAGGGAATGAAATTTCAGGTAGGGATTTGGTGCTTTTGCTTGGAGGATTGTTTTTGATAGTTAAATCTATCAAAGAAATCAAAGAAAGTATAACACATCAAGAGGAAAGTCAAAGTAATATAAAAATCAGCAATAAACTTTGGATTGTAGTTGCTGAAATAGCTGTGATAGATATAGTATTTTCTCTAGATAGTGTTATTACTGCTGTGGGTATTGCTCAAGATATAGAGATTATGATTATTGCTGTTATTATTGCAGTATTAGTAATGCTTTTTGCTTCTAAGCCAATTGCAGATTTTGTAGAAAAATATCCAAGCATTAAAATTTTAGCTTTGGCATTTTTAGTAATGATAGGTTTTGTTTTAGTATGTGAAAGTTTTGATATTCATATAGATAAGGCCTATATTTATGTAGCTATGGCCTTTTCTTTGGCAGTTGAAATTTTAAACATCATTTCACAAAAAAAGCAAACAAATAATTCTTAAAATATTTAGCATTTTTTATGCTAAATATTCTTATTTATCTTGACTTTTAATATTTTTTTATGTAGAATAACGCTTTATTTTTATACATCGGGGTGTAGCGCAGTCTGGTTAGCGCACTTGGTTTGGGACCAAGGGGCCGAAGGTTCGAATCCTTTCACCCCGACCATTTTTATAAATGGTGAGTGTAGCTCAGTCGGTTAGAGCATCAGATTGTGGTCCTGAGGGTCGTGGGTTCGATTCCCATCACTCACCCCATCAGCGCTCGTAGCTCAACTGGATAGAGCGACAGACTTCGGATCTGTAGGTTATGGGTTCGATTCCTATCGGGCGCACCATAAGCCTATTGTTACTTTTATTTTTTGCGCTCATAGCTCAGCTGGATAGAGCAACGGCCTTCTAAGCCGTAGGTCAGAGGTTCGAATCCTCTTGAGCGTACCACTTTTGCGGATGTGGTGAAATTGGCAGACACGCCAGACTTAGGATCTGGTGCAGCAATGCGTGAAGGTTCAAGTCCTTTCATCCGCACCACTAATTTAGATTTTACTCAAATATGAAAACCTATAATTTATTTTTAGTTGCACAATAATAATATTTTAAATTAAAATATATTGCAAATATTAGGAAGATATTATGGTAAATATATCAAGTTAAAATTATCGAAAATTTTTGCAAGGATAAATTTAAAAAAGATACAAGGCTAAAGGATTTTTTTCATATCTTTTTGGCACAAAATTTAGAAATTTATACCAATATAGAAGACCAAAATTATACCAAAGGTACAATACTAATATATAAAATTTTTGATATATGTATAAAAGATGGAGTTTTAGTAGGTCAAGAGTATTGTCAATTTAAAAAAGCGTGATAGATTATATAGTTGCTTATACTGATGAAAATATGAATGATGGTAAAATATCGCAACTATTAAGAGGTAGTTTTACATTAAAAATAGATAAATCAAATTGTTATGATAATCCAGATATTAAAGTTGTGTTTTCAGAAAAAGGCTTTTTGTTTCAGGCTAAATTTAACAATTGTGAAAGTAAATTTAAAGATACAATGACTATGTTTGCACTTTCTTTGGCTTATCGTGAGAAAATGGAGTATTATTTGAATTTGACTTCAAGTATTATAGATAAAGAAAACTACCATGATGTTATTGATATTAAAAAAGATTTTTATGTTTTTAATTTGAAATATTTTTTTAGCAACCCAATACATTATAACTACCAACAAAAACACACAATATGGAAAATTATATTTCATTATTATAATATTTTAGAGAAACATCAAGAATTAAAAATTCAAATAGAAAATCTTGTTGATATTTTGCATATTGAGCAAAATCAAGAAGAAGATAAAAAGGAAAAAATAAAAGAGAATAAAAGAAAAAAATTGAAATGATTTTTTAATTATCGGTGCTTTTGTTACTTTAGCTTTGCTAGTTAGTGTATACAAAGATGCTATGGAATTACTTGGTTAAAGTTATAGTATCACTTGTTTTGTGTTTTACTAAAATTTAACTCTCTATCCCAAA
>NZ_JAKMSX010000009.1:0-56464 GCF_025772865.1 Campylobacter sp. CNRCH_2014_2452
GAACAAAAACCTGAACAAAAACCTGAACAAAAACCTGAACAAAAACCTGAACAAAAACCTGAGCATGATAACTCTCAAATAATAGTCAAGCCTATTATAAAAAACAATGCATATAATACTCAAAATAGCACCATAGGACAAGCATTAAGAAGCATTAGAATGATGGATAACTTAAATGAAAACTATAAAAATTATTTTATTTTACTAGATAATGCAGATAAAAAAATCGTTCAAAGTAGTCTAAAAAGCTTGGAATCAAATGATTATTTATCCAATTCAATCCAATTATTAAACACCTACAGTAATTTCGGACAAAATAACATGCTCTCGACTCTTAATCCAACTTTCATAAATACACCTATGGAGGATATTAGATTAGCTAGTAATACTTATCCGACAAATTTATTATATCAAAGTGATGTAGCCAATTTTAATTTTTATGATAATCAAACATATATCTTCCAAATGGGACCTAGTTTTAAAAAAATATATGGTAATGATTTTCATGGAAGCTCCTATGGACTCAATCTTAGCGTAGGAAAAGAAATTAATTCTTCAATGTTCGCAACGCATTTAAGTACTTCATATTCTAATGTTGATTTTTCAACATCTAATATCAAAACAAAAAACGCAAATTTATCAAGCAATTATATTTTGAATTTAGAAAATTTTAAAATTTTAAGCGGTATTGGCATAGGATTATACTCAAGCAACATGCAAAGATATATACTAAATTCAGATACTTTAAAAGGAACATATAATGGATTGATAACTTCTACCCAATTAGGTGTAGCAAAAGAATTTAGTTATAATAAAAATTTAAATTTAACTCCTTTGGTATATTTTAATTACAATTATTTTCAACAAAATGCATTTAGTGAAAGCGGTGGAATTTTTTCAAAATCTTACGATAGCATAAAACACAACAGCACATCTTTAGTTTTAGGGATTACTTCTTCTTATGTATTACCAAATTTAGATGAAAATAAAAATACTATAACAGGTTCTATATTGTATGAAAAAAGATTAACAGGAAAAAAGATAAGCAATAATGCAAATTTTATTGATTTTAAAAATCAAAAATTTAAACAATACTATGATTTAGATACTAACTTACTCAACATTAACCTTGGACTAAATTTCAAACCAAATAAAACATTCTTTTTTGATATAAAATTATTAAATGAAATTTATAAAAATCAATATAATGTTAATTTGGTGTCAAATTTTGGATTTAATTTTTGATTAAACAACTTAAAAAGGAAAAGAATGCAGATTATAAAATCATTTTTTAAAGGAATTGGAAAAACCATTTCTTATATCAACACTTATTTTAAAACCTTTGTGTTTTTATTTATCGTGTTTTTAATCCTTACTCCAAGCGGGGATAATGCCAAACTTTCTAATGCAAACCTAGCTCAAATTAATCTTAAAGGTGAAATTAGCGATGCGAGCAATCTTTTAGAACAAATTTACAAAGTCAAAGATGATAAAGCTATAAAAGGGGTTTTGCTTTTTATAGATAGCCCTGGTGGAGCTTTTGCACCAAGCATGGAAATAGCTTTAGCTATACAAGATCTTAAAGCTAAAAAACCTGTGGTAGTCTATGCAGGCGGAACTATAGCAAGCGGAAGCTACCTAAGCGCGGTGGGAGCTGATATGATCATCGCTAATCCTGCTAGCTTTGTAGGATCTATTGGGGTAATTATGCAAGGTTTTGAAGTAAGTGAGCTTGCACAAAAACTTGGTATAAATGAGCAAACCATCAAAGCAGGAAGCTATAAAGAAGCAGGAACTTTCATGCGTAAATGGAGTGAAGATGAAAAAAACTTTTTGCAAAATTTAGCCAATCAAAGCTATGAACTTTTCACGCAATTTGTCGCTAAAAATCGCAAGCTAGACTTAAACCAAACAAGCTCATGGGCTGATGCGAAAGTGTTTTTAGCAAATGAGGCTTTAAAATTAAAACTCATTGATAAAATAGGCAATTACGAGCAAGCCAAAAAAGAGTTAGAAAAACTAGCCAAAGTGCAAAACCCTATCTGGCAAAAAGAAGATGCTATAGATAAGTTTTTAAAACGATTAGAAGAGCAAAGTGCTAGCTTTTTTGCTAACACTTTAGCGCAATTTTTCACACAAGTAAGCTCACAAAAAATTTATTAAGATTTAATAATCTCATAAAACCCATAAGTATCATTTTCTAAAAAGCCTTTGTATAAAGGCTTTAGCTTTAAATCTAACTTAACATTTTCAAAGGTATTTAAATTCGAGTTTGAAAAAATCAAAAGCATGTCTAGCTCATCTTTAAAGGCTTTTAAAAAATTCTCCCCACCCTCATACATGATGAGCTTTGCTTCACTAGGAATACTTGTAAAAATTTCTCTTTTAGGTACGCTAAATAAAGGAATGTTTGGATCAAAACTTTCTAAATTTTGATGGCTTAGTATGCATAAATTTGGTGCTTTAGCTTGAACTAACCTTGCATCTAAAATAGGCCTATCATACCTTATAGTTTCTCCACCTACTACTAGCAAATCAAGCTTTGAGCGCAATGCATGAGCGTAAGTTCTACTTGCTTTAGAACTTACGATTTTGCCATAAGCAGAGCCATTTAAAGAAAGAGCTAGTTTAAAAATTTTAAAACTTGATTTTTGCCATTTTAAAAAAGGCTTTAAAAGCTCTTTGGCTCTTTGCTCACAAATTCCCATGTGAACTTTTATGCCCTGATCTTTTAAAAACTCTGCCCCACCACTTGCAAGCTTATGCTCATCCTTAGTAGCGATAAAAACTTCACTAAAACCAAGTGTGCTAAAAAGCTTTGCACAAGGTGGGGTTTTACCCTGATGATTACAAGGTTCTAAACTCACATAAGCACTAGCGCCTTTTAACAACCCCTGATGATTTTTGCAAATAAACTCATGCAAATCGTTTGCATTTTGTGGTAAATCTAAATTTGGATTAAGCACTTTTAAGGCTTTACTCACTGCTTCAAGCTCTGCATGAGCCTTACCTGCTTCTTTATGCGCTTCTATACTTAAGATTTTGCCATTTTTATCTAAGATCACACAGCCTACGGCTGGGTTTGGGTAGGTTAAAAGTTGATATTTCCAAGCTTTATCTATAGCTAAATTCATATAAAATTCGTGATTCATATTACTTCCTAAAAAGGTAAAGGTGCAAAAAATACCTTAAGCTTTACATGTTCATCGCAAGCTTTTAAAAAACCTTGTGCTAAAAACTTAATATCTTTAGTTTTTAATTTCTCTCTTAAGTCAAAAGTTCTCTCACATAGAGGATAAATAAGATAAATTTCCTTTATCTCGTATTTATTTGCATAAGCAAACATTTGGTATAAATCGCTTTGCGATATGCCATGCTTTTTCTCATCTTCACTATCATCTGGAATTTTCCATTTGGCATCCAAGATCATTTTATTTTCTATATATAAATCAGGCTTTAACATAAAACATTTTTCATCATTTTTTGAGATTAAATACTTTCCACTACTTTGGGTTTTTATATTTTCACTAGGATTAGCAAGTTTAAACATATAAGCCACATAGTTTTCAAAAAGTTTTTCCATAGGAAAAAGTAAAGCAAAGGCTTCGTTTTTGCCTTTATATGGAGCAAAACTTTGATTTTGCAAAAATATCTTACACCAAGAAAGTATATTTTCATAATAATCAAAATGTCTTGAAATTTTAAAACTAAAATCTTTTTCATAATTTGTAGAAAATTCTACCTCATCAAGCATTTGCATAGCTTTGATGATTTTAAATTTATTCAAGCTTGTTTTGGATTTTAAAAAATTTAATGTTGATTTTATCAAACGATTTGGTGCTATGTCTAAAACAAATTCATCGCTACTTGTGAAAAATCTTTCTATGTGTATTAAATTTGATTTTATATGCTCATTGAATAGTAATTTTCCTTTTAAGAAAGCTCTGTTTTCTTCGCTACTTACATAAGATCTCATCAAACCTTTTTTATACACACTATCAAATTCATCTAAAAACATCGTAATAAACACTTCAAACAAAGGTATTTTAGCAATTTGCAAAGATGAAATTTGAGACTTTTTAAAGGGAGAATTTTTTAAGGTTTTTAGCATGTTGATTAAAAGAATACTAGGATCATTTTTAAGATCTTCTTCACTAGAATCATCATTTTTAGAGATATTTTCTAATTCGTAGTATTTTTTTAATTTTTCTTTATCATAATTTGAGGATTTATCTTCTTTTTTATAGCTATCCAAATTCGTACATTTTGGCAAGATTTCTAAAACACCGTTTTTAGTCTGTATAATGCCGACATAATTTTTAGCTTTTAAGGTATTTTTGTTTTTAAAGCCTAGAAGACTTTCATTGTTTTTTGCGAAGTCTTCTAGCTCTTTATAAAATATTTCAGCTTTTTCTTTGAAAATTTCTTTTAAATCTTCTTTAGAAAAATCTTGGTATTCGATGATAGAAAAGGTGTTATTCATTTTCGTTTTTTGTTTTATTTGTTATTTTATCATCATATATTGCTTGATATGTTTTTATATCGTTCCAAATTTCATCATCAAATGGAGCGATAGTATAAATATTTCTCTCATTATCAACATTATATAAATTCTTTATTTTTTGAATATATATATCATCTTTTTTATCTTCAAAAATCATACCATTATCATTTAAAACTGCATTTATCAAAGCATAATCATTGTAAAAATACTCTTGCAATAGCGGGATAATTTTATTTTGAAAAATACTTTTTAATTTTGAAATACTCAAAACATACCAATCTTCTTTATATTTACCTGGTTTGATCCAATTATTTTTATCAAATTTAACAGCTTCACTTATAAAAAATGCATGCCCTATCGTTTTTTCTCTATCTAATAAAAACTCAATTCTCTTGTTTATACTTATCAAGATTTTTTGAAGTATTTCTGCATCGCCTTCTGTTTTACGATCATCGCCCAAATAATCTTCATCTTTATTTGGATTTTCAACATTTTTACACACAAATATATTATAAAGCAAATTAGGTTTAGGCATCATCTCTACAAATTCAAAGCGTCTTCGCAAAGCTGTATCAAGAGAAGTTATGCTTCTATCAGCTGTATTCATAGTGCCGATGATATAAACATTTTTAGGCACTCCAAATTTTTCACCGCTACAAGACAAAGTAACTTTTAATCCCTCGCTTTCACCTATTCTTTTGCTAGGTTCTATTAAAGTGATAAGCTCACCAAAAATCTTACTTACATTTCCACGATTAATCTCATCTATGATGATTATGTAAGGTTTTAGAGAATTATCGTTGTTTTTCTTGTTTTCATTCTTTGCGGTTGATTGTTTTTCATATGCTTTAAATTTTTTCACTAAATTAAAATAATAAGTATGAGTTCTATCGGTATAGTCTCTATCAAATACTTTTTTAAACATTTCAGCAGCATTATTAAATTCATCTTTATGTTTTAATAACTCCGTAAATATAGATATACTTAAATTAAAATTTCCATCAAATCTCTCTACTCCTTCACTATAAATCATAACCGTTTTATCATTGATATCAACAACAAAGAAATTTCCACCCTTTGTTTTACTAATAGGCTCATTTGTTTCCAAAAGCCAATTTAAAAAATTTTCAACTTTTTCCTTTAATTCCATTTTTTTATTTAACTCATCTGTATTTAAGATACTATTCTCATAATTATCTAAAGCTTTTTCACAAAGTTCTTTAAAAATTCCCTTTTCTATTTTATATTTTACTTCTTGAAAATTTTCCGCTGTTTTATTGATATCAGGCTTTATACCTTCTACAAATTCTTCATATCCATAGCTTTGATGAAAAGTAGTAAAAACTATTTGCCCTTTTTTTACATATTCATCAAATAATTCTTTTCTATTTTTTCTATCATCTTTGCTTGGAATTTGTATTTTTTCTACTTTTGATATAATCTCTAAAGTCTTATCTATCGTATGATAAGTTTTTCCTGTCCCTGGAGGCCCATAAAGAATTTGATTTAAATGTGGATTTTGATTTTCAAAATTTAATTGTTGATTTTGTATTTTATTGCTTTCATTAATTTCAAAATCACTTTCATTTAAAGAATTAAAATAACTCATCATTTCTAAAAAATCTTTTACTAATTTATCTTTTTCGTTTAAATTATAGGTAAAATTAAACTTTTGCAGATATCCTTCATGCTCCATTTTATCTACTGCTAAACATCTAGATTTGTTTATATTATTATCTGGAAAATCAAAATATATTTTCAAATGTTTTTTATTATCAAAATATCCACTATATCCTATAAATATATAAATACCTTTTTTGGCAGTAAATTTTTCACTATTAATGTAATTTTTATTTAGCAATTCTTTTCTAACAAATATAATCCATGCATCTTTACTTAAAGTTCCACCTGAATTTCCTATTTGTTGTTTAAAAAGATAATTGTATTTTTCTTTAAGAAATTTCAAATTACTTTCAATTATTTTACAGGTAGTTCCTTTGCTGCTGATCTTTCCATTTTTAGTTTTTTTATTTCTATCAATACAATCATCTACCTGCTTTATTAATTCATCTATTGCTTTTATAAAATTTTCTCTTTCCTCATTAGAAAATTCAATCATGATAAAACCTTCCTAATCCACAATTGCAAAAAATTTACAATTTTTATAATATCTATGAAAATATTCTCCATCTTTGTGCATATTTTTTAAATAACCAAAAATAGGAATTTTCCATTTATAACCTCGACTTTTTGTATGAAATTCATCTATTAACTTATCATCTTGATAAACATACACACTCATGCCACCATTTTTTACAACCGCTTCTTTAAACTCATCGCTATCTTTTGGAAAATGATAATACACATTGCCATTTTTGTCTGCTTTACTGATTTTATAATCATATCTATTTTCAAGCATTATACGCCTTTTTATTTTCGTATTTAAATTTAATTATACAAAAGATGAGTAAAAATTTAGATTTCTAAATTTTTACCATTGTATGAAAGTTTTAGCTTTTCTTATGTCGCTAAAATTTAAAGTAGTTTTTTCTTGAGTTTCTAAATTTTCTAAAGTGATATTTTCATCATCTACGGCGATAATTTTTGCTTCGATTTTTTCTTTTTCACTAGTTGTGATTTTTACAAGTTCGTTAATGCTTTTTGCAAAATGCTCGATTTTACTAAGTTTTCTTTCAAGCCCACAGCTTGATACTTCTAAAAAATACTCTCCACCCACAGGTGGCTCTACATCAAAAATAGGTGATAAAATCTCACTAAGCTTAGCACAATCATCAAGATTTACTCCACCTTCTTTTTGTACATAAATTCTATAAATCTTTCTACCATTTTCACTTACTAGCTCATCATCATAAAAGCTAAGCCCTGCTTCTTTACAAAGTGCTTCAAGATTCATTTTGTTCCTTTTTGATTTTTTCAAATAAAGCATCCATATGGTTTTGATACTCTAATCTATCATCAAATTTAAAGTGAAAATTCGGACATCTATACCACCCTTGCTCACTCATGCAATAATTTTGCAAAGCACGGGCGGCTTTTTTGAGTTGATTGAGTATGATTTCTTGCTCTTGGGTATTAAAAAACATTTTATCTAGATACACAAAAGCATCATATCTGCCTTTTTTACACTCCACATCTACTACGCACAAATTTTTTAAAGCTTCGTTGTCTAAATTTGCTAAAGCTTCTGGTATAAGTTCTTTTAAAATGCTTTCTGTGCGTAGCTTTTTGATTTCGGCTGGGTTCATAGGCTTACTTGTTCCTCAACTTCTTTATAACTTTCTATATAATCCCCCACTCTCATATCATTACAACCTTCTATGCCTACACCGCATTCATAGCCTTTTGCAACTTCTCTTACATCATCTTTAAAGCGTTTGAGCGAGCTTACATTACCTTCAAATACCACAACCCCATCTCTAATAAGCCTGATTTTCGCACCACGATTGATCGTGCCTTCTGTCACCATACAACCTGCGATTTGGCCTAATTTTGGTACATTGATCACTTGGCGAATTTCAGCTTGACCAAGTTGTTCTTCAGAGATGATAGGACTCATCATACCACCTAGTAAGGCTTTTACATCATCAAGCAAGTTATAAATAACATTATAAGTTTTTATCTCTACGCCTTTATCTTTAGCGCGTTCTTTGATCTCACCAGTTGGGCGTATATTAAAACCTAAAACAATAGAATTTTCACTCGCACTTGCAAGCTCTATATCACTTTGAGTAATCCCACCTACCCCACTATGGATGATATTAACCTTAATCTCATCGTTTTTGAGTTTTTCTAAACTAGCCTTAATCGCTTCAAGTGAACCTTGCACATCTGCTTTTAAGATCACAGGAAGGGCTTTTAAATTGCCTTCTTTGATTTTTGCACCAAGCTCATCTATGCTTACTTTAGTAGATTTACTTAGTTCTTTTTGGCGGTTGTATTCATGGCGTTTATTAGCATATTCTCTTGCTTGCTTATCACTATCTACGGCTATTAGAGTTTCTCCTGCATCAGCTACTTCACTAAGACCTATGATCACTCCGCACTCACCTGGGCCTATTTCTTTTAAAGCTTTGCCTTGATCATCACTCATAGCACGCACTTTACCATAAGCTTCCCCTGCTACGACTGTATTTCCTACTCTTAAAGTACCATTTTGCACGATGATAGTAGCCACAGGACCTCTACCTTTTTGCACTGAAGATTCTATAATACTTGCTTTAGCATGGGCTTTTGGATTTGCTTTAAGCTCTAAAATATCAGCTTGTAATAATACAATTTCAAGTAAATCCTCTACACCATCACCCTTTTTAGCTGAAACTGGCACAAATTCATGGCTTCCACCCCATTCTACTGGCATGATGTCCATTTCTGCTAGTTGGGTTTTTACCATGTCAGGATTTGCGTTTTCTTTATCCATTTTATTAATAGCAATGATGATAGGCACATTAGCTGCTTTTGCATGATTGATCGCCTCTTTAGTTTGTGGTTTTACCCCATCATCTGCAGCTACTACGATAATAACAATATCCGTTATACTAGCTCCCCTTGCACGCATAGCAGTAAATGCCTCATGGCCTGGAGTATCGATAAAAGTGATTTTTCTACCATTTTTTTCCACCATATAAGCGCCCACATGCTGAGTAATCCCACCTGCTTCGCCACTTGCAATGCGTGATTTTCTTATATAATCAAGCAAAGAAGTCTTACCATGATCAACATGCCCCATAATAGTAATAACCGGAGCTCTTTGGCTTAAATTTTCTTCTGTTTGATTTTCATCATAATCTTTTACATAATCAAACTCATCAGCCTCATCAATGATATTAATCTCCACTCCAAATTCAGCAGCAAGAATTTCTATAGCATCCTCATCTAAAAAGTCATTTTTAGTTGTCATCATACCAAGCATGAAAAGTTTAGAGATAACTTCTCCGGTGTTTTTACCAAGTTTTTCAGCAAATTCATACACACGAATTTCTTTAGGTATGCTTACACTTGTTATAGCTTCACTTTCTTTTTTCTCTACCTTTTTAGGTGGTTTTTTACGACTTCTTCTTTGTATACCACCCTCGCCAAATGGGTTGATAGAGTTATTTAAAGATTGCTTTAAAATATTTGGTTGTTTTTTGTTTGCTGGTTGTGCTGGTTTGTTTTCTTTTACACTAAAATCAGGTAAAACTACCATATCGTCATCTTCTAAAGAAATATCAGCAAAGTCTTTATCTCCTAAAAGATCCATTTTAGTAGTGTTTTCTTTTTTACTTGCTACAGGATGATTTTTCTTTTCTTTTTTCTTTCTTTTTAAATTCTCATCTGAATTTGAAAAAATCATACTAAGGCTCAAACCTTGAGTATTTTGTATATTAGATTTTTCTTCATTGTTTATTTGGTTTTCTTTACTTTCTTCTTTTTTCTTTTTAACGATAACTAAACCTCTTCTTTTAGCTAAATTTAAATTAGAGCCTAGTTTTTCATCGAATTTAATTTCTTCTTTTTTTTCTTCTAATGCTTCATTTTTAATAGGATTTTCAGGTTGCTTTTCTTCTTTTTTACTTTCTTCTTTCTTTTCATTTGTTGTTTTAACAGGAGTTTTTGTTTCTTTTTTAGTAGTTTTTTTCTCTTCTTTTTTACTTTCTTCTTTTTTAGTAGTAGTTTTTTTAGTCGCACTTTCTTTTTTAGGTTTGGCCACTTTTTTTACCACATCTAGTATTTCGCCTGATTGCACATATTGATAAATCGCTTCTGCGATTTCAGAAGATACTTTTTTGTTAGGGGATTTTATATCCTCTAAGCCTATTTCATTGGCTTTTTCTATAATTTCTTTACTAGTATATCCTAACTCTTGAGCGATTTCGCTAATCTTTACATCTGTCATTAAAAAATATCTCCTTTAAATCCTGCTGATTTATACTACCATAAAAATTGCCTTTGCAAGCTCTCATAAAAGCCTTTTGCAATATTTTTTCATCTTTTTCAAAACATGGATTACAAATATATAAACTCCTACCAAATTCCACTTTAGTGATAATTTGAGAATTTTTTATTTGAAATTGATGCAAACTTTGCTTTTCATAACGACCTTTGCAAACAATGCACATTCTAATGGGTATATGGTTTTTCAAAATTATATCTTTTTTTTGGAATTTTTAGCAAATTTTAAAGCCCTCATCATCAAATTCTAAAAGCTCAACTCTAAATTTAGCAAATTTATTTTTGATTTTTTCTTTGATTTGTTTAGCATCATCTTTATAAGCTAGAGTGAAAAAACTCGAACCTGAGCCTGAAAGCGTACTCATGAGAGCATTATTATCTAAAGCTAATTTTTGTACTTCAAAAAGCTCAGGTAAAAGTTTCATTCTTTGATTTTGATGAAGTTTGTCTAAACTTGCATATTTCAACATGTCATATTTTTTTTCTAAAAAACAAGCTGTTAAAAATGAAGCATGACAAAGATTAAAAACAGCATCTTCTAGATTAATTTTTTTAGCTAAAACTGTTCTTGATTTTTGAGTATTCATCGCTACATTTGGTATAATTATAACAGCTTGTAAGTCTTTATCTACTTCTTTTTTTATAGCTAAGACTTTTTGATTGTGATTTAATGCACACACAAAACCTCCAAGAGCTGCTGGAGCTATGTTATCTGGATGATTTTCATATTTTAAAGCTTCATTTAAAATGATATTTTTATCTGCTTTAAATCCGCTTAATTCATAAGCACAAGCAATAGCTCCAATTATTACAGCAGAAGAACTTCCCATACCTCTTGCTAAAGGGATATTATTTTGAAAAACAAAACGAAAATTATCTTTTTTACCGCTAAGTCTTTGATAAATTTCATAAAAAATATTAACAAAAGTATTATTTTTTTTAAGATAGATATTATTTTCACCTTCTCCATGTATGTTAATACTAAAAAATTTAGATTTTTCAACTATAGTTTGATTAAAATGTTTTAAACTCAAGCCCAAACAATCAAAACCAGGACCTAAATTTGCACTTGTCGCAGGAACTAAAATTTTCATTTTTTACCTTAATTAATTGCATCTAAAACATAAAAAGGTGTATTTTCTTTGCTTAAATTTAAACCTTTTAAACTTTGAGGCATAAAAAAACTTCCTGCTTGTGTCTTCTCTAAAATAATTTCACCATTGTCTTTTTTTACAAAACATAAATGTTTGTTTGCAGGTATAGGAGTGTTGTTATTTAACTCAAAAGCACCGATTGCTTTTAAAGGAATGTTTTTGACTATGGCTAATGTCTCAAAAGAAACATAAGAAATCTTTATACCCATGTAAGAACCTGGCCCATGTACATAAATAAGCTTTTCAAACTCATATTGTGAAAGTAATTCTTGCAATATTTTTGGTAAAACCTCGCTAACTTTTAAATCACTTTCAATGGTATTTAACAATAAATCATTTTCATAAATACCAAGCATTAAAGGTTTTGCTATGGCATTTAAAAGCAAAGTAACCTTTTTTATGCAAAAACCTTTTCGTAAACCTTATGTGTGCTTTTTTCTAAGCTTACCACTTCATAGGTACTAGGATCTTTTAAAAGTTCTTTAGTTAAAAGATGATTAAGCTTGTGTGAACCTGCATAAGAAGTATAATCTCCAAAAACTCTACATCCAAGCAAGGTTAAATCCCCAATAGCGTCTAAAATTTTATGACGCACAAATTCATCCTTAAAGCGCAAACCTTCAGGATTTAAAATACGATTATCATCAACCACAACAGCATTTTCTAGGCTTCCACCAAGACCTAAATTCATAGCTCTTAAAGCTTGAACATCTTTTAAAAATCCAAAAGTTCTTGCTCTTGCTATTTGCTCTATGTAGTTTTGTTTGCTAAATTCAAAACAATAATTTTGTTTGCCTATAATAGGATTATCAAATTCGATTGTATAGTTTATAATAGGCATATCCGTAGGACTTAAACGCACAAATTTATTGCCTTCTTTTACTTCTACACTTTTTTTAATCACTAAAATTTTTTTTGCCGCATCAAGCTCTTTTATACCTGCTTCTTCAAGCATCATACAAAAACCTATACTGCTACCATCCATTACAGGAGCTTCGTTTGCGTCTAAAACTATACGCACATTATCAATACCATAAGCATTAATTGCGCTCATTAAATGTTCTATAGTAGAAACATAACCCCTATGATCGCCTATTACAGTAGCCATTTGTGTATCGATGACATTTTCAGGCTTTGCTTCATAAGAAATTCCCAAATCACTTCTATAAAACACTATACCACTACCAGCTTCTAATGGCTCTAATTTTATACTAATAGGCTCACCCTTGTGCAAACCTATACCAACACCTTTAACTTCTTTTGCTATTGTTGTTTGATTCATTTTTATTCACTCAAAATTCTTTTTTTGCTTGATTCTAATACATTATAGATATTTTCTTTTATCCATTTTGCATCTTGCCATTGCTCAGGACGCACTTCAACACCTTGCACCAAAACACCAAAATGCACATGATCTCCAAGCGCTAAGCCTGTAGTGCCTGTAGTGCCTATAACATCACCTGCTCTAACTCTATCGCCCACATTTACATCCACATTAGTGCAATGTCCATAAAGAGTATAAATCCCAAAACCATGATAAATAATAATATTTAGTCCATAAATTCCATTTTCTTGTACAAATACCACTTCACCATCATTATTGCTAATGATAGGCGCTTCTTTTACACTTGCTAAATCAAGTCCCATATGATAAGAACTACTAAATGCTTGATTATTATAAGAATAAAATCTATGATCAGCATAATCAGCTACTTTTTGGCCATTTTTTAAAGGCTTGAAAAGATTAACTTTAAAATTATTAATCATAGTATCAGGAACTTTACTCGTAATATCATGAATGATAACTTCATTAGAAGCTCTTAAGTCCTCATTAACAAATTTAAATTTTTCAAGCCTGCTTAACTCTCTATCTTTTGGAGCATATTTTTGTGCTAAAAATTCAATCTTTCCATCTAAAAATCTATCACTTACTTTTATATTTGATACACGGTATTTTTTATTGGTAAAATAATATCTAATTCTTTGCTTGTTTACATTACCTGCTTTATCTACTGCCACTACATAAGCTCTAAAATGCTCATCAGTTGCCTCCCAAGGAATCAAAGCAGCATAATATCCTTCTTTCACATAAGGAGTTGCTTTAAAAATTTTATCTTTATCAGTTGTGATATAAACTTCTTGTAAATTCTCATCACTTGCTTTAAATACCACACTACCTACTCCACCTTGTTCGATTTGATAAGAATTGTCTAAAATTTCTACAAATGGTTTTTTGGTATCAATGATAACTTTCACTTCTTTAAGCGCTTGATTTCCTAAAAAGAAATTCCAAAAACTACTATCACTTGCTTCTATTACAAGCTTATAAGAATCAACATTTTCTTTATAAGCTGGTTTTGGTAGTTTTAAATCAAAATGGACACTTTTTTTATTACCTTTAACATGTTCATTAACAAGCATTTCACCATTTAATTCATTTGCTTTAAATAGTGTGACTTTAACATCTTTTAAAACGCTTTCATCGCTTATTTCTATAGATATAGGATCTGTTAAATTGCTATAAATAATATCTGATTTTGTTTGGATTAATGGAGGATTTTTTTCAAACAGCTTTGTATTTAACACAAAAACCCCAAAGACTAAAAGTATTAAAAAAACTAGAAAAATCCATTTTTTATTTGATCTTTTACGCGTAAAAACCATATTCTCCACTTTCATTGTATAATTTTTGTAAAAATATATTATGCTTTAGCAAATTAAGAGTAAATTATAAAAAATTTTACAAAATTTCTCTTAACTTATTTGCACTTTTAATCCAAGCTTCAAGTTCATTTATATCACATTTTTCTATCATTTTTTTACACTCTTGTAATTCTTTTTGAAATAAATCAATAGAATTTAATAAATTTTGTTTGTTTTGTTCAAAAATACCGCTCCACATTTGAGGGTTTGACTTAGCAATCCTGCACATATCTTTAAAAGAAGGGCCTCCTAGATGGGCTATATTTTTTTTATTTTCTTCTTTCATCACAAAATTTGCCAAAGAAAAACTAATCACATGCGGTAAGTGTGAAATGATAGAAGCATGATGATCATGCGCGATACTATCCATAAATACAAGCTTCATTCCTAAATCTGAAAAAATTTCTATAGCCCTTTTTTGATGAATATGATCAGCATTTTGCACATCGCACAAAACACAAACTGCATTTTTATACAAGTCTTTTATAGCTGCATTTGGACCACTATTTTCAGTTCCTGCCATAGGGTGAGCTGCGATAAATTGACTTTGTAAATCAGATGGTAAATTTTTAATAATTTCTTCTTTTGTACTTCCAAGCTCAATGATAGTGCAATCTTTAGAAATATCTTGAAATTCTTTTAAAATTTTTACAATAGCTCTTACAGGGATAGCTAAAAAAATCACATCACATTTTTTTAACTCTTCAAATGAAACAATTTTATCTATTAATTTTCGCTCTAGCGCGATTTGTTCAAATTCTTTGTTTATATCATATCCGCAAACTAAATCTATTAATTTATTCTCTCTTAAGCTAAGGCCCAAAGATCCACCTATTAAGCCAAGTCCGATTATACCTACTTTCATAAATTTTCCTTAAAAAGCATTAGTTAAAAATATTTTGGTATTATAACGATTTTGTATATAAAAATTTAGGTAAAATGATGAAAAAATGGTTTGTTTTCTTTGCACTCTCAAGTTCTTTATGTGCAGCTACGATTAAAGATATAAAATTTGAAGGCTTATCGCAACTTTCTAAAGAAAGTGCTATTGCGATTTCTAAATTAAAAATAGGACAAAAAATCGATCCTGCTAGTATAGACATAGCGATTAAAAACCTTTTTGATAGAAATTATTTTAAAGATATAGTAGTAGAAGAAAAAAATGGGGTGCTAACTTTTAAAGTAATAGAAAAACCTTCCATTGGAAAAATAGATATTCAAGGTATAGCAAGTAACGATAGAAAACAAATAGAAAGCCTTGTTGGTTTAAAACCTGGAATTTTATATGATGAAAATTCAGCTAAAGACGCAGCTGAAAAAATCAAACTTTTTTATCAAGCCAAAGGTTTTTATGATACTGTTGTAGAAATCAAAGATGAAAAATTAAGTAATTCAAGCTCATTAAAACTTACTTTTGTTGTAAATCGTGGGGAAAATATCATCATAGAAAAAGTACATTTAAGTGGTGCAAAAAATTTAAGTTATTCAGATATTGAACCTGCGGTAGCAAATAAACAAAGAGAAGCCCTAGGCTGGATGTGGGGCTTTAACGATGGTAAGCTTAAAATCTTTGATCTTGCAAATGATAGCTCAAGAATTTCAGATGTATATTTAAAAGAAGGTTATCTTGATGTGAGCGTATCTCCTGCTTTTTTAAATACTTATACAGATACTTATCAAGCTGATTTAACTTATTTTATCAACGAGGGTGAGGTTTATAAAGTTAAAGGGATTAAAATTTTTAATCCTATTTTTAGTGATGAAGAAAATGAAGCTTTAGTAAATGATTTAAAATTAAGTGTTGGAAAAATAGTTAATATAGAAAAACTAAGAGAAGATATAAAAACTATAGAAACAAAGACAGCTGATTTGGGTTATGCTTTTGTACAGGTTATACCTGATATACAAAAAGATAAAGAAAACCATGAAGCTATGATTATTTTTAAAGTCATACCTAATGAAAAAGTATATGTTAGAAATGTTGAAATTTCAGGTAATACTAAAACAGTTGATAGGGTTATTCGTAGAGAGCTTTATCTAACCGAAGGCAATCTTTATAATAGAACTGATTTAATAGACTCAAGAAATGCTCTAAGAAGAACTGCATATTTTGAAAATGTAGATATTAAAGAACAAAGAGTAGATGATACACATATTGATTTGATAGTAGAAGTCAAAGAAGCTTCAACTGGAGCTATTTCAGGTGGTATTGGTTATGGAACTAGTGATGGAATTTTACTTAGTGCTTCATTATCTGATGCAAATATCTTAGGCTCTGGCATGAAGGGAAGTGTAAGTATAGACAAAGGCGATGATACACTTTCAGGTAGAATATCTTTAAGAAATCCTAGAGTAAATGATAGTGATTATTCTCTTGGAGGATCATTATATTCAGATCGTTTAGAATGGGATAGTTATGATGAGAGAAACTATGGTTTTGATATAAGTGTTGGTAAAACTTTGGGAAGATATACAAGTATAGATTTAACTTACAATCTTGAGCAAAGTGATATTTATCATTTGAGTGATCGCTTAATCGCTCAAGGATATAAACTTGGTAAAACTTACAAAAGCTCTATCACTCCTTCAATAGTATTTAACAATACAGATGATTATTATCTACCAAGATCAGGTTTTATCGCTTCAACCTCACTTGAATATGCAGGCTTAGGTGGAGATCAAGAATTTATAAGCTCTACTACTAAATTTAATTATTATCAAGGCTTAGAAGAATTTATAGGTTGGGATTTGATTTATCGCTATAAAGCAAGTTTTTATAAGGTATGGGATCAAGGTTATTTACCTATCAATGAAAAATTATACCTTGGAGGCATAGGAACTATTAGAGGTTTTGATAGAAGAAGCGTGAGTCCTAAAAACAAATGGGGTGATGAAACAGGTGGTACAGTGGCTTTTGCAAATTCTGTAGAGCTTAGTTTTCCAATCTTTGATAGAATCAAACTAAGAGGAAGTGTGTTTTTTGACTATGGTGCCATAGGTGAGAGTTCTTTAAGTCAAATTCAAAGATGGAGCACAGGTGTTGGCTTTGAGTGGCTAACCCCACTAGGTGCTTTAAATTTAGTTTTTGCTAAACCATTTAACACCAATTCAAAAGACGACTTAAGCAAATTCGAGTTTATGTTGGGTGCAAGATTTTAAAAATACTAAAATCTTGCTATAATTTTGAAATTTTATTTTAGGTAGAGATAATGAATTTTTTAGATATTTTTTCTAGCATAAGACGCAAACAAGCCGCTCCAAGCGAAGCTCCAAATCACTGGGTAAAATGTAATTCTTGTCATGCGTTAATGTATTATAAAGAAATAGAAACTTGTTATAATGTTTGTCCTAAATGTAATTTTCATATGAGATTAAATCCTTTAAAACGCATCGAGCTACTTAGTGATGAAGATACTTTTGTAGAAATGGATAAAGATTTACATGCGATTGATCCGCTTAAATTTGTTGATAGTAAATCATATAAAAAAAGATTGGCAGAAAATGAAGAAAAAACAGGAAGAAAAAGCGCTATAATAAGTGGCGAGTGCAATATAGATGGCATTAAAACTCAATTAGTTGTTTTTGATTTTTCTTTCATGGGTGGAAGTTTGGGCTCAGTAGAAGGTGAAAAAATTCTTAGAGCTATTGAAAGGGCAATTGAGAAAAAAACTCCTGTTGTTATAGTGAGCGCAAGTGGTGGAGCTAGAATGCAAGAAAGCACTTATTCTTTAATGCAAATGAGCAAAACAAGTGCAGCATTAAAGCTATTATCAGAAGAAAAGCTTCCCTATATTTCTGTCTTAACTGATCCAACTATGGGTGGGGTGAGCGCATCGTTTGCTTGGCTTGGAGATATCATTATGGCTGAACCTGGTGCCCTAGTAGGCTTTGCAGGAGCTAGAGTTATCAAACAAACTATAGGTGCTGATTTACCAGAAGGCTTTCAAAAGGCCGAATTTTTACTTGAACATGGATTGATTGATGCTATTGTAGAAAGAAGTGAACATAAAAAATTTATAGCAGATTTTTTAAGATTTTTTTCTAAAAATTAAAAATGCATATTAATCTTTTAAGCATTCAAAAAAACAATAATAATGAATTTAGTAAAATAGATGAGCACTACACCAAGCTCATCAAAAAATTTTGCAATTTTAATGATATTTGTATTTTTAACAATAAAATTAATTTAGCACAAAATACCAATACCATAGAAGCAAAAAAATCTTATACAAACGCGCTAAATCCTTATAAAAAAGGTTTTTGCATAGCTTTAGATGAAAAGGGTAGAGAGCTTACAAGTGTAGAATTTGCTAAATTATTACAAGATAAAAATGAAATTTCTTTTTTTATAGGTGGCGCTTATGGCCTTGAAAAAGAATTCATCGCACAAATGCATACAAGCATAGCTCTTAGCAAAATGACTTTAGTGCATAAATTTGCTAAAACTATGCTTTTAGAACAAATTTATCGTGCATTTTGCATTAATACAAATCATCCATACCACAAATAGGAGCATTTATGCAAGAGTTAAATCTTGAAGAATTTAAAAATATATTACTTCAAAGACAAAAAGAAATTTTACAAGAACTTCAAGGTAATATAGACAATATCCATGATCTGCAAGATAGTGAACCAAGAGATGAAGTTGATTTACAGCAAATTGACAACAGCTCACATATTGACTTAAAAATCAATGAAAATTTAAAAACAGAATTAGAAGAAATTAAACATTCATTAAGCAAAATAGATAACAATACTTATGGAATTTGTGAGTATTGTGATGAAGATATACATCCTGAAAGACTCAAAGTAAAACCTCACGCAAAATATTGTATAAATTGTCGTGAAAACTTAGAAAAAAGGAAAGAATTATGAAAGTAAAATTATTTTTCTTTGCAAGTTTAGTTTATCTTTTAATCGTAGCAGCCTTAGTTTATAATCTAAATTTGGGAAATTACACTTTCACAATTTCTACTTTTGAGCTAAATTTACCTATCAGCTTGTGGGTAATTTTACCTGCATTTATTTTGATGGTTTTAGCTTTATTGCATATGAGTTTTTATGGCTTTTTAAAACATTTACAATACAAAAATCTTATTAAAGATAGCAAAAATTATGAAAATTTTTTAATTGATGTATTTTTGAAAAAAATAAGCAAAATTAAATTTAAAACTCAAGAATTTCAAGATATAGCCAAAAACACTCAAGCTCTTTATTTTAAAGAAAAAAATCAAAATACAAAAATAGATGATATTATAAATATTTTAGAGCAGTTAGACAAAAAGGAATTTGTGGAATTAAAAAAATACAAACTCGATCCACATAATGAAATTTTCATTTTAAATGAAAAAAATCATTTCCAAAAAGATAGCGACTATGCTTTTTCTTTTATTAAAAATAAAGAAACTCTGACAAATGAATTAGAAAATTTTGCTTATAAAATGGTATTAGATAATGCACCTTATAGCCAAATTAAAACACTAAAAATACAAAAAAATCAAGATGATATTTTATTACTTTTGGATAGATTTGAAAAAGAAAATTTGGAATTAAATCATGCTGAAATCGAAGTTTTGCTTAGCATGAATACCTTAGATGATAAGTCATATTTACAATGCACAAAAATACTTTGTAAAAAATTAGAGCCTCAAATATTAATTGCTTTATTTAAAAAGTTAAAAGATAGTCATTCTCAAGCTTTAAGAGCTTATCTTTATACTTTAGCAGAATTTGGTATGTATGATGAATTGCTTAATGAATTAGGAAATGATCAAAACGAACATAAGGATTTTAGACTCTTGCTCTTTTTAAGAGAACATAATAAAAAAATAGAACTTGAAAAATTTATACAATGATAGATTTTAGTAAAAAGCCTTTGTTTTTAGCTCCTATGGCAGGTTTTTCGGACTTACCTTTGAGAAATTTAGTTAAACAATTTGGAGCTGATGTAACAATTAGTGAGATGATAAGTTCTAATGCTTTAGTGTATGAAAGCTCAAAAACTCTTAAAATGTTAGAAAAAGCTGAACTTGAGAATCCTTATATAGTTCAAATTGCAGGCTCGGATGAAAGTGTGATTCAAAGAGCTGTAGAAATATTAAATCGTTTTGATTTTATAGATGGGATTGATTTTAATTGCGGCTGTCCTGTAAATAAAGTTATAAAACAATGTGCAGGCAGTGCTCTTTTGCAAGATCTTGATAAATTGCAAAGAATTTTAGAACTTATCAAAAAAACAAGCAATAAAAAGCTAACTAGTGTCAAAGTAAGATTAGGGTTTGAAAAAAAAGATCCTATTACCATTGCTAAAGCATGTGAAAATGCTGGGGTAGATTTTATCAGTATGCATGGTCGCACTAGAAAACAAATGTATAGTGGAAATTCTGATTATGAAGCTATAGCTTTAGCTAAAGAAAATATCAAAATTCCTTTAGTTGCAAATGGCGATATTAGCACAGAAAATGCTAAAGAAGTTTTTAAAATAACAAATTGTGATGCATTGATGATAGGGCGTGCAAGCATAGGAAAACCTTGGATATTTCACGAGGTAAAAACTGGCAAAAAAATCGATAAAATTTTAAAAAACAAAATCATCTTTACACATTTTGAAGAAATGCTAAAACATTACAAAGAACAAGGTATAAGCATATTTAGAAAGCACTTACATGAATATTCTAAAGGCTATGAAGATGCTTCAAATTTTAGAGATTGTGTTAATCGCATTAATGATGCAGAAATTATGCGAAAATATATGCAAGAATTTTTCAATAAGGAATGATTTTTGCTTGTAAAATTCTAAGCAATATGAATGAAGAGATACCATAAAACAAGGAAGGTTCATGGCAGCTCATATCAATTCAAAAGGGATTTACAAAGCATTAGGTGGCATTAGAACAAGTGCAAATAATCTAGCAGCACATGCTTCAAAGCTTAACAATCAAAGTTTAAATTTCGAGCAAGTTTTACAACAAACACAACCAAAATGTATAAGCACTTGCTTACAAAGCTCCCAAAAACAACTTGGAAATTTGCTTGAAGATATTAAAAATAGCAAGGAAGCTATTATAAAAAATACACATATTGATAGTGCAAATATCATCGCAAAATTAAGACAAGAGGCTATTATGATGTATGATATTACTCTTAAAAACCCTCTTTAATGATTTTATATAAATTATCAATATATTCATCGCTAAAATGCGATGAATTAAAATTTTCATAAAACCTCACAAGATCTTTAGCTTTAAACTCATAGCCAAAAGCACATTTTTTATGCGCAGGCAAAAAAGCCCTTATCAATACAACATCTTCTTTTATACACTCATCACATAAAAAGCAAATAAAATCCTTATGCAAGCGTCCTTCAAAGCTTAGAATCTTTAAATAAGCATCCACAATCACACGCTTGCAATCTTGTTTTTCAAAACGCTTAGCACAATCTTCTAAAAGCTCAAAATAAAAACTATCAATCTCCTCAACATCTTTTAAATGCCAATAAAAAAGCCTGATAAATTCTTGCCAAAAAAACATTTTTTCTCTATCTAAAACCCAAGAAAATCCAATATGTAAAACATCTTTTAAGCGCGGTAAAAATCTAGAACTTTCTTCAAGTTCAAAATCAATCTTATATCCATTTAGAATATTAGAATGTCTCATTCCGTAAAATCTATAACTTTTAATAACTTTTTTGGCACTTAAAAGATAAACAATCAAATCCTCATCTTTTACGCTCTGAGTGTTCAAAATAAAGCCTTGCATCTATAAAAGCTCTATGCCATAAGCTTGTAAAATTTCATAAGCACTATTTTCTAAAGATTCATTAAAACTTGCAGTAGCGTTTTTATGTAAAATAATTTTAGAATTAGGCGTGGCGCTTTGAGCTAAAATAATATTACTAAATACACAAATATGCGAAACCAAACCACAAAATTCTATACTTTCATAATGATTTTGTTTTAAAAAATTAGCCAATTCTAAACTACCAAAAGCATTCTTATAAAAGATTTTTTTTGCATTTTTTAAATACACATTAAAATCACTTGGCATTTGCCAACCAAAAGTATCTTTAATACAATGATAAATAGGCAGTTTTTTTCCTTCTTGGGTTTTTAAATAATTCTCATCATGCGTATCAAAAGTAAAAACAACATCACCTTGATGATTTTTTAAAAGAGTAAGAATATTATCTTTTATCTTGGTAGCTTTTTCAAAACCTAAGCTACCATCGATAAAATCATTTTGATAATCAACTATAATTAAAAGTTTAGTCATTATCCTTAACCATGAAAAAACTATCCGTGTGGATATTTTCAAATGCAGTTTTTAAGCTCGTAAATAATTTTGGATTTTCTTTTTCTAAATTTGCTAAAAGCTGCTTAGCTTCTTCTCTAGCATGAGGAAATTTTACATTTTTTTCACTTAATTTCATACCAGGACAAAATTCATTACCAATTACTTCTAATTCATTATTAATAGCATTTTCCCTTAATTGTCTTTCTCTTACAAAAATCAAAGGACGGATGACTTCTACACCTCTTTTACTTTTATATTTTGGCGCTAAACTTCTAAGAGCACCATTATAAATGAAATTCATAAAAAAACTCTCTACTGCATCATCTAAATGATGAGCTATGGCTAATTTATTAAAACCATTTTCTAAGGCGTAAGTATATAAAGCACCACGTCTCATTCTTGAAAAATAGCTACAAAAGCTTGAATTTTTTCTAATGGTATCACCTGAAATTTCATAAATATTAGAATCAATAACCTCATGGTCAATACCATGTTCTTTGCAGTGATTATGAAGTTTGGTGTAATCTTCACCCATGCCATAACTTAAAGTTACTGCTTTAAGTTCAAATTTAAAAGGTGCATGTGCTTGCATACGCTTTAAAAGATGAGCTAGGGCTAGAGAGTCTTTCCCGCCACTAAGTCCTAATAAAACTTTATCATTATCTCCTATTAAGGAAAACTTGGCATTTGCTTTTGCAACTTCTCTGATTAGTCTTTTGCTAAGATTTATCATAATTTCTCACAAATTTTTAAAACAAAATTAGCTGAAATTTTAGCGGATTTTTCTACAAACTCATCAAAGTCAAATTCAGCTTTTTCACCTGCCTTATCACTCATTGATCTTAAAACCAAACATGGAATTTTTAAAGCATCACATACCAAAGCCACACTAGCTCCTTCCATTTCACAAGCATCTGCGTTAAAAATTTCTCTAATTTTTGCTTTTTTATTCTCATCACAAATAAATTCATCACCCGTAGCGATAATACCTGATTGTAATTTAACACCAAGTTCTTTAGCGACCTCTATGGCAAGATTATTAAGCTTATCATCTGTTTTTATAAAAATTTCATTACCAGGAACATAACCAAGCGGATGTCCAAAAGCTGTAATATCTAAATCATATTGAGCTAATTTTGTAGCATAGATTAAATCCCCTATTTCCAAACTAGGATTAAAAGCACCAGCCACTCCTGTAAAAAGCATAAGTTCAGCTTTAAATTTTTCTATCATAATAGTTGCGCTAAGAGTGGAATTTACTTTCCCTATCTTAGAATAAGCGATGATTAATTCATGATTTTTGTATTTTGCAATATAATAAGTATTATTTGCATATTCAATTGTTTGATATTCTTTTAATGTTTCGAGTAAAGGAGTAACCTCTTCGGGCATAGCTCCTAAAATAGCTATTTTCATTTAATCACCTTTAGAATTTCATCAATATCTTCTATTTTACTTAAAGCATAAGTTTCTTTTTGAGTGATTTTTTTATTTAAGCCCTTTAACACGCTCGCACCAAATTCTATATAAAAATCCACTTCATTGTCTATTGTTTTAATGCTTTGTTTATAAAGAACAGGCTTTATAAGTTGCTCACTTAAAAGTGTTAAAGCTTGAGTTTTATCACTATATATTTTTGCATTTACATTTGAAACTACACTTTTAAAATCATCTTTTAACACAAGCTCTAGTTCTTTTGTAAGTTTTAAAGACGCATTTTTTAATAATGGACAATGGCTTGCAACACTCATATTCAAAAGCATAGCTCTTTTGGCTCCTGCATTCTTAAACTCACTCTCATAAGAAGCTAAATCAGGCTTTAAGCCCGCTACTACAATCTGTCCTTCACAATTATAATTAGCTGCAAAAATACTTTTTTGCTCACTTAATGCCTTTTGACAAAGTTCTTCTACTGCTTTATCTTCAAGTCCTAAAACCACCATCATACCAGCTTCGATTTTAGAGCAATCCTCCTGCATAAATTGGCCACGCTTGTTAACAAGTGCTATAACACCTAAAAAGTCAAATGCGCCTTGAGTCGCTAAAGCACTAAATTCTCCTAGTGAATGGCCTAAACTATACTTAGCTTCTATACTAGCTTGCTCTTTTAAAGCTTCATAAGCCATTAGTGAGTTTAACACTATGGCCATTTGTGTAAATTCACTTTTATTTAAATTTTCATTTTCCTTAAAAAGCAAATTTTTAAAATCAATTTTACAATAATCACTTGCACAATCTAATAATTCTCTTGCTTTAAGTGAATTCTCATAAAAACTAAGCCCCATACCAACACTTTGAGAGCCTTGGCCTGGGAAAATAAATGCACTATTCATTAGTGTCCACCGCAGCAACCGCCACCACCATGTCCGTGGCCACCACAACATCCACCACCACCATGTCCGTGATGATGATCATGATGATGTCCTCCACCACCACATCCACAACTTCTGCTACCTGCAATAATTCCTGTTAAAATTTCATCTTCACTTGCAGATCTAACATCTACAATATTAATTGAAAATAACAAGTCTTTTCCTGCGTAAGCATGATTATAATCAATAGTAACTTCATTCTCAGTAATTTCTCTAACAATTACTCTTACTGTATTACCATCTTCGCCTTCGCCAAAAAGCTCCATACCAACTTGCAAATCAATCCCTGCAAATTGTTCTTTTGGTAAAGTTTGCAATGCATTTGCATCATATTCACCCAAAGCATTTTCTTTTTTTATCACAATATCGGCATTACATGGGGCATCAAGTTTTTGAATTTCTTCTTCTAGTCCTTCTAAAATTTGACCCTTACCCAAAATAAAAGAAATAGGTTCAGCATAAATATTTGATTCTAAAACTTCATTTGTGTTTGCATCTTTTAACTCATAAAACATTGAAACTACACTATTTTTTTCTATAGCCATTTTATCTCCTTTTTTATTTTCTATCTGGCGAAACTTTTGCTTCAGGACTATCAGGATAAGCTGTCTTTAAAGCTTTGTAAAATTTATTAGCACTTTTTGGATCCCCAACTTTATCTAAGCTAATAGCCGTATGATAAAGTAATTTTGGCACATAATCACCCTTGGTGCTTATAGCAGAACTTTTTTTGTAAAATCCCAAAGCGCCTGCATAATCTTTTTGTTTATATCTTATCTCTCCAAGCCAAAAAGTAGATCTAGCAGGTTTATAATGGATACTAATTAAATGCTCAAATTTTTCTTTTGCATCATCAAATTGATTTTTATTGGTTTCATCAATAGCTTTTTTTAAAATTTCGCTAGATTGCAGTTTTTTCCAACTATCATCTTTCTCTTGAACAATTTCTTTTTCCAAAGTCGTATTTGTTTCTTTAATGACTTCTTGTGTTTTATTGCTTTCACTAGCAATAGGAACAACTTGAATATTATTTGTTTGATTTTGCACTCTAGCTATTTCCGATTGAAAAAAAGTTATGGTTTGGTTCATATCTTCTTTAGAAACATAATCATCATTAATTTTATTGATCAAAGTTGTTATTTCGCTCAATACTTTTTGAATTTCTTGGTGATTTTTTTCTTGAATTTGCCTATTTTCTTCTACATAAGCTCTTAAATTTTGAATTTCTTTTGTGATATTTGCATCAAAATTTTGATAGTTTTCTTCTAGTGAAAGTAATTTTGTATTTGCTTTAGAATATTGAGCATTTAAACCCTCGGTTACACTTTGTAAACCTTCTATATTTTCTACAGCAGTATTTATCTTACTAGTCAAATTAGTATAATATTCATTTAAAGCTTTTAAGCGTTCTTGATTTTCGTATTGTAATTTTTCATTTTGAGTTAAGCCATAAGGTGTTTTTGTATCTACTTTTCCTGCATCAAATGCTGAAATTTCAGCGTATAAAAAAGTAGCTCCTAAAAGAGCTACTGATAATAATTTGATTTTCATTTATTTAAAACTTATTTTGATAATTTAAATTCTGCACGACGATTTTGCGCATCACAAGCTTTTGTTCTTTCAGTACATACAGGATTAGTTTCTCCATAACTTTTTACGCTTATTCTATCTGCGCTAACACCTTGAGCTACTAAAGATTCTTTAACAGCTTTAGCTCTTTTTAAACCTAGAGCTTGATTATATTCATCAGTTCCCCATTCATCGCAGTTTCCTTCAACTACAATTGCAGCATTCGCGGCTTCTTTGTTGAAAATTTCAGCATTATCTGCAACAACTTTTTGCATATCTTTTCTAACATTAAATTTATCAAAATCAAAATACACATTTGCAATAGAATTTAAAGATTCAAGATTTTCAAATCTATCAGAACCACCACTACCTTTTGATCCATCTACACTACTTGAACTGCTTACACTAGTATTTTTTGTAGCACAACCACTTACAATAACAGCAAACGCAGTAATTGAAGCAAAAATGATTTTTTTCATTGCTTTTCCCCTTTTTTATTTAAAAATCATGTTTAATTATAACAAAAAAAATACAATTTTGATATTTTACCAATCAATTGATTGAATTTTACCTACCTTTAAACCATAATGAAAAGCCCTATTTGCATTAATTCTAATGACTCCTAAGGCACTTTGTGAACCTAAATATTTAATAAATACTACACTTTCTCCATCACTTGAAAATCTTGGAAAAAGATTTTTACCATTTGCAGTGAGTTGTCTTATATAATCACTCTGGGTTGACATTAAATAAAGATTAAAAACCCCACTTTGATTTACCTCCCTGCTAGAATAAACCATATAATGTTTATAGGTAGAAACTGAAGAATTATTTTTACCATGAAAAACTACTTGTTCTGTTAAATTAGAATCTAAATTTTGCATAAAAATATTTGGATAACCTAAACGATCTGATACAAATACGATTTTTTTATCATCATCTACAAAGTTGCCATTTACATCAATACCCGTATAATTTGTAATCTGTTTTAAATCTTTTGTATCTGTATCATACAAATACACATCTGGCTGATCTTTTGGCGCCATAGTAAGTAAAATTTTTTTACCATCATCGCTAACATCAGAAGCAACCATCATACCCTTACTAGCAATGATTTTTGTGATGTTTTTATTTTTCATATTATATTTATAAAGTGTTGGAATTTCATCTTCATAAGCAGTGAAATAAAATGCATCTTGTTCTTTATTTGCCCATTTGGGAAATAAATTTAAACCTTTTGATATTAATATCTTTTGATAAGTTAAAGTATAATCTGCTAACAAAATATCACTTTGCTTATTACCTTGAGTTCTAGCTATTAAAATTTTATGATCCATCCAATCAACCGGTGCAAAACCTAATTTTCTATTCATTTGAGCGACACTTCTATGTGCTAAAAATGGATATTCTTCAATGGAAAGAATTTGCTCATAAAATCTCGTTTTTGTTTCATTTGCAGCTAAAATTTCAACATCAATATCCAAAAGCTTACCATTTTTATTTAAAACATAAGAAAAAATATAATCACCTTGTTTTTCATCTTGAGTTAATTCAAAATTTGAACTCACTTTTATATCATTAACAAGCATATTATAAAAGCTTTTTTTAAGATCTAAATCATTCAATCTTGATTGATCTTTAATATAAATTTTAGGTAATTGCATACCTTTATTTACAACAGATATTGTCGCATCTTGCCCAAATAATACTGAACAAAAAAATAAAAACGCTAATATTTTTCTCATCACTTCTCCGTTTTAAACTCAATTATATCACTAAGTTTCATTTTAATTTTTCTTATTTTACCATTTGGAGGTAAAGTTATGTATTTTCCTTCTAAATTTTGTAAAAATTCTTTCGCCTTTTTATCAAAATTATCACTATGTGCGCTAGTGGTACTTAACAAATAAAAATATCCGTTATTATCAATTACAAATTCTACTTCTATACTTAAATTACCACTAGGATTGTATATTCTCCATCTATCTTCAAGATGTTTTCTAACAGCACCTAAAAATTGATCATAAACTCCTATTTTTTGTTCTATAACAGATTGTCCTAATTCTTGATTAATTTGTAGATTTTCATTTAATTGCTTAGAAAAATCATTGATTTTTTCTCTTTGAGTAAAAGTAGGTTTTTTCGATGGCATTGAAGATTGTACTTTTGTAGTTTTTTCTTCTTGATAGTCTTCTATTTTGCCAAATAACTCATTGAAAACACTAGCTTGTTGTTCTACATTTTGAGTATTAACATTTTTATTTGTAGTGTATTTTTGCAAAAGATTCTCTTCAAATAAACTTTGCAAATTTTCCTTTTGTAGCTCTTGTATCATATTTACTTGATTTTGATTTATACTATCTCCAAGTTCTATATTAATAAAACTATTAGGATCATTAGTATATTCAATAGCTTTTGGCTTATATTCGACTAACTTAAAAAATACTAAAAAAACAACAAAAAAATAAACTAAAATCGCATAAGTAAAAGCTTTAAAATTATATGTAGAATTTTCTTCCATTTTTTACTCAGTTTGCAAAGCAACTTTTTGAAAACCCAAATGCTTCATTGTTCTTAAAACACTCATTACATCATCATATTTTAAATTCTTATCCGCTCTAATGAAAACTGTTTCTTGAGTATTATATTGCATTTTTAATGCATTCATATTATCCGCAAAACTTAAAAAATTAAATTTATCTTTTCCTATAAAAATTTCTTTTTTTGCATTAATTGTTATAATTAAACTTTTGATATTTGGAGCACTTGAAGTTTTTTGTGAACCTTGAGGAAGTTGAACTTTTTCTTCATATGTAATACTTGGTGCTGTTACCATTAAAATAGCAAGCAATACAAGCATAATATCCACTAAAGGTGTAATATTTAGTTCGGGTTTTTCTTCTAAAAACATCAATTAAACCTTTGCTGAACTTACTAATACTTTTATCTCACTATCTAAAATATTAATTAGTTCATAAGCTTTGCGTTTGATAATCAAATGAAAACTATATGCGGGAATTGCCACTAAAATTCCACAACCTGTAGCTACCAAAGCTTCACTAATTTTTGGCGCAATAATACTCAAAGAATTTTGCATTTCTAAACCACCAAAAGTTTCAAGTATAGAAATAACTGTACCAAAAAGACCTATAAAAGGAGAGGTTGAAGCAATAATACTAAGCCAAGTTAATCCAATTGTGGCTTTTTTTTCAACAGAATTTTTATAAATATTCATCTTAGTTTCATCAATCTCAATACATTTTTTTAAAATTGATGCACTTTGGCTTAAATCCCTCTCTCCTCTCATCAAAGCTTCTAAAGCCTGACTTTCATCTTGCATCCATTTATTAATAAGCATTAATCTTGAAAATAAAATACTAAAACTAAGTATAAAATACACCGAAAGCCAAGCCAATACAATATAAGTAATTAAGCTTGTATTTTCAAAAAAATGAAAAATTGATTGAAAATCCACTATTTTTGCCTTACATTATTATCCATCTTAGCAAAAGTAGAAGCTAAAGCAACACTATCACTACTCATAGATTTGATTAAATCTTTTGCATCTGCTAATCTTTTTGCTATTTCACTATCACTATTTCCTCCAACCCACACAGCACCTTTTGCTAAAACACTTACTTTCGTTTCAGAAACTTTTGCATGACCTGAATCAATAGCAACTAACTCATGGGTAGAATCTGATTTTTCTATATCTATAATCCCTGCCCTTAAAGAAGAAATTAAAGATGCATGTCCTTTTAAAACACCAAATTCACCTTCACTTCCAGGAAGAACAATAGATTTTACATTATCATTGTAAATCATACCAAGAGGTGTTACCACCTCTATATGTATTAAATTATCCATTATTAAGCCTTAAGTTTTTCTGCTTTTTCAATAACTTCATCAATTCCACCTACCATATAGAAAGCATTTTCAGGTAAATGGTCATATTTCCCTTCTAAAATACCTTTAAAACCTGCTATTGTATCTTCTAAACTAATATATTTACCAGGACTTCCTGTAAATACTTCAGCAACGAAGAATGGTTGAGATAGGAATTTTTCAATTTTTCTTGCTCTTTCAACGATCAATTTATCTTCTTCACTCAATTCATCCATACCTAAAATAGCAATAATATCTTGCAAATCTTTGTATTTTTGAAGTACTGATTGTACTCCACGCGCTACTTTATAATGCTCTTCACCAATAATTTGTGGATCAAGCATTCTTGAAGTAGAATCAAGCGGATCAACAGCTGGATAAATACCTTTTTCAGCAATCGATCTATTTAAAACCGTAGTTGCATCCAAATGCGCAAAAACAGTTGCAGGAGCAGGGTCTGTTAAATCATCTGCTGGCACATAAACTGCTTGAACTGAAGTAATAGAACCTTTTTTAGTTGAAGTAATTCTTTCTTGGAATTTACCCATTTCGCTAGCTAAAGTTGGTTGATAGCCAACAGCTGAAGGAATTCTTCCTAAAAGTGCTGACATTTCAGAACCTGATTGTGAAAATCTAAAGATATTATCAATAAACATCAACACATCAAGTCCCATTTCATCTCTAAAATACTCAGCCATAGTAAGACCTGTTAAAGCAATACGATTTCTTGCTCCTGGTGGTTCATTCATTTGACCATAACATAATGCAACTTTATCTAAAACATTACTTTCTTTCATTTCATTGTAAAGATCATTACCCTCACGAGTTCTTTCACCAACACCTGCAAAAACAGAATAACCGCTATGCTTAAATGCAACATTGTGGATTAACTCCATAATAATAACGGTTTTACCAACGCCTGCACCACCAAAAAGTCCTACTTTACCACCTTTTGCATAAGGAGCTAACAAATCAACTACCTTAATACCTGTTTCAAAAATTTCACTTTTTGTACTTTGCTCTTCAAATGGAGGTGGATCTCTATGGATTGACCAATGCTTATCAAAATTGATCTCTTCACCCTCATCAATCAAATCACCTGTTACATTGAAAATTCTTCCAAGTACTTTTTCGCCCACTGGAACGCTAATTGGGTTTCCAGTCGCAACAGCCGTTAAACCCCTAACAAGACCATCAGTCATATCCATAGCGATAGTTCTTACTTTATTATCACCCAAATGCGCAGCTACTTCAAGCACTAGCTTGCATTCTTTTCCTTCTAATTCATAATTTACAATTATAGCTTCGTTAATTTGTGGAAGATATTCTTTAAATTCAACATCAACCACTGGTCCTAAAACTTGAGAAATAAAACCTTGCATCATCACTCCTAAATTTATTTCATTGACTCAACACCACTGATAATTTCTATCAATTCGGTGGTAATAGATTCTTGTCTTGCTTTATTATAAGCTAAATTGAGTTGTTTAACTCTAGCTTTTGCATTATTGGTTGCATTATCCATAGCTTGCATTCTTGCACTATGCTCAGCCGCCAAAGAATCAACTAAAGAAAAATACATATTATATTCAAAATAAGTTTTTAATAAATCATTTAAAATTTCTTCATCTTCAGGTTCTAAATCCATTAAAGATTGAGACTCTTGTTCTTCTTTGCTCGCAATAGCTTGCACTGGTAATAATTCATTAATACGAATTTCTTGTGAAATCATATTTTTATAGCCATTATGTACAATTACAACCTTATCTGTAACTTCATTTATAAAATCATCAACTGCATTTTTAATAATAGCACAAGCTTTTTCATAATCAGGGCTAGAGCTTGTGTCTAAATATTTTTCTAAAATTTCAATATTTTGAAAATTAAAATACTCAATACCTGTTTTACCAATAGCTCTTAATCTTACCTTGATTTTTTTTGCTTTACAATCTTCGAGCATTTCATTTACTGTTTTAATAGTTTTAATGTTAAAACCACCGCATAAACCTTTATCAGCAGTAATGAAAATAATATCCATTTTCTCAATATTGTCTTTTTTTCTAAAAAACGGAAGTTTATCATCAAGTCCTTCGTATTGATTAATCTTGAAAGCAATTTCAGATAAAACTTCATCAATTTTTTGAGCAAAAACTTTTGACTTTTTAGCTGCCTCTTCTGCCTTTCTTAATTTGGCAGTAGAGACAAGCTTCATAGCATTAGTTGTCTTTTGTGTATTATGAACACTTTTTATTTTTCTTTTAATTTCTTTTAAATTAGACATTTAAAAACCTTATATGTGGTTTGCTTTAAACTCACTCAATGCTTTAGCTAATTTTTCTTCTAAATCTTTATCTAAAGCCTTTTTGGTTCTAATTTGCTCAAAAATTTCTGGATATTTAGCTTCAATAAATGGATATAAAGCTGCTTCAAATTCTCCAATTTTAGAAACTGCAATATCATCTAAATATCCTTTAGTTCCTGCATAAATCATCACAACTTGATTCTCTGCTGAAAGCGGAGAATATGGAGGCTGCTTTAGAACTTCAACCATTCTTTGTCCACGCTCAAGTTGTTTTCTACTTGCTTCATCTAAATCACTTGCAAATTGCGCAAAAGCTTGCAATTCTCTATATTGAGCTAAGTCAAGTCTTAAGGTACCTGAAACTTGTTTTGTTGCTTTAATTTGTGCAGCACCACCAACACGAGATACAGATAAACCAACATTAATCGCAGGACGAATACCTGAGTTAAACAAATCTGTCTCTAAGAAAATTTGACCATCAGTAATTGAAATAACATTGGTTGGAATGTAAGCTGAAACATCCCCTGCTTGAGTTTCAATAATAGGTAATGCTGTTAAGCTTCCTGCACCAAGCTCATCACTTAATTTACTTGCTCTTTCAAGCAGTCTTGAATGTAAATAAAATACATCCCCTGGATAAGCTTCACGACCCGGAGGACGACGCAAAATCAAAGACATTTCACGATAAGCAACAGCATGCTTACTCAAATCATCATAAACAATCAACGCATGTCTTGAGTTATCTCTAAAATACTCACCCATAGTTACACCTGTATATGGAGCAAGATATTGCAATGCAGCAGGATCTGAAGCACCTGCATTTACTACTATACTATAATCCATTGCACCGTATTCTTCAAGCTTTTTAACTACTTGAGCCACTGTGCTTTGTTTTTGACCAATTGCCACATAAATACAAATAACATCTTTACCTTTTTGACTAATAATTGTATCTATTGCAACAGTAGTTTTACCCGTTTGTCTATCACCAATAATTAACTCTCTTTGTCCTCTACCAATTGGAACTAAAGCATCAATAGCTTTAATACCCGTATGTAATGGTTCATGAACACTTTTTCTAGCCATAATACCTTTTGCTTTTTCTTCCACAAAGCGATATTCACTTGTTTCAATCGCTCCCTTAGCATCAATTGGCTCACCTAAAGCATTTACAACACGGCCTATCAACGCATCACCAACTGGAACCTTTAGAAGTTTTTTTAATCTTTTTACAGAGCTTCCTTCTTTTAAGCCAAGTCCCTTTCCTAAAATAACAATACCAACACTTGATTCTTCAAGGTTAAGCACCATTCCCTTTTCGCCATTTTCAAATTCAACCATCTCACCGGCCATAGCATTTTTAAGACCATAAACCTTAGCAACACCATCAGCAACTGAAATAATCTTACCGGTTTCTTCTATTTCAAGATTAAAATCAAATTTTTCAATTCTTTCTTTTATAATAGAACTAATTTCATCTGCTTTAAATTTCATCAAGTCTCCTTAAATTGCTTTTAATATATATTCATTCATTTTAGCTTTTAAGCTTTGCATTGAAAATGAAATTTCATAACCAAGTCCATCTAAGCTAATTTTTACACTGTCATTATCACTTATTTTACTATCTAATCTAATCTTTGCGTTGAATTTAAGACTAAGTTTTTCTTCTAAATTTTTAATTTCTTCTTCACTTAATTTTTCTTTTGAATAAACTTGCCCTAAAAATTCATTTTCTTTTAATGCTTTTTGTTCACTCAATTCTTTAGTAATGCTTGGAATTAACATCTCTCTATTGTTGCCAACAACTAAGCTCATAAAATTTTTAAAAGCATCACTTGGATTATCTAATAAAGAAAGTATAAAATCTAATTTTTTTTCTTGTTTAAGCTCATAAGCATTTAAAATACTTACAAATTTATCAGAAGCAAAAGCTGAACTAAGTTGTAATAAATTTGAATAAAAATTTTCAAAATCTTTTCTTTCTAATATAGCTTTTGCATAGGTTTTTGCAATTACACTTTCCATCAAGACACCTTTTTCATCATGATATTTAAAATTTCTTTTTGCTGAAGCTGTAAACTTTGATCTTCAAAAATTTCTTCTAAAACCGCTTGCACAACTTCTTTTTCCATTCTTCTTATTTCATATTCTTTATGCTCTTCATAAGTTTTTTCTAAAGCCTTAATCTCCATTTTTGTTTCAGCTTCTATTTTATCTGTAATGATTTCTGCTTCTTTTTTTGCAAGAGCAACTGCATTAATTGCTTCTTGTTTAGCTAAATCTAGTTTTTTCATCATTTCTAATTTATGATTTTTGCTTGCAATAAGTTTTTCTTGTATTTCATTCATCCTAGAGGCAATTTTTGCAATTCTTCCGTGGTAAAAATTTTTTAAAGGTGTTGCTATAAAATAATATAAAATAGCAGCAAACAAAACAAAATTAACTGCTCTTGGGATAATATCATACTCGCCACTTCCATTACCTGCTGCAAAAGCATAAAAAGGAAGCACCGATAATAATGTAATTTTTTTCAACATTTATCTTCCTTAAATTTTACTCAAGCTATCTTTAAAGCTTTGCTTAAATTCTGGCATTTTTAACCGCATCTCTTCTTTTAATTCTTTTTCTTTTTCTCTTAGACTTTTTAGAAAAACATGCATTTGTTCTTCTAATTCTTTTTTCTTTATTGATAATTCTTTTTCTTGTTTTATTTTAGCTTCTTCTACTGCTTTTGCTTTGATTTGATTAATCTCATCTCTTGTTTGTATATGAATTTTTTCCAACTCATTTTCTACATTTGAAACATCATCAGAATTTTTTTTCATTTTTTCTTCGTCATTTTTAATGGTCAAATCTCTAGAATCCATAAATTTAATCAAAGGTTTATAGAGTATAGAATTTAAAATTGCTATCATGAGCAAAAAAATGACACCAGTAGCTATCATGATGGAAAAATGTACATCATTAAACATTAATACTCCTAAATAAATCTAAATAAAACGCGCAATTATACCAAAATATACCTAAAAGCATATTTAATCTAGTATTTTTAAAAATTTTAAAATCTCATTTTCGTCAGAAAAATTAACAATAATTTTTAAATCTTTCACCACTGTCTTAAATCCAAAAGATTCTATTTTTTCTTTTAAATTTAATATAGATTGATTTTGCTTATTTAAATTTGTATTTTTTTCTAAATTATTTGAATTTTTAAAATTTTTAATCAGTTTTTCTGTATCTCTTACATTAAGTTTTTGACCTATGATAGTATCAACTATCATTTTTTCTTCTTCTTTTTCAAGTCCTACTAAAACTTTTGCATGACCTTGTGAAATTTTACCTTCTATAATGAAATTTTGCGTTTGCTCATTTAAATTTAAAAGTCTTAAGGTATTAGCAATTTGTGGTCTTGACTTGTGAATAAGATCTGCTAATTTTTCTTGAGTTATGTCATGAATTTCCAATAATTCTTTATAAGAATGTGCCAATTCTATAGGATTTAAATTTTCCCTTTGGATATTTTCAATCAAAGCAAGCTCGCGTAATTTTATATCATCCACATTTAAAACTACGGCTTTAATCTGTTCTTTTTCTAAAAGCTTACATGCTCTAAATCTTCTCTCGCCAGCTATTATAATATAATCAAATTCATCTTTTTTAAAAACTACAATAGGCTGAATTAAACCATATTCTTTAATAGACCCCGCAAGCTCTTCTAAAGCTTGTGTATCAAAATTTTTCCTTGGCTGATAAGGATTTGGACTAATTAAATCTATATCAATTTCTTCTATTTTGCCTTCTTTTGATCCTAATTCTTTTTCATAAACCTCATCAATATCAGCCAAAATACTACTTAAACCTCTTCCTAATGCACTTTTTTTTGCCATTTTTTATCCTAATATAGAATGTGCTAAATTTTGATATGCTACTGAACCTGGGGATTTTATATCATAAAGTATAATAGGTTTTCCATAACTTGGACTTTCAGCAAGTTTTACATTTCTTGGTATGATGATAAAATCATCTTCATTATCACCTGTTCTAAATAGCTTTTGCTTGAAATTTTGCTTTAAATCCTCCACAGTATCTTTTGAAAGATTATTTTGTGAACTATACATAGTTGGTAAAAAACCTTTTATTTTTAACTTTGGATTGATAGTTTTTTTCACAAATTTTATGGTGTTTAAAACCATCGCAACACCCTCAAGCGCATAAAATTCACATTGTATAGGGATAATAACACTATCACTTGCTGCAAAAGCATTTACCGTAATACTTCCAAGTGCAGGAGGTGAGTCTATGATAATAAAATCATAATCTTTAGCAATTTCTTTGATTTTTTCTCTTAAAATCGTTCTATATTCTCCGCTTTCTTTTACTACTTCTTGTTCAATTCCAACCAAAGAAATATTTGATGGAGCTAAGTATAATTGTGGAAGTTCAGTTTTTAAAATGATTTCAGAAAGTTTTTTCCTGCCTATAAAAACATGGTAAATATTATACTCATAATTACTTCTATTAAAACCAAGCCCTGTTGTAGCATTAGCTTGTGGATCAATATCTATCAAAAGAACCTTTTTTTCAGCTACTGCTAAAGAAGCCGCTAGATTAATAGCGGTAGTAGTTTTACCTACCCCACCTTTTTGATTTGCAATAGTTATTATCTCACTCATCTTAAACTATATATCCTTTTATTATCTAACAATATAGAACCATCTTTATACAACAAAGCATCTTTTAAAGATAAAATCTTACCTTCATTATGTATAAAAAAATTTCTTGATTTTTCAAATTCTAGCATATACTTGCTAAAAATATTCTTCCATAAAATTTTCTCATCTACATAAGAAAAATACTCATTTAAAAGTTTTGCTATATCTACTTCTATGTCTAAAATTTCAGCATTAAATGGAGCATATTTAAGATTAATCCCTATTCCTACAACCAAAAAATCATTGATTTTAGAACTCATCAATCCGCCTATTTTTTTATCTTCTATATAAAAATCATTGGGCCATTTAATCCATACTTTCGAATTTTTTCTTTGCAATACTTCTTTCATTAAAAATGCAAAATATATACTAGCAGAAGCCAAAGGAAGATCTTGTGCTAATTCTTGAGTTTTTATGCAAAAAGATACATGTAAATTTCCTTGCTTACTTTGCCAAGTATTGTCCCTACTACCTATACCAGCACTTTGAATAAAAGCACAAATGGCTGTATTGTTAGTAATTTCTCCACTACGAATTTTATCACTTAAATAAATTTGAGTTGATTCAAGCTCATCAAAATAAACTATCTCCAAGTTTTAACCTTTTTCCATTTAAATAAGTCTTAGCGTCTAAAGCCTTTTTTCCACTTTCTTGTAAATTTTTAATCCTTAAAACACCTTTTTTACATGAAAGCAAAAAGCCTTCCTTTTCTATTTGTAAAATCACGCCTGATTTTTGAGTTTTTTCACTATCGACTAATTCTATATCTAAAAATTTCAAACCATTTTCTAAAAAAATTCCAGGCCAAGGTGTAAAAGCTAAAAATTTTTGATAAATTTCATTTGCATTATTTAAAGCAATCAAGCCATCTTCTTTTTTGATTTTTTTACAATGTGTAACTAAATTTTCATCTTGTTTTTTTGGGATAATTTTTTCAAAATTTAAAAGTGTAGAAACAGTAAGTTTAGCAGCTAAATTTGAAAGCATAATAAACACTTCAGCTGAATTTCTACCTTCTATATCACATTCTATACTTTCTAAGATTGCACCACTATCAAGTCCTTCTTCCATAAGCATAGTACAAACCCCGCTTATTTTATCCCCATTTAAAATAGCACTTTGTATAGGCGAAGCCCCGCGATATTTAGGAAGTAAGGAAGCGTGCAAATTGATACAAGGAGCAATATCTAAAATTTCTTTTGGCAAAATCTTCCCATAAGCAGCAACAACTATAAAATCAGGTTTTAAGCTTTTTATTCTATTGGTTATGTTTTCATCTTTTAAGCTTTTTGGAGTGAAAATTTCTATATTTAAATTATTTTCTAAAATAAATTTTTTAGTATCACTTGGGGTTAAAATTTGTTTTCTACCCACAGGTTTATCAGGTTGGGTAAATAAAGCTTTGACATTAAACCCTTTATCAACAAGCTCTTTTAAAATACAAGTTGCATAAGATGGAGTTCCCATAAAAATGATATTTTTCATAATGCCACTATCCTTTTTTTATAAGTTTTTATAGCTTTTTGATATGAAAGCTCAAGATAATCTTTAAAAATTTCAAAATTTTTTCTAGAAGGGTTGTTGATGCAAATATACCCCATATAAGCATAAATTGGATGAGGCATGATAAAATCAAGCATAGAAAAATCATAATTTAAACTAACAACCTCACCCTTTAAAGCTTTTTTAGGTTTTTTACCAAAAAGATTTTGGTAATCTTGATCACAAAGAGAGTAACTTAGACGAAATACACCTTCTCTATTTAAATTCGAAGCTTTATCATTTATGCCATCATTTTCTTTAATAGTGCAAAAATAAACTCCGTTTTTTAAAACCTTATCGGGATTATAAAAAAAGCTATGTTCTTTATAAGTAAATTTATATACCAAGCCTTTAAAATTAGACTTGATATATTCTTGAATAAAATCTATAGTTAAATTTTTACTCATCAAAGATTATTTTGACTTCTAATTTTTTTAACTTCTTCTAAAAGCATAAATTTAAGCTCTTTAAGTCCAGTTTTTTCAAGGCTTGAAACCTTGATGAAAAAACTTTGCGGATTATTTTGACTTTGTAAATAAACTTTTAACTTATTATAATCATCTTCTATTTTTTGTGCAAATTCTTCGCCTAAATTTACACTATCACTTTTTGAAAGCATTAAGCCAAAATTTCTTGCATAAAGCTTGCTTGAAAATTTTTCCAATTCTTTTCTTAAAATACAAAATTGCTCTTTTAAGCTCATATCTCTTAACGGATCAAGCACAAAAAGCAAAAAAGAAGTTCTTTCTATGTGTCTTAAAAACTCAAGTCCCAAACCCCTACCATCGCTTGCACCTTCTATAATACCTGGGATATCTGCCATTACAAAAGAATTATAATCATCTACTTCAACCATACCAAGTTTTGGAGTTAAAGTAGTAAATTCATAATTAGCTATTTCAGGTCTTGCATTAGATACTACACTTATAAGAGTGGATTTTCCTACATTTGGAAAGCCCACAAGCCCAACATCTGCTATGAGTTTTAATTCTAAGCGCACACTTAAAGTTTTTCCTGCCACACCTGGTTGGGCATAATCTGGGCGTTGATTAGTAGAGTTTTTAAAATGGGTATTGCCAAGACCACCTTTACCGCCTTTTAAAAATAATTCTTTTTGGCCTTCTACTAGCATATCAAGTAAAACTTCCCCACTTTGTGCGTCAATTACTTGAGTGCCTTGAGGAACGATTAATTCTAAGCTCTCCCCTCTTTTGCCGTTTTTATTACGACCTAAGCCTGGCTGGCCATTTTGTGCTTTAAGTTCTTTTTTACCTTTAAAGTGCGCTAGCGTATGGGTATTATTATCACATATAAAATATACATCGCCGCCATTTCCACCATCGCCACCATCAGGCCCACCGAGTGGAACATGTTTTTCACGGCGAAAACTCACAGCACCTTTGCCACCATTACCTGAACTTAAAACTAATTTCACATTATCTATAAACATACAATCACCAAAGTATAAATTTTTAAAATGATATTATATTTTTTTTAATATATTAAGATTAAAAAGAAGAAAAAGGCTACAAAGTAGCCTTAAAATTATGCAGGATAAACAGAAACTTTTTTTCTATTTTTATCTTTTCTTTCGAATTTTACGAAACCATCAATTAAAGCAAAAATTGTATGATCTTTTCCTATGCCTACATTATTACCCGCATGAGTTGCTGTTCCTCTTTGGCGGATGATGATGTTGCCAGCGCGAACAAATTCTCCACCAAATTTTTTAACACCTAGACGACGACCTATAGAATCACGATTATTCTGAGTTGAACCTTGACCTTTCTTGTGTGCCATTCTTTACTCCTTAAGCTTTAATATCTACTACTCTAACGCGAGTAAATTGTCTTCTAAAACCGCGTTTTAATTTTGAGTCTTTTCTGCGTCTTTTTTTATAAATCACAACTTTTTTGTCTTTTCCATGAGCAATCACTTCTAAAACAACTTTTGCACCCGCAACAAACGGCGCACCTACCTTTAATTCTTTATCGCATATAGCAAGAACTTCACTTACTTCTATGCTTGATTTTGCTTCAGCTTCAAAACGATCTAGTTTAAGCTCATCACCTTGGCTTACTCTGTATTGTTTTCCACTGTGTTTTATAATAGCATACATACAGCTATCCTTTCTTAAAATATTTTGGTAGCACCATAAAGCATTATGCATAAACATAAATTTAGAAAGCTTTAATGGCTAAAAGCAGTAATTATATCTTGATTTTATATAAAGTAAGCTTAAGACGCAAAAAAGCGTCTTAAGATTTAAATTAAAGCTCTGGTTTTGGAGTTTTTTCAGTTGCTTTTGGAAGTTGAGGGTAAGTAATGCTTGGTTTTTTACCTGTTAGGGCATGTAAGAAAGTTTCTATAGAAGCTGCTTCTTTATCAGAAATTTCTATGCCAAGTTGCACACTGCCCATTTCTTTGATTGCTTCTTGTAAAGACCAAATAGCACCATTGTGAAAATACGGAGCAGTTTCAGCAATATTTCTTAAGGTTGGAGTTTTAACTAAGCCATTTGCATCACCTTTAAAATCTCCTACATTTGCAAATTTATATTTAGCTGCTACTTGGAAAGCCTGCATACTACCACCTAAATTTACTCCTGTATGACAAGCTGTACAGCCTTTATCGATGAAAGTTTTCAAACCTTCTTTTTCTTTTTTATTTAATGCTTTTGTATCACCTTCTAAGAATTTATCAAATTTAGATGGAGTTAAAAGTGTTCTTTCAAATGTAGCAATAGCATCTGCAATATTATCAAAAGTTACTCCACTGCTACCATAAACTTTTTTAAATTCTTTTACATATTCTGGCATAGAAGCTATTTTTTCTACTGCTAATTTGGCAGGAGTTGCCATTTCAGGTTCTGCTTCAATTGGTCCTTTTGCTTGGTCTGCTAAAGTTCCTGCTCTACCATCCCAAAATTGAGTTGAATTTAAAACTGAGTTATAAACTGTTGGCGAATTTAAATGATGAGGATTAGCTGTCCATTTATGTCCTACAGCAGCCGCTATACCATCAGTACCACCCATACCTAAATTATGACAGGTATTACAAGAAATCAAACCACTTTTAGAAAGTCTTGGCTCAAAATACAGCTTTTTACCAAGGTTAGCTTTCTCTTTAGAGAATTTACTAGCTTTAATACCCATTTCTTTTAATAGTTTTTCAACACCTGTCTGATCTTTTGGTAAAGGCGCCAAACCTGCAGCTTTTGCTTCATCAAGCAAAGCTTTATCGTTAGCAAAAGCAGTTGATGCAACTAATAATGATGCAACTAATAATGAAATTTTTTTCATTATCTACTCCTAAATAAGATAAAATAAAGCCTATTTAAAATAAACTTATTGAAAATATATCTATAATTTTCTTTAAATAATATAAAAAATTTATATTTAACAATAAAAATTATTATAGGATAAAATATCTCTTAAATATTTATTTCAGGGTTTTTTGCTATTATTACAGAGTTTTACAAAAATCTTAGGGAAAAGTAAATGGAAAATTTAATAATCTATCTTTTAGCTTATCTCATAGGCGCTATACCATTTGGGCTTTTACTAGCTCAAATCTTTGCTAAAACAAACATTAAAAATATGGGTAGTAAAAGTATAGGCGCTACAAATGTTTTAAGGGTAGTAAAAGAAAGCGATCCTAAACTAGCTAAAATACTTGCTATTGCAACCGCTATTTTAGACGCATTAAAAGGAATCATACCTATATTAGTGGCAAAATTTATGGGCTATGATGAAAATATCTTATGGACTATGGCTGTTTTAGCAGTATTTGGGCACTGCTTTTCTCCTTATTTAAAATTTGAAGGTGGTAAAGGAGTGGCTACAGGGGCTGGGGTTTTAGCAGTATTTTTACCTTTTGAAATAATATCTGCGGTTTTAGCTTGGTTTATCATAGGAAAGGTATTTAAAATTTCAAGCTTAGCTTCATTAGGAGCTTTAATTGTTTTAATAGCTACTTCATTTATTTTTCATTATGACATGCCTGTGATCAACACCCATGCGCCAATTTTTGTTATTGCATTTATAGTAATTTATAAACATATACCAAATATTTTAAGGCTTATTGGAAAACAAGAATGCAAAGTCATATAAAAGTCAGTTTAGAATTTAAATGTATTATAGGGCTTTTGGATTTTGAAAGAATTCAAGAACAAAAAGTTATTATAGAACTAGAAGCTAAAAGTAAAAAATTTTTAGATTATGCAAAACTTTGTATTAGAATAGAAAAAATTTATAAAAAGAAAAAATTTAAAACTATAGAAAAATCTTTAAAATACATATGCAAGGATATTAAAAAACATAATAAAAAGCTTAAATTTATAAATATCACTTGTTACAAACCTGATATTATCAAAAATGCATGCGTTGGAGCTAGTCTGAGTAAAAAATATTAAAATTTTTTTAAAGAATTTTGAACATTTGCTTAATTTGTGTTATACTTTTGCACTAAAACTATCTTCAAAGGAATAAAATGCGTATTTTGGTTGTAGAAGATGAAGCATCACTTAATAAAACTCTATCAAATACCTTAAATGAGTTTGGCTATCAAAGTGATACTTCAGAAAATTTTAAAGACGCTGAGTATTTTATAGGTATTAGACACTATGATTTAGTATTATCAAATTGGACTATTGGCAATAATGACGCAAGTGATTTAATTAATGCCATTAAGCAAAAATCTCCAAGAACTGCTATAGTTACAATATGCGCAAAAGCAGATAAAGAAAATGAAATCAAAGCTTTGAAAGCTGGAGCAGATGATTATATAAAAAAACCTTTAGATTTTGAAATTTTAATGGCAAGAATTGAAGCTAGACTTAGATTTGGCGGAACAAATGTGATCAAAATCGATGATTTAGTGATTGATCCTGATGAAGAAAAAATCACTTATCAAGGAAAAGATATAGAATTAAAAGGAAAACCTTTTGAAGTTTTAACTCATTTAGCTAGACATTCAGATCAGATTGTGTCAAAAGAACAACTTTTAGATGCTATTTGGGAAGAACCTGAACTTGTAACTCCAAATGTTATAGAGGTTGCAATCAATCAAATAAGACAAAAAATGGATAAACCGCTTAACATCTCTACCATAGAAACCGTGCGTCGTAGAGGGTATCGTTTTTGTTTTCCTAAAAAAACTAACTAAAATTTTAGAATGATTTAATCATTCTAAAAAGTAGATTTTGTTTTTTCTTTCATTTTAAATTACCTATAAGTTTTTATATAGTATAAGTTTGCTTTATTACTTATAAAAAGGAAAAAAATATGTCACTTTTAATCACTAGAGAATGCATATCCTGTGATGCATGTAGGGAAGAATGTCCCGATGAAGCAATCTATGATAATGATCCAATTTATGTCATAGATCCTGATCTTTGTACTGAATGTGTGAATGAATTTTCAGAACCAGCTTGTATAGTAGCTTGTCCAGTAGATTGTATCATACCTGATCCTGATAATGTAGAAAGCATTGATGAGCTTCGTTTAAAACATAAAAATAAAGATATTTAATGGCTAAAAAAACAGCAGTAATTGACCTTGGCTCTAATTCCGTTCGTATGGTAGTTTTTGAAAAAACCTCAAGATATGGTTTTTTCATTTGTAGTGAGCACAAAAAGAAAGTAAGACTTGGAGAAAATGCTTACAATAATAATAAAATTCTTCAAGAAGAAGCCATGCTTAAAGCCGAAAAAGCTTTGACTTATTTTAAGGAAAAAGCTTTAAAAGAAAAATGTAGAAAAATTATTGCTGTTGGAACTTCTGCATTAAGAGATGCGCCCAATGCTAAAGATTTCATAGCTAGAATAGCAAAAAATGTAGGTTTAAATATAAAATGTATTAATGGAAAAACAGAGTCATTTTTAGGTGGGCTTGCTGCGCTAAATTTACTATCAGATATTCAAAATGCCACCACTATAGATATAGGTGGAGGATCGACTGAGCTTTGTTTAATCAAAGAAGGTAAGATTGTAGATTGTATTTCACTTGATCTTGGCACAGTAAGATTAAAAGAAATTTTTTACGATACAAAAAAATTTAATGCACTAGACCAATTTATACAAGAAGCACTAAAACAAGTTCCAAAGCATTTTCAAAATGAAAATATCATTGCCATAGGTGGAAGTTTAAGGGCATTGTCAAATTCTATAATGAAAAAAAACTCTTACCCGTTAAAAATGATTCATAATTTTAGTTATAGTTTTGAAAAAGAAAAAAATCACATAGAAAAAATTCAAAATGCTAAAAATTTAAATGATTTTAACATAAAAAAAGATCGTTTTGATACTATAAAAGAAGGATGTGTGATATTTTTAGCACTAGCAAAAAATTTAAAAGCTAAAAATATCATCACCTCTGCAGTGGGTGTTAGAGAAGGTGTATTTTTATCTAATCTTTTTCAAAAATATACTAAAATAAAAAACGAAACAACGGATTTTTCAAAATTTAATGCCAAATTTCCTCCGAATTTCAATCCAAGCTTAAAATCTATACAAGATCGTTTTAGTATAGATTATAATGATAAAAGTGCTTATTTTGCAAATAAACTATTTGATACTCTTTTGCCTATCCATAAAATTAATCTTGCTTTTAAAAAAGATCTTATAAATGCTGCAAAATTATCGCATATAGGCGAGAGAATTAATTTCTATTTTGCCAATGAACATAGTGCTTATATAGCTCTAAATAGCCTGCATTTTGGTTTTTCACATAAAGAAATTTTATTAATTTCTACTATTTTAAAAGCCAATGGAAAAAAAATCAATCCATTTGCGATAGAAAATATAAAAGATTTACTACCAAATAATCACATATTAGCTTGGCTTAATTTTATTTTAGCTTTATCAAAAAAACTTGCAAAAGACACTGATGAGAATCTTGATTTCACGCTAAAAAATCATACTTTGTATATATACTCGACTAAAAAACAAATTTATTTTTCAAAAGAAGAAATCAAAAAAATTTCGAAGCCAAAACTTATCATTTTAGCTTTTAATCAGCAAAATTAATTATTTTGTTTTAAAAGTAAATTTTGCAATCTTTGTTTATTTTCTTCAAAATAAGAGTCAAAATCTTTTTCTTTTGGCTTTTGAGGTGCTTTGTTTTGTTCTTCATTTTTTATCAAAGCTTCATTTGTTTCTAATACCACATTAGAGTTTCCTATAATCATAGTATAACGCTTCAAACCATACTCAAAAACTACAAGTTGATTGTGTCTATCAAGTGGTCTTTGAAAGATTAAATTAAAATTCCTATCTAAAGGGTGTTTTTGTCTTAGATATATTTTTAAAAACCAAAGTCCAACAAGCAAAAGTATCAAAACGCTTACAACTAAAATATAATTTGTAAAATCATATTCTTGCATTTTTATTTCCTCGTTTTTTTCCTCTAAGCTTTTTTTAGTACTTAAATTTACACCTTCTTTTTGAGCACGCAACCTTAAACCATATTCGCCAATCGCATCAGCGGTAATTTGTATTTTATCACCTACACTTAAAGCTATAAAAGTTTTTTTATCTTCTGAAAAAATTTTAATTTTTTTTATAATATCAGAATTTAACGCTCTATCTTCCTCTTTTGCACTTTTAGCATTTAAAGTAAAAATAATAATACCATCTTTTTTCTTTTGACTAATACCTTCTTTATAAGGAACATCAAATGAAAAAGTAATATCCACCCTATCTTCTCTTGGATAAATATTGTAATCAAGAATTTTTGCCCCAAAAAGAGGTAAAGCAAGTAGTAAAATCCAAATAAATTTCATTGCAATTCTTTTTTGAAATACTGCAATACTGATTTAGAATCTAAAATTTCATTAATCCTTATAGCAAGGTTTTTCTCATACACCATTACCTCACCTTTTCCAAAAATTCTTCTATTTAAATAAAGTTCCACGCTTTCACCCGCTGGCTTTTCAAGGTCTATCACAGAACCAACTTCTAGCTTTAAAAGTTCTCTTACACTCATATTAGTAGTACCAAGCTCACTAACAAAATCAACGCTAATATCTAAAATATCTTCATAAGATTGCAACAATCCTAAATGATCTTCTATCATAATTTTTTATAACCTATTCTAAAACGAGCATTTTTCATTTCATAAGTAAATTTTTCTTTGAGTTTGATTTTTGAAAATCCATCAATACGTCCTAAATATTCAGGAACACCCAAGCGATATTCATCTTTGCCATTAGTGTCATTAAGTAATTTTTTGGCATAACCTATAATTTGATTAGCTACTTCTTTTACTAAATCTGCTAGATCATCTTCTTTTAACTCTTCATGCAATAAAAATTGCGCAATCTCATTAAGAGCCTTTTTTTGAAAAAACAGATAAAAACTATATTCTTCATCTTTAAAATACAAAGGTATAGAAGCCCCATAAAGCTCGCCTCTAATCACGCTTGTTGGTGTAATTTTAAGTTTTAAAATGTGTTCACAAAAGTGATAAATCGAATATTCTAGTGTTTTAGTCATAGTTTTTTCCTTAGATAACTTTATAATAAATTTATTTTACTAAATAAACCTTTAATCATAATTAATAATTAAAATATAAAATATAGTAAATTTTTATTTAAATTAAAAAAGGTTTTTTAATGTTTATAGAAAATTTTAACACAAATGAAAAAGTTTTCATCATCGCTGAACTTTCAGCCAATCATGCAAATAGTCTTGAAATAGCTTTAAAAACTATACAAGCAGCCAAACAAGCAGGAGCTGATGCTATAAAAATTCAAACCTATACCCCAGATAGCTTAACACTAAATTCTGACAAAAAAGATTTTATTATTGAAGGTGGTTTATGGCATGGACGCAAATTATATGAGCTCTACGAAGAAGCTAAAACTCCTTATGAGTGGCATGAAAAACTTTTTGAATGTGCTAAAAATGAAGGTTTAATTTGCTTTTCTAGTCCTTTTTCTAAAGAAGATGTAAATTTTTTAAGGCAATTTAATCCCCCAGCTTATAAAATCGCTTCCTTTGAAGCAAATGATTATGATTTTGTGCGTTATGTAGCAAAAGAAAACAAACCTACTTTAGTTTCTACAGGCATAGCCTATGAAGAAGAACTTGAAATGATTGTTAAAATTTTTAAAGAAGAAAACAATCCGAATTTGATTTTGCTAAAATGCACCTCGGCTTATCCTTCACAAATTTGTGATTTAAATTTAAATGTCATAAAAACTTTACAAGAAAAATTTAACACTATTGTTGGTTTAAGTGATCATAGCGAGGGATTTTTAGCACCAACTTTAGCCGTAGCTCTTGGTGCAAGAGTCATAGAAAAACATTTTATATTAGACAAAACTTTAAATAGCGCTGATGCTAAATTTAGTCTTGATTTTGAGGAGTTTAAACAAATGTGTTCTATGGTGCGTTTAAGCGAGCAAGCTTTAGGAAACAAAGAATTTAGCATGGATGAAAAAACTTTAAAAAACCGCCATTTTGCAAGAAGTTTATACGCAAGCAAAGACATCAAAAAAGGTGATATTTTCACACGAGAAAATATAAAAAGCGTAAGACCGAGCCTAGGTTTGCATCCTAAATTTTTACCTATCATGCTTGGTAAAAAAGCAAGTTGTGATATAGAATTTGCTAAAGCTTTAGAAGAAAAACATTTCAAGGAATAATCATGGAAAAACATATTTTTAATAAAAATTTAGAAGCTTTAAAAAATAAAAAATTAAAAGAAAAATTAGAAAATTTTAAACCCCAAAATTTCCAAATTCTACAAGGAAAAGACTCCCTAGATATTAATTTTATACATCATGGGGGGGGGTATACACTATATAGCAATACTCTTAGTGAGTTAAATGAAAAACTAAACTTATATAATGATAAATATCTTTTATACCCTGTGCTTTATTTTTATGGTTTTGGTAATGGAATTTTATATAAAGCCCTTTTACAAAACAAAAATAGACAAAAAATAGTTATTTTTGAAAAAGAAATAGAATTTATTTATCTAAGTTTTCGATGTATAGATTTTAGTGAGGAATTAGAAAATAATTCTTTGATTATTTTAGATACCAGCGCGATCGATGTTAATATTTTTGAAGAAATTTGTTCAAATAGTCCTTTTTTTAATTTTTTAAGAACATATTTTTTAGATTTGCACTGCGATTATTATGAAAAATATCAAGAAGATATTATACAAACCAATAAAAACATGCAAATATACATAAAAAAATCTATTTTCAGATATGGAAACGATTCCATTGATGCCTTACAGGGTATAGAAAATTTTGTTTATAATCTTCCTGATATTATCTCAAATTATTCTTTCAAAGAATTACTTTTAAAAAGAAAAAAACAAGCAAAAAACGCAATCATAGTTTCTACAGGACCATCACTAATAAAACAACTTCCTTTATTAAAGCAATATGCTAATTATGCTAGTATATTTTGTGCTGATAGTGCTTATCCTATACTAGCAAAACACAATATAAAACCTGATTATGTATTATCTTTAGAAAGAGTAATAGAAACTTCAGAATTTTTTAATAATGATTTTGGTGATTTTGATAAGAATATAGTGTTTGTTTTAAAATCTTTAATCCATCCTATTACATTTAAACATCTTAAAAGCAAATATAGAAAAACAACTTTAATTAATTATTATACTTTTTTTACACACTTTATAGGGCTGCATAATTTTGGCTATATGGATATGGGGCACAGTGTAGCGACTATGGCATATTTTTTAGCCCTAAATTTAGATTTTAAAAACATTATATTTATAGGCCAAGACTTAGCTTATGCTGATGATGGAGCTTCACATCCTGAAGAATATTACTATGGAAAATATGATACTTATAATCCTCAAGAAATTGATTATAGCTTAACAACATTAGCTTACAACGGGAATCATTATGTAAAAACAAATGAAATTTGGATACTTTTTAAAACCCAAATAGAAGAAGCTGTTTTTAATGCAAAGAAATTTCTTAATATCACAACCTATAATTGCACCGAAGGTGGAGCCAGAATTAATCATACCATAGAAAAACCATTTAAACAAGTATGCAAAGAACTACTAACAAAAGAACTCAAAAAACCTTTTGCTAAACTTGAAAAATTAAATGAGAACAAGCAAAAAGAATTAATGTTAAAAGCATTTTACAAAATTCATCAAGTTTTAAAACTAAGCCACACTTTAATCAAAGAATGCATTCACTTGTCAAACAAACTAAATTTTATAGGAAATGATGAAAAGAATTTTTCATTATTGATTAAAGAATTAGATTGTTTTAAAACTAAATTTGAAAAAATAAATGTTTTAAAAGAATTAGTTAATCCTTTAAACACTCAATTTGAGCTTAATCTTGCTAGAATTTATGTACTTAACCCAAAAACAAAAGAAGATGTTTTTAACAAAAATTATCTTTGGATTAAAGAACACTTAGAATGGTTAGAACTTATAATAGGCCATATAAAAAAATTACAAGAAAGTCTAGAAAAAAATATTACAAATTTAGAAAAAGAATTGATAAATAAAAATCTCCAAAAACAAATTTCAAGGATAAAAAATACCTTGTTTTAATGTTTTTATAAAATATAGTAATTTTGATATAATAAAATAAAAATTTGGACTTTAAATGAATAAAGAATTATTTTTAAAAAACACCCAAGCTCTTTTTGAAGTAGATCAAATACTAGCTTATGAGTTGAGAAAAATCACTCAAAATCATAAATTTAAAATCATAGAAAATAAAATTTTTGATTTGCAAAATCAAGTTTTTTTAGATGAAAGTCATTCTTTTGATTATGATAAATTTCAATTATATCCAGTATTATTTTTTTATGGTTTTGGCGATGGAAAATTTTTTATAGAACTTTTAAAAAATCAGAATTTAAAACATATTGTTATTTTTGAAGAAGAATTAGAAATTTTATATCTAGCTTTTCATATGATTGATTTTACCACACTTCTTAGAAAAGAAAAACTTATTTTGTTTTTTACACCAAATATCAACACCGCTCAACTTAAAGTTTTATTTAATTATCCGCAAATCAAACATACGCTGAAAATTTTCAATTTTCATTTTTATAATGATTTTTATATTAATTTTTATACACCCAATGCTCAAAATGTGATGCAAATTTTATTAAATCTCATAAAAACACTAATGCTTGCTCGTGGAAATGACCCAAAAGATGCTTTGCTAGGAATAAAACATAATATTATAAATTTAGAAAAAATCATCGCTCATACGCCTTTTAAAAATCTAATAAAAGATAGAAAAGCAAAAGCAAAAAATGCCATTATAGTTTCAACAGGTCCTTCTTTGATGAAACAACTTCCGCTTTTAAAAAAATACCAAGAAAATGTTGTGATTTTTAGTGCTGATAGCTCTTATGCTATCTTAGCCAAAGAGGGAATTAAGCCTGATTATGTCTTTTCACTAGAAAGAGTAGATTTTACTAGCGAATTTTTTAATAATGATTTTGGAGAATTTGATAAAAATATATTATTTATCATAGCTTCTTTAACTCATCCTAAAACCATAGAATATTTAGAAAAAAATAATAGAAATTATATGCTTGTTTTAAGACCTTTGTTTTTTGAAAGCAAACTTGGCTTAAATGAATATGGTTTTTTGGGAAATGGCATGAGTGTTGCTAATATGGCTTATGAGTTAGCTGGAGCTTTAAGATTTGAAAATATTATTTTAATAGGGCAAGATCTAGCTTATAGTGATGATGGAAAGTCTCACCCAAAAGAACATTTATATGGTGATCAAGGAGATGAAGAAGTTGTTTATAAAACAATCTGTGCATATGGAGGCAATAAAGAAGTAAAAACACAACTCACATGGTATTTGTTTTTAAAAAGTTTTGAAAAAGATATAGCTCTAGCTAGAGATATATTAAAAATCAAAACTTATAATGCCACAGAAGGTGGGGCAAGGATAGAAGGAACCATAGAAAAACCTTTTAAAGAAATTTGTGAAGAGTTTTTAAAAGAAAAAATTGAAAAAAATATTATTTTAACAAAAGCAAAAAATCCACAAAAAAAACTAAAACAATGCAAAGAAAAACTCAACAAACAAATAAAACAAAGTGAAATTTTTATCAATGAATGTAAAAAAGCTATTAAAGATAAAAGCTTAGAAAGATTAGAAAAACTAAGACTTAAGCTCCCAAAAAGTGAATTTTTTTCAGATATTTTACAAGCTAGATGCTTTCAAAATGAATGTGAGGTTTTAAAATACAAAGTTGAAAAAGAAAAAAATACAAAATCTTTCTTAGAACAACAAATCGATTTTTTTGATGAGATTATTTTATATCTTGAAAATTATAATAAAACTATAAAAGAAAATTTAAAGGCATAATTATGAATCATGAGCTTTTTAAGAAAAATATCCAATCCCTTAACCCATCTTTTCAAAAACTTTTTAAAAACATCAAAAAAACACCATATATAATAATACAAGGAAACGATTCTTTAGATATTAATATTAAAGATAAACAAGGAAAGATAATTTATGAAAATCCTATTTTAGAATTAAATACTATGCTGGCAAAATATGATCAAATGTATAAATTATATCCTGTGCTTTATTTTTTTGGATTTGGAAATGGAATTTTATATAAAGCTCTTTTGCAAAATCCAAATTTAAAGCATATCATAGTTTTTGAAGACAACTTGGAATTAATATATAGCTTGTTTTTTCATATAGATTTTTCAAAAGAATTAAAAACAAATAAACTAATTTTAGCACAATGCAATATGCCAAATTCTGCATTACTTTCTTTAATGTCAAGAAATCCTTTTAGAGAATTTATAAGAACATATTTTTTAGAAATACATTCTAGATACTATGAAAGATTTGCAAATGATATTTTAAATTTAAATCAAAAAATACTCTCTTGTATAAGATCTATTGCAACTATAAAAGGAACAGATACTAAAGATACTTTGCAAGGGATAGAACAATTCATGGAAAATATTCCAAAAATGCTTTCAAAACCTTGCTTAAAAGAATTACTAAATAAAAGAAATACATTGAGTAAAAATGCAATCATAGTATCTACTGGACCATCTTTAAGTAAGCAGCTACCTTTACTCAAACAGTATCAAGATAATGTGGTAATTTTTTGTGCTGATAGTGCTTATCCTATTTTATATCAAGAAAATATCAAGCCTGATTATGTTTTTATGGTTGAAAGAGGAGAAATTACTGCGGAGTTTTTTAATAATGACTTTAAAAATTTTGATAAAAACACATTATTTATTTTAACTTCATTAGTTCATCCTAATGCAATTAACTATCTAGAGCAAAATAATAGAAAATTTATATGTATATCAAAAGAAACTTTTGAAACTTATTTTGGTTTAAATGCTTTTGGTTATGTTGATTTAGCAATTTCTGTTGCACATTTAGCTTTTATATTTGCCAATCTATTAAATTTTAAAAATATTTTTTTTATAGGACAAGACTTAGCTTTTAATGATCTAGGACACTCTCACCCTACAAACTACAAGCATAGTCCAACTTATGAAAGTCGATTGGAAAAAATTGATACTTTGGCTTATGGTGGCAAGGGCTATGTAAAAACACATATTGCATGGGATATGTTTAAAACTAATCTTGAACATTTAATCACAAATTCAAAAGCAAAAATTTACAATGCCACAGAAGGTGGGGTAAGGATAGAAGGAACTATAGAAAAACCTTTTAAAGAAATTTGTGAAGAGTTTTTAAAAGAAAAAATTGAAAAAGATTTTCCTATTTTAGAAAACTTTACCCCGGATAAAAAACAAGAATATTTGCTAAAGACCTATCATAAATTAATTAAATTATTAGAAGATATAGAAAAATACTTAAAAAAGTATCAAAACATAATCAATTTTATCAACAATTCATCTGATGCAAATATTACATTACAATATCTAGACGAGCTTGATCTTGATGATTTTAAAGATAATGCTTTAATAAGACTTTTGCTCGCTTGTTATTTAGATCAACTACGCTTTCATCTTGCAAAAATTTTTGTAATAATCCCAAAAAGCCAACAAATGCAAAAAGAAAAAAGTAAATTTTGGATCAACTCTCATTTAGAATACTTTCAACTCATTATTATCACCCTAAAAAAATTAGAAATAATTCTTTTAAACAAAAAATGTTTTATAAAAGACATTCTGACTAAAAATAATTTAGAAAAATATATTAAAAAATGACGATATTATTTTTTTAATCAAAAAGGATAAAAATGAAAACAGAGATTTTTAAAAAAAATTTAAAAGCCTTAAAAGGAAGTGAATATCAAACACTAAAAAGAAAATTAGGTAGAATAAAAGAAGCTAAAGATTATATTTATGTTTTTGATAAAGATCCTTTAAATTGTAATATATGTTATAAAAATATAAAAAATTTATATATAAATCCTTTAAAAGAACTACAAGAAAAAATTGAGTTATTTAATAAAGAATACTTAAGATACCCTATACTTTTTTTCTATGGATTAGGCAATGGTATATTTTACAAAAGTTTGCTTGCAAATAAAGAACATAAAAAAGTTATTGTATATGAAAAAGATATTGAGTTAATATTTTTAGTTTTTAATATGATAGATTTTTCCAAAGAACTTTTAGAAGGTAGATTTATTTTAATCCATACAAAGGAATTTAACTATACAAAAGCTGATACTTTATGCTCTTTTTTAAATTTATTTTTAAAAACTTACACTCTACATATTCATTGTGAATTTTATGAAGAAAGACAAAAAGAAGAAATTAAAAACATAAATGATTTAAATTCCAAAGTTATTAAAAATATTGCCTTAAGAAGAGGAAATGACCCAATTGATGCTATGCAAGGCATAGAGCAATTTGTTCTAAACTTACCTAAAATGCTTACACATCCAAATTTTAACGAATTTAAGAAAAAAAGATCAAATAAAAGCAAAAATGCTATATTGGTAGCTACTGGACCTTCTTTAAAAAAACAACTTCCTTTACTTAAAAAATATGCTAATAAAGCTACTATATTTTGCGCTGATAGTGCTTATCCTATCTTAGCAAAGGCAGGTATAAAACCTGATTATGTTTGTATGCTAGAAAGAGATGATGTGGTGTCAAAATGCTTTGATAATGACTTTAAAGAATTTGATAAAGACATTACTTTTATTTTAGCTTCGTTAGTATATAAAGATAGTATAAAATTTTTAGAAAAAAATAGAAGAAAATATATTTTAGTTTCAAGATCAATGCCTTTTGCTTATTCTTTAGGATTACATGATTTTGGCTATGTAAGCGGTGGAATGAGTGTAGCACATTTAAACTATGAACTAGCACTTTTGTTAGGACATGAAAATATCATCTTAATAGGACAAGATTTAGCTTATAGTGATGATGGAAAATCTCATAGTGAAGGATTTTTACATGAAAGTTATCATGAAGGAGATTTTGAACGCGATCATGGAAAATTTGAAACCTTAGCTTATGGTGGAAAAACTTATGTGCAAAGTTCAGAGGTTTGGATGTTATTTAAACAAATTTTTGAAAGTTTATTTCACAAACAAACAAAAGCAAAAATTTATAATGCCACAGAAGGTGGGGCAAGGATAGAAGGAACTATAGAAAAACCTTTTAAAGAAATTTGTAAAGAGCTTTTAAAAGATGAGGTAAAAAAACCTTTTCCAAAACTAAATCCACCAAAACGCAAAGATAGCCAAGAGCTTATGTTAAAAGCTTACAAACAAATCAAACAAAATATAAAAGCTAATGAAAAATTCTTAAAAATTTGTAAAAAATTACATAAAGAATTAAACTATCAAAGCAAAACACATTATACTTTACATGAGTTAAATACAAAAATAGATCAACTAAAAGAGACTATAGAAAGTAATAAATACATTTTCTTAAGAGAAGTTTTAAGTCCTTCTTTATTTCATCTTGAAAGCAATTTTTCAAAAATTTATGTTAACCCTATGCACAATGATAGCGATAAACAAAATAAACTTGTTGCTTGGATTACAGCACATAAATCTTGGTTAGAAGAAATCAGCGAGTTAGCTTTAGTCCAAGAAAAAGCCTTAAAAATAGCCATCATACCTTTACAAGATATTTTAGAAAAAAGAAATTTAATATAAGGCAAAACTGCCTTATATTATTTGGATTTATTGTAAGAGTTTTAAAACATTTTGTTGCACAGCATTAGCCTGACTCATAGCATAAGATCCACTTTGAGCTAGGATGTTGTATTTAGAGAAATTTGCACTTTCTGCTGCAAAGTCTACATCTCTGATGTTTGATTCAGCTGATTTGATATTTACTTGGGTTACACTGATGTTATTTAGTGTAGCTGTGATTTGATTTTGCACCGCACCAATATCAGCTCTAATGGCATCTAGATTTGCTGTAGCAGTTTCTACTATATCCATCACAGCCATAGCACCTTTAAGTGTAGTAACACCTGGAGTTTGATCATTAGCTGCTATATTCATAGAAGCC